>JAZPXZ010000060.1:0-5891 GCA_045543915.1 Wujia sp.
AGGATGCGAGGTTAATAGAGACCCAAATCATTTAATTGATGATGCTTGTGTAATTTTTTCACCTCCCGTAAATGGTGAATGCTACCAATATATAAAGAATCACATTAATAATATTAAGGCAATTTATGGTGGTGGTATTTCTGTTGAATTTAGAGAGTTAATAAATAATAAGATAAAGGTGTATGATTATCTTAAGTGGGAGGATGTAATTATCGAAAATTCCAGACTTACTGCAAAAGGAATTATTAAAGAGATATTATCCTATGATTTATCCATAAAAAATTCGAATATTCTTGTTACGGGGTATGGATATTGTGGGAAAGCTATATCAAAGGAATTATCTAATTATAATTCAAAGGTAACTGTAGCTGTTAGAAAAAATAATCTTAAGGATGAGATAGAAGGGGAGGGGTATTCCTTTTTGAATATCGATTCTTTAGTTGATTACTCCAAAAAATTCGACTATATTATTAATACGATTCCGGCTCAAATTATAAACAAGGATATCATAGATACTTTATCCGAAACAAAGATTTTTGATATTGCTTCAAAGCCAGGGGGAGTAGATTTTGATTATTGCAAGTCAAAGAATATTTTTGCTGTTCTAAGCTTAGGTATACCAGGAAGAATGTTTCCTGCAGATGCTGGAGCATTAATAGGTAATGCATGCTATAATCATTATATTACCGAAAAAATATAATTCCTTCCTCCTTCAAAGAAAGGAATATTATGTATGTTATCAGAGTGTAAAATAGGATTTGGAATAACTGGATCATTTTGTACTTTTGATAAAATTTTGCCACAAATAAAAGCTCTTAAAGATGAAGGTGCTGACATAACACCTATTTTTTCTTTTAATACACAAAATATGGATACCAGATTTTTCAAAGCCGATTCTTTTTTAGAAAAGGTTAGAAATATAACACAAAAGGATGGTTTTTCTACCATACAGCAATCAGAGCAGGTAGGTCCCAAAAAATTATTTGATATTATGGTTATAGCTCCATGTACCGGTAATACATTGGCTAAGCTTGCTAATGGTATAACCGATTCACCAGTTCTTATGGCTGCAAAAGCTCATTTAAGAAATGAAAAGCCGCTATTACTTGCAATATCAACTAATGATGGATTAAGTATGAATTTTCAAAATATAGGAAGATTACTAAACATAAAAAATATTTATGTTGTTCCATTTGGTCAGGATGATTGTATCAATAAACCTTGTTCCTTAGTTGCATATTTAGATAAGCTAAAACCATCAATATTAGCAGCATTAGAAGGAAAACAATATCAACCAATAATATATTAAAAAAAAAAAGAAAGTGACCTTTCGGTCACTTTCTTTTTATAGTGATAATGAATATTTTCTCATCCAATAATCAATCTGTATAAGATATGCAAACATCTGCGGCTTAGCCATTAGCTGTCCATACCATGGATTTGTATTATTATCAGGACCTTTTAAAAGACCTTCTATAGCAGTTGTGTTCAAGTATGGTTTTAATGGTGAAGATGTGTCATAAATTATATCTTGAACTCCTTTTATCAATAATTGTTGATATTTTGGATGATAGGTTTTTGGATATGGGCTTTTCGGACGATTCATAATACTTTCCGGTAAATAATCCTTTGCAATATGTCTCAACAATCCCTTTGGGGTATTATCTAATAGTTTATATCTCCATGGTATATTAAAAACATAATCAATTAGTCTATAATCAGCAAAAGGAACTCTTGCCTCAAGTCCACTGTACATAGAAGTTCTATCCATTCTGTCAAGTAATGTCTGCATAAACCATCTAATATTAAGATATGAAACTCTTCGAAGACTTTTTTCTTTTTCAGATTCTTCAGGAAGATAATCAATGTCTAAAATTGTCTTATTATATGAATTTTTTACATACTTTTCCATCTGTAGGGTAGCAGCAAACTCTGGATTAAGTATAGATTTTCTAAATGTTATATCACTCATCCATGGAAAGGTGCCTTGATTAATCATATTTTCGTTAAAAAACCATGGATACCCACCAAATATTTCATCAGCACATTCACCTGTAAGGGCGACTTTGTGTTTATTTGCTACATTTGAACAAAAGTAGAGAAGAGAAGAATCAATATCTGCCATAGTAGGTAAACATCTTGAATCAACTGATGCTTCCAATAAATCGTATAATGTTTTATAATCACAGGTTAAATAAGTGTGATTAGAATTCATGTATTCCTTCATAATATCAACATATGGTCTATCTTGACTAAGCTGAAAACTATGAGACTTAAAGTGAATATCATTGTCTTTGAAATCGAAGGAGTAAGTAGAAAGCTTTTCATTATTCATATTTTGGGAGCATATTGAACTAACGATAGATGAGTCAATACCTCCGGATAGAAAGGTACATATCGGAACATCTGATATCATTTGTCCTTTTATACTATCTAAAAGAAGATATTTTGTTTTCTCAATTGTTTCATCTAAGCTATCTGCGTGAGGCTTTGTTTCTAATCTATAATAAAGCTTTTTTGATACGCCAAAAGGAGTATATGAAATATATTGTCCTGGAAGAACCTCTTTAATACCATAAAATACTCCAGAGCCTGGTGTCTTTGCAGGTCCCAATGTGAATATTTCATTAAAGCCTTTTATGTCTATGCTTGGTGTTATTCTAGGATATTCAAAGAGTGTATCGATTTTAGATGCAAATATAACTGTTTTGTTTAATTCGGTGTAATATAATGGCTTTATACCATAATGATCTCTATATAAGAAAAGTGAGTTTTCAAGTTCATCATATATAGCTATAGCAAATATACCATTTAAATACTTTACAAAAGCAGGACCGTATTTTACAAACATATATAGGATTACCTCTGTATCAGAAGTTGTAGAAAATGTATAGCCTTGTGATTTTAAATCATTTGCTAATGATTTGTGATTATAAATTTCACCATTATAAATTATATGATATTTTTTTCCATTAAAAGAGAGGCTCATAGGCTGTCCGCCCTTATCAAGATCTATAATAGAGAGTCTTGTATGAGCTAAACAGCAGGAGTTGATAATTTTGGTACCATCTCCATCAGGGCCTCTTCTTTTAATTGATTTAATCATATTGTTAAGTATTTTAAAATTATCTTTTGGATTGTTAGAAAAATTAATGTCCGGATTGTAAAAGCCAGCTATTCCACACATAAATATATATACCTTTTAAATTGGACTTTATATAATATATGCATCTATAAGAGATTTGCCACCTCTAACAAAAGCTTTTCGGTTTTTTCCCATCCTAGACAAGGGTCAGTAATGGATTTTCCATATACACCATCTCCGATAGATTGATTTCCGTCTTCAATATAGCTTTCCACCATAACACCCTTAACAAGTTTTTTTATGTCATCATTATGACGACATGAGTGTAGTACTTCCTTAACTATACGAGGTTGTTCAGCCCATTTCTTACCAGAGTTGTTATGATTAGCATCAACTATACATGCTGGATTAACTATATTAAACTTACTATATTCATCTACAAGTCTTACAAGGTCATCATAGTGATAATTAGACATTGATTTACCATACTTATCTAAACCACCTCTTAAAATACAGTGAGTATAAGGATTTCCAGAGGTTTCTACCTGAAAGCCTTTATAGCTAAATATGTGAGATGTTTGACCTGCAAGACAGGAGTTAAGCATAACTGTGAAATCGCCACTTGTTGGATTCTTCATTCCAACAGGAACATCAATACCACTGGCAGTAAGTCTATGCATCTGATCTTCAACACTCCTTGCCCCAACAGCATGATATGCAATTAAATCATCAACATATCTAGTGTTCTCTGCGTAAAGCATTTCATCAGCAGCTGCCATACCAGTTTCAGCAATGGCTCTAAGATGTAACTTTCTTATAGCTATAAGACCTTCGGTCATATCTGCTTTTTTGTTTGGGTCTGGCTGATGAACCATTCCTTTATATCCGGCACCTGTTGTTCTTGGTTTTCCTGTGTATATTCTTGGTATTATAAGAATTTTATCTTTAATCTGTTCTTGTACTCTTGCTAAACGATGAATATAATCCATAACAGGTTCTTCACTATCAGCAGAGCATGGACCAATAACAAATATAAACTTATCTGATTCGCCAGCAAAAACCTTTTTTATCTCGGCATCCCTATTTTCCTTTATAGTTTTTAATTCCTGGCTTAATGGAAGTTGATTTTTTAATTCTTCCTCAGTTGGAAGCTTTTGAATAAATTTAATACTCATTTCAAATTCTCCTTTTCAAATGAAATCATTAATTACTTTAAAGTTTAGCAGTGTAAAGTGAAAAAGTCAACATAAATTATTCATTTTTATTATACATTAATAGTATAATATATAAATAACTAAAATAGGAGAATATATGAAATACATATTATCTCTAATATTAACAGTATCATTAACCTTAAATACTTTTTTTTATGATGTAAATCAAAACAAAAGCAGTATTGTATTTAACAGTCAAATTAGCACGGGAACAGATAGTATTGTTGAAGAAGAAATTGATTTGGGGATATCATCAAAATCTGCAATTTTGATTGAGGCAAGCTCAGGAGAAATCCTTTATGAATTAAATTCATCTGAAAGCTTAAAACCAGCATCCGTTACAAAAGTTATGACATTACTATTATGCTATGAAGAAATAGCATCTGGAAATATGAGTTATGAGGATACAGTTGTTATTTCAGAGCATGCTGCCTCTATGGGTGGATCTCAGTGTTTTTTTGAAGCAGGGGAAGAACAAAAGGTTAAAGATATGTTAAAATGTATTGAAATATCATCAGGTAATGATGCAGCAGTAGCAATGGGCGAACATATTGCCGGTTCTGAAGTGGAATTTGTAAATATGATGAATGAAAAAGCTAAAGAATTAGGTATGGATAATACAAATTTTGTAAATGCATGTGGATTAGATGATGAAAATCATTACACCTCTGCATTAGATATAGGAATAATGTCTAGAGAGCTTATTACAAAGTATCCAGAAATATTTGATTTATCAACTATTTGGATGGATCATATAACTCATAAAACATCAAAGGGTGAATCCCGTTTTGATTTGGCCAATACGAATAAGTTCTTAAAACAATACCCTGGAGCAAATGGATTAAAAACCGGATTTACATCTGATGCAGGCTATTGTATAAGTGCAACTGCAACAAGAGATGATATTACTTTGATTGCAGTTATAATGGGAGCTGATACAAAAGAAACAAGAAATCAAGAAGCTGGTAAGCTACTTGATTATGGATTTTCTAAGTGTAAAATTTATACAGATGGTGAAGTTATAGCTAATGAACAGATAATCCCTATTCAAAATGGTGTGAAAGATTATGTAACACCAGAAGCAATAAGTGAACATACTTTTACACTTGTAAATAGGAATCCAGAAAATGTTACTAAAAAGCTTATAATTAATAAAAACATAAAGGCTCCTATAAAAAAAGGTGATGTTATAGGTAAGATTATCTATTCAATTGATAATGAAACAATTAATGAATTAGCAATTAAATCATCTGAAAATATTGAAAAAAAATCATATTCTTTAAGTATTAGGGATTTATGTTGTAGATTTTTTGTGATAGAATAGAGTGAATTTACGAAAGGATAATCATACATGAGAATAATTGATATTTTCATTATTATACTTATCTTGCTTATATTTTTTATTGCAATTGAAAGTATAAGAGAAATGAAACAGTTACGGATAACTGAATATAACATAAAATCTGATAAGCTACCAAAGGAATTTGAAGGTTATAAATTAATCCTTTTATCCGATTTTCATAATTGCTTCGAGAATACTAATAAAATAATTGAAACTATAAAGAACGAAAAACCAAGTGGTGTTATTATTT
>JAZPXZ010000061.1:0-157610 GCA_045543915.1 Wujia sp.
TAGTTGGAGTAGTGGGGTATCTGCTAACACGCAGTCTTCGGATTGATTTTCTACGGTCTGAGCAAAGTTATCTTAAGGTGACGGGGGCCGCCTTTGACGGTACATCCATGTACCCAAAGGCTACGCCGACATCCTGTCGGCCTGTGCCCCCTGTATTATGAATTCAGACCTAGAAAATCTAATCCTTGATGCTATGGTTAGCCAGATATCCCCACTTTACTCCAACTTAATTACATGTGTACTAGCACAAAGAATGTACCGGTTCAACTTTCACTATCGCCGTAGGCGATAGCAAAGGTTTTCTCTGCCATACAATTTTGTATGTGCAGCCTCTTGAGTATGTAAGGCTTAAACAGAAGGGGTGCTTAAAATAACATTAGCGGAGGAGGGGTAGATTTTTAATATTCGAATAAAATAAACAGAGGGTACGCTGGCACGGATGCCAGCGTAGCTTTCACATACATGGATGTATGATTGAAAGCGGCCCTCGTAACTAGTCAATATCTTGCCCGAATATTCAAAAAATCACCCCGACAAAGCGTGTTATAAAGTACCCCATCTGTAAAGCCGGAACAAAAAATACACCTGCACATACAAAATGTATGGCAGGTGCGAAAACCTTTGCTCTATCTGACCATAATACTATTGTCTGCTTAGTGACTTCCTGTGGAGCCGAAACCTCCGGCTCCGCGGGTAGTCTCATCTAAATTGTCCACAGTGTTAAATACCGCTGCGATGTAAGGGGTAATAACAAGCTGTGCAATTCTCTCCTTAGCGTCGATGGTGGCAGGTACAAGTGAGTGGTTATGAAGAGCCACCATAACTTCTCCTCTGTAGTCGGAATCTACAACACCAACCTTGTTGGCTGGGGCTAAGCCTTTTTTGCTGGCAAGACCACTTCTTGCGTAGATAAGACCTGCATATCCTATAGGAAGCTCCATGGCAAGTCCTGTAGGAATAAGCTTTGTTTCGCCTGGTTCAATGGTAATGCTGTCAGGGATACAAGCGTAAAGGTCGGCGCCTGCTGCATACTCTGAACCGTAGGTTGGAATAATTGCATTTTCGTTTAACTTTTTGATATTAACTGGAATATTTGTAACCATTTATATACTTCCTTTCTCTTCCCATAGGCAGATTGTACCTTCCTGTAGGGATTTTTGTACATCTATAATTCTCTGGTTTGAGGAGCCTCTGAATCGAAGCTTCAAGTCCTTCTTGTCCTTTTCAAATCTACCGTCTACCAGGATATCGATGTAGCTAAGGATTTCTCTGGTTTCCGGCCATTTTACCATCATAGTATCTCTTATATCCTTGTCAAATAGATAGCCTGTCCAACACCAAATATCCTTGTCAGGATAGACCTCTTTAAGCTTGCGAAGTAGAGGGAGAATTCCTTGTTGGTTGGTGAATTCAAAAGGCTCTCCACCCAAAAGGGAAAAACCTTTGATATGATTTTGGGACATAAGCTGGATTATGGTATCGATTTCCTTTTCGCCAAAAAGCTGCCCAAAATGGAAATCCCAGGTTTCTTTATTGAAACAGTCTTCGCAATGATGAGTGCATCCAGATACAAAGAGTGAAACTCTTATACCAGGTCCATTTGCCACATCAATGCTTTTTATGTCTGCATAATTCATATATTATTCCTCGCATATTTAGTTAATGGAGTAGGTTTAGAACCTACTCCATAATATCTGTTAATGTCTATAAATTAAAGTAACTGATAGGTTGATTTTATAGATGAAGAGTACGCTGCTTAATCTCCTTGGTCTTGCCTACATTCCAGAAGTTCTCTCCAAGGTAACCGCAGGTTCTTCTTGTGACATTCATCTTAGAATGCTCTTTGTTACCACACTGTGGGCACTCCCACTCATTATTGTCGTTAACAATGATTTCGCCATCGTAGTCGCATACATGACAATAATCTGACTTGGTGTTAAACTCTGCGTACTGGATGTTGTCGTAGATGAATCTAACAACCTCCTCAAGAGCTTCTAGATTGTGTCTCATATTAGGAATTTCAACATATGAGATTGCACCGCCAGATGAAATGTTCTGGAATTGACTTTCAAATCTAAACTTGCTAAATGCATCAATCTTCTCACGAACATCTACATGGTAAGAGTTTGTGTAGTAGCCCTTGTCAGTAACATCCTTAACTGTACCGAATCTTTCCTGATCGATACGAGCAAATCTGTAGCATAAAGACTCGGCTGGAGTACCATATAATCCAAATCCAAGACCTGTACCGGCTTTCCACTTATCACAAGATGCCTTAAGCTTCTTCATAACCTTAAGGGCGAATTCTTCGCCACCTGGCTCGGTGTGGCTACAGCCAGTCATAAGTTTTGTAACCTCGTACAGACCAATGTATCCAAGTGAGATAGTAGAGTAGCCATCGTGAAGGAGCTTATCTATTTTCTCACCCTTCTTTAGTCTTGCAATGGCACCATACTGCCAGTGAACTGGACTTACATCTGAGGTAATTCCGTGAAGAGCATGGTGACGACAAATAAGAGCATCATAGCAAAGCTGAAGTCTCTCATCTAAAAGCTTCCAGAACTTGTCGTGGTCACCCTTTGCAATAAGTCCAATCTGTGGAAGGTTAAGACTTACAACACCCTGGTTGAAACGACCCTCCCACTTGTAGTTGCCATCCTCATCCTTCCAGGTTGAAAGGAATGAACGACAACCCATACATGAGAACACATTACCCTCATAGTTCTCACGCATCTTCTTAGCTGAGATATAGTCAGGGTAAAGTCTCTTTGCTGAACACTTAACAGCCAGCTTTGTAATGTAATCGTACTTGCCACCCTTTAAGCAGTTGTGTTCGTCAAGTACATATATAAGCTTAGGGAATGCTGGAGTTACATAAACACCCTTTTCGTTTTTGATACCCTCAAGTCTCTGACGAAGGATTTCCTCTATAATAATTGCGTTCTCTTCAACATACTCATCCTTAGGATCAAGATTAAGGAAGAGAGTAACAAATGGTGACTGACCATTTGTAGTCATAAGTGTATTAATCTGGTATTGGATAGTCTGAACACCGGAACGAAGCTCATCGTTAAGACGATCTCTAGCCATTTTCTCAAGGATTTCATCGTCAATTTTGTCGCCAAAATCCTCTACTAATTTTGATTTATATTTGTTGTAGCTCTTTCTAAGATACTTACCTAAATGTCTAACATCAACAGACTGGCCACCGTACTGGCTGCTGGCAACGGAAGAAATGATTTGAGTCATAACTGTACATGCTACCTGGAAGCTCTTAGGACTTTCAATAAGCTTACCGTTCATAACTGTGCCGTTATCAAGCATATCACCAATGTTGATAAGACAGCAGTTAAATATAGGCTGGAGGAAATAATCTGCATCATGGAAATGAAGCACACCTTCATCGTGAGCCTTAGAAATCTTCTCTGGAAGAAGAACTCTTCTGGTAAGATCCTTTGAAACCTCTCCTGCTATAAGATCTCTCTGAGTAGAAGCAACTGTTGCATTCTTATTAGAATTTTCCTCCATAACATCCTTGTTACGGTTCTGAATAAGACTTAATATAGAATCGTCTGTAGTGTTGGCCTTACGAACAAGCTCTCTGGTGTAACGGTAAATGATATAAGTTTTTGCGAGGACGAATTTTCTCTCGTCCATAAGCTTTTGCTCGATAATATCCTGTATATCCTCAACTAACATTCTGTTACGATTCTTAGCTTCAATACCCTGAACAATCTCCTCGATTTTTTCGTCTGAAATTTTCTCGCAAGGTTCAACCTCTGCGTTTGCCTTCTGAATGGCAATGATGATTTTTGAACGGTCATATGTAACGGTATGACCATCTCTTTTGATTACCTTCATTTGTCCTCCCCTTTTCTTTTTTAACTTCCTAAATCCCTTGTATCGTCATCATATAAGCCTCCCAAAATATGGAAGGCTTATGTGAGTTAATGTTTAAAAGAATTTAAATTCTACCGCAACCTAGTGCAGTGTACTAATTATAGCAAAGGAGTATATAAAAGTAAAGGGGAAAAACACTAAATGTTGTGTTTTTTTTAAAATACAAAACTAGATGTTGCGATTTTTATGTAAACTTGAAATGTGTAAAAAACTCTAAAAGCCTTGATTTACAAGGGTTTCTAGGGGATGAATAAATATTCACTATATAGTGGAGTGATTGTGCTTAATTGATTTTTAGACACTAGATATAGTGTTTTTTGAAATAATACTGTGTATAATATGTGAAAATACTAAAAGATTCTTTATTTTTATATAAAAATATGGTATAAAAGTTAAAGTGCTATTATATTTAGTAGATTTATCTAAGAGTAGAAGGGAAATGAAATTATGAAAAAGAATTTAAAGAAGCTTGGCTTGGTGTTAACTATTGCTGCCAGCTTAGTTCTTACAACAGGCTGTGGTAAGAAGGATGAGAAAAAGGTAGCTGAGGAGATGATAAACAAATACTCAGGCTATTGTACTCTCGGAGAGTATAAGGGAATTGAGTATACAGAAACTAAAACTGTAATTACCCAGGATGATGTTCAGTATCAGGTTGATATGCTTTTAGATGCATATGCAACAAGTACAGAAGTTACAAGTGGTGTGGCTGAGGATGGAGATACAGTAAATATCGACTTTTTAGGAAAGGTAGATGGCGAGGCCTTTGCCGGTGGTTCAACAGATGGAGCAGGATACGAGCTCACACTTGGAGCGGGAACCATGATTGATGGCTTTGAGGAGCAGATTATAGGTCATCAGGTTGGAGAGACCTTCGATATTAATGTAACCTTCCCTGAGCAGTATACTGAGGAGCTTGCAGGTAAGGACGCTGTGTTTACAATTACCATTAACACCAAGATAGAGAAGACATATCCAGATTACAATGACGCATTTGTAGCTGCCTATACAGAGTATGATACAGTTGCAGCATACGAAGAGTATTTAATGACTACTATGACTGAGAATGCTGCTGAAAGCGATTCTAATGCTAATAAGACAGCAATTATGACAGCTGTGATTGAAGCTTCAACTATTAACGAGTATCCACAGGAGGATATGCAGACTCTTATAGATGATACAGTTGAGCAGGTAGAGGCTCAGGCGATTAGCAGTGGATATGAACTGGCAGATTATATTGTTGGTTTCTATGGTATGAGCTCTGTGGAACAGTTTGAGGAGTATGTTAGTGAGATTGTTAAGTCATATATGACCGAGAAGATAGTTGTATGTGCAATTGCTAAGGCTGAGAATATAGTGCCAACAGCTGAGGAGATTGCAACCTATAAGGCAGATATGATGGAGAAGACAGGAATTACTGATGAGGACACATTTAATGATACCTACACTTCAGAGGATGTGGCATACTATACATTAGCAGATAAGGTTGTAGAGTACCTTTTAGAGAATGGAATTCCTGTGACAACAGAAGCAGAAACAGCACAGTAATTTGTAAAAAATATAATATATACTTTCAAGATGATGATTGACAACTTGAACCATAAAATGTTATGATGCTATATGCTGTAAGCAGATGTGGCGGAATTGGCATACGCGCATGATTCAGGTTCATGTCCACGTAAGTGGGTTCGGGTTCAAGTCCCGTCATCTGCATGCAAAAAGGACGCAAACTAAAATGTTTGTGTCCTTTTTGCTTTTACTATGAGAAAATATGTGGTATAATTTTATTCGTATATGGACAAAATCGGAATAAAATTTTATCTGAGCACGGAAAATGCACGGAAATCATAGTATGCAGATTGGAGATTGTTTATGAATATACTTGTAACAGGTGGCGCAGGATTTATAGGTAGCCATACTTGTGTGGAACTTATTGATGCAGGATATAAGGTTGTTGTTATGGATAACCTTATTAATTCAAGTAAGGAAGCGGTAAGAAGAGTTGAGAAGATAACCGGTACTACCATACCGTTTTATCCGGTGGACCTACTTGATGTAGAAGGCTTAAATGATATTTTTAACAAGGAAAAAATAGATGCAGTAATTCACTTTGCAGGACTTAAGGCGGTTGGGGAGTCAGTGGCTAAGCCATGGGAATACTACAATAATAATATAACGGGTACGCTTAATCTTTGTAAGGTAATGAGAGAGCACAATGTGAAGAACATTATCTTCAGCTCATCAGCCACAGTTTATGGTGACCCTGCAGAGATACCTATTACTGAGAATTGTCCGAAGGGAGCAATTACTAATCCTTATGGACATACAAAGAGTATGTTAGAGCAGATGCTTTCTGATATATATGAGGCGGATAAGGAATGGAATGTGGTATTGCTTAGATATTTTAACCCTATTGGTGCTCATGAAAGTGGAATGATAGGAGAGGACCCAAGTGGAATACCTAATAATCTGGTTCCTTATATTGCTAAGGTGGCAGTTGGTAAGCTACCTTGTCTTGGTGTATTTGGAGATGATTATGACACACCGGATGGAACTGGTGTAAGAGATTATATCCATGTAGTTGATTTGGCTAAGGGTCATGTAAAGGCTCTTAAAAGAATAGAGTCAAACAGTGGACTTTCTATATATAATTTGGGTACAGGAACAGGCTATAGTGTGCTTCAGGTTGTTAAGGCATATGAGAAGGCCTGTGGGAAGCCTATAAAATATGAGATTAAGGACAGACGCCCGGGAGACATAGCAACCTGCTATGCCGATCCTGCAAAGGCTAAAGCAGAGCTTGGCTGGGAGGCTTTATACGATATAGATAGAATGTGTCAGGACTCATACAGATGGCAGAGTATGAATCCGGATGGCTATAGATAAAAGATTTTTTACCAGAGGTTTTTATGAGTAAGAGAATTTCCTGTAGAAAATTGAAGATGGATAAGGAAAAGCTTAAGAAGCTGGTACTTAAGAGAAGAAAAAAGTATTATCATAAGCTACCGGCCTTTGTAGAGAAGAAGTTCGATATAACGGAGCTTAAGGACGCGGGCTGTAAGAGCTACAGACTTGTGCCAAAGACTGGATTTGATGGAGAATTCATCATATACCTATATGGTAGCTGTATGTGCAACAATATTTCTGTGGACCAGTGGAAGTTGGTGACAGATTTGGCGTTAGAGACTGGTAAGGGACTTTATGTGCCTATGTATCCTCTTGCACCAGAGGCATCCTGCAAGGATTTGTTTGATATGCTATGCAAATCCTATGCTAATTTTTCTAAAAGCTTTGATGTGGAGAAAATAATTCTTCTGGGAGATTCCTCAGGAGCTGGGCTTGCTCTTTCGCTTACTCATCTTGCGTGGGAGGACGGGCTCAGAAAGCCTGATCAGCTTATTATGCTTTCTCCTGCCATGGATACAGAATTTTTTGATAAGGAGCTTGAGGCTCAGATTGAGGAAAATGTTGTATACGAGGATAGGTATTTCTTTAGTGAGGGAGCTAAGGATTTTATAAATACCTATTGGGTTAAGGATTATGCCGTTAAAACAGAGTACACAAGTCCTTATTATGAGGAGGATCTGACAGATATCTGTGATGATATGGTTGTTTTTTCGGGTACCTACGATATGTTTAATGGCTATGCCAGAAACTTTTATAACAGGGCAAAGCTACAAGGTATTAATATTAGATTCTTTGAATTTGAGGAGGAAAATCACAACTTTATTATACATTCCCAGTCTCAAAATGCATTGATGGCATATAAGTATCTGGTAGATGTAGTAGCTGGAACCTATAAGGCATCTGTTCCAGATTTGGTTCCTCTTAAGAGGATTTCTGATTGGACCAAGACCTATCCTGAGGTTATTAAGGATGACTGGACATTAAAATTTATATTCGAGAACAAGCAGTCTTTGGCGGGGACAAAGATTCCTAAGGTAAAAAGCGAATATAAGAACATGATGGCTATGGCCAGATATGTCGCCTGCGATAATATGGTAAAAAGATTCGTTAATCAGTTTCCAAACTGTACTGTTATTAATATAGGCTGTAGGCTGGATAATATGTTTAAAAGAGTGGATAATGGCAGAATTAGGTGGTACAGCATTGACACTCATAATACTATGGCTGTAAGAAGGCGTATGTATGGTGTTAATCCTAGAGAGATTACCGTTGGACGAAGTGAGGGAGATTTGTCCTGGATTAACGAGATAGAGTGCAAGCGTAATCAGGGAGTACTTTTTGTGTGCAATGATGCGCTAAATTATATGACACCAAGTGTTATAAGACTTATGTTTGATACTCTTTTGGAGAAGTTTCCTGGCTGTGAGATGGTATTTACAACCACATCCGCAGGAGTGGCTACTCTTCACAATATGAGACCAGGCAAGGGAGTGTTTAGAAAGAGAAAGCGTAAGCTGTATATAAATGATGCTCAGAAGTTTTTAAGTGATTGGAATTTGGAGTATAGAATAATGGATGAGCTTCCCCTTAAGAATTATCTTGAGCCAATTAAGGAGAAAAAACTATTCACCAGGATGAAGCTTGCATATAACGGGTTTACCTATAACTATAAGATTATTCGTGCCAAGTTTGGCAGTGAAAAATATGAGATCAATTTTTAAGCCAGGGGGAGCTTAGGCGAGAGTTTAGTTGATTAAGTGCTACCATAGCTTTAGGCTTTGGTGGCACTTATTGTTTTATGGAGGGATATGCTTTGGAAAATATACTGATAGCTGAAAATTTGATTAAGACCTTTGAAAAGAATGAAAAGAAGCAGAAGAAGGTAAGCTTTAATGCTGTGGATGATGTATCTATAACTGTTGGTAAAGGAGAAATAGTTGGAATTCTTGGCCCCAACGGGGCGGGAAAAACCACGCTTCTTAGAATGCTTGGTATGCTTATGCAGCCTACCTCAGGTAGAATATCCATGTGCATAGATGGACAGCTTGAGGAAGATATAACTAAGATAAAGGCCGGAATCGGATATTTGTCTGGCAATACTAAGCTTTATGGCAGACTTAGTACCAGAGAGCTTCTTGAGATATTGGGAAATATTTATGGTCTGTCTAGGGAGGAGATAAATTTACGAATAGATAATATTTCCAAGATTCTTAATCTGGAGGAATTCCTAGATAACAGAATTGAAAAGCTGTCTACAGGTCAGACTCAGCGAGCATCCATATCCAGATGTCTGATACATAGTCCTATGCTTTATATATTTGATGAGCCTACATTAGGGTTAGATATTATTAGCAGTAACTCTATTATAGAGTTTATGAAGAGCGAAAGACTTCAAGGGAAAACTGTGCTTTACTCTACTCATTATATGGAGGAGGCAGAGTATCTTTGTGATAGAATTATCCTTTTAGACAAGGGAAAAATAATTGCTCAGGGAACTATAGATGAGCTTCGTGTGGCTACGGGTAAGGACAAGCTTAGAGATATATTTAACAGCCTGATTAAGGAGGTGGAGTAGCATGAATAAGAGGATTATTGGACAGCTCTTTAAAAAGGAAATGCTGGATGTGCTAAGAGATAAGAAGACCGTTCTTATGATGGTGGTGGTACCTCTTATAATATATCCACTGATTATGCTTTTTGGTATGCAGATAATGACAAATGTATCTCAGGACATGGCGAAAAGTACATATAACATAGCGATTAGTGGTGATAATCGCAATGAATACGTGAGATATTTTGAGAGTGTAGACAGTGAGGAGTATTCTGTGGAGGTAAAGCTAAGCAATGGCTTAGATAAGGATTTGCAGGAGGGAATTATTGATGTATATATTAAGATTTCACCAGATTGGGTAACAGGTGGAGATAAGGTCAATATTCACTATCTATCAGCCTCAAATAGATCAAATTATGCGGTTGATGTGGTGTTAGAAATACTTGATGATTATTCAAATCAGAAAACAGAGGAGATGCTCATAGAAGAGGGCTTAGATCCAGAACAGGTATTAAGTCCTGTTAAGATAAGCTATGTAGACTGCTCAACAGCAGAGGAATCAACAGGAAGTCTGCTTGGCTCCATACTTCCTTTTATGCTAGTGGTAAGTATTCTTATGGGAACTATGTATCCTGCTATTGATACTACATCAGGAGAGAAGGAAAGAGGGACTCTTGAGACAGTGCTTACCCTTCCGGTTTCAAGCCAGGAGCTTATATTCAGTAAATTTTTAGCTGTAGGATTATTCGGTATAGCCTCAGCCTTGTTAAATATAATATCCATGAGCGGAGTAATGGCATATATGTTTAATATGATGGAGTCCTTAGGAGCAGATGCTTTTGGAAGCTTTGACTTGAGCAAATTTATCCCGCCGATGATTATAGGAGTGCTTTGTGTGTTTGCTTTTGCTATATTTGTCAGTGCCCTTTCCATGTGCGTATGTGCATTTGCAAAGAGCTACAAGGAGGCAAATAATTACATTACTCCGGTAACTTTAGTGGTGATGCTTGCTTCGTTTATATCATTTTTGCCAAATGTTGAGCTTACCAAAACAATGGCATTGGTTCCGGTAGCGAATTTGTGCCTTTTGTTAAAGGATTTGCTAGTATTTAAGTTTAACTATATAAATATTATGCTTGTGCTTATAAGTAATATTATATATGGAATCGTATCAGTGCTTATTCTTGGAAAAATATATAACAGTGAGGCTGTAATGTTTGGTGATGGCCAGTCCGGAATCCAGATATTCGAGAAGCGTTCTAATATGAAGAAGGGTGGAGTGCCAACCCTTGGAGATTGTGGTTTTGTGATAGTGCTTATGGCACTTGTATACCTTTATGTGGGAAGCAGTCTTCAGCTTAAGTATGGCACAACAGGTTTGGTTGCAAGTCAGCTGCTCTTCGTGGCAGTTCCTCTTGGAGTAGTGCTTTATTCTAAGAAGAGTGTTAAGGAGACCTTTAATCTGCATACTTGCTCCCCTAAAAAATTCATAGGTGGTATTTTCCTTGGTATAGGAACCATATTTTGGAATTTGTTTATATCTTCAATTTCCACCCTCATATTTAAGGACAGCGCAAAGGCCTTAGAGGGTGGTTTGGATGGTTACATGCCTGAGAAATTTATATTTGGGGTAATGGTTATAGCTGTTACACCAGGTATATGTGAGGAGCTGTTCTTTAGAGGATATGTATTTTCTGCACTTAAGGGTAAGCTAAAGGTGGTTACTGCAATTTTACTCAGTGCCGCTTTGTTCGGAGCCTTCCATATGAGTCTCGTGAAGTTTTTACCTACTGCATTCTTAGGCGGAATGATTGCTTATATTGGCTACAGGACAAAGAGCATTGTTCCGGGAATGGTAATACACTTCCTAAACAATACATTTTCCTGTGTAGCTATGTATTATCCAGTAGAAATGACCAGGGCAATGCTGAATTTGGGCAGTGGAGGAGCTGTTGAAAGACTGATCTTTGGAATAGGTCTAATTGGGGTGGCCATAGCCTTACCGGTATTAGGCATGGTACTGCTAAAGGACAAAAAGCAAGAAAATAATTTGTCGATTTGATATATACCTTGTTGTTAAGACATAAAAATTATGTTAAAATTATTAGAATAAGGAGTACAAATATATTAATAAGTACGAAAATACTAGAAATTACAGGAAGGTAAAGACCTTCGTTTAGGGGATATATGCAACGAGTACAACTGATTAAAATTATGCTCATATTGGGGTCACTGATTATGCTTGTGCTAATTGGTATGGTTGTTGGGCTTAATATTAAGAAGAATAATGAGATTTATCCGGAAATTGTGGTTCCGTCAGAGATTGCCTGGACCTTTGAACCAGGCTATGAGGCAGATCTGATTCAAAACAATTTTTGGAGTTATGCTGAGGCTAGCTATATTCTTATAGGTGAGATTCCAAATGTGGAATTCTATAAGATTGCACCTGGAGCACCTAGGAATAATTACGATACAGAGAATTTCTATATAGAGAATGGTAATGAGATGTACTATCATGATGAGGCAGGAACTAGACTTACCACTATTACCATCGACGTGTCAGAGTTTCAAGGGGATATTGACTGGCAGCAGGTTAAGGATGAAGGTGGAGTTGATATGGCCATAGTTCGTGTTGGTTATAGAGGCTACAGTGGTGGCTCTGTGAATTTAGATAGCATGTTTTTTGAGAATGTATCTGGAGCTAAGGAAGTAGGCTTGAAGGTGGGAGTATATTTCTATAGTCAGGCTATTAATTATGATGAGGGCTTAGAGGAAGCTAATTTTGTGTTAAGTAATATTGCAGAACTTGGAATAGATGGTCCTGTAGTTATAGATACTGAGGATGCATTTACAGAGGATGCAAGAACCAATGGTATATCCATAGAGGATAGAACTGATAGTGTTGTGGCTTTCTGTGAGACTGTGAAAGCGGCAGGCTATGAGCCGATGATTTATGCAAACCGAAACTGGTATGCTATGAGTCTTGATATGTCAAGATTATATAATTACAAGCTTTGGTTAGCTCAGTATTCTAATATGCCTAACTTTCCATATGAATATGTTGGTTGGCAGTATACGGATACAGGATATGTGTACGGAGTTGAGGGCTCTGTGGATATGAATGTGTGGTTTGAGTAAAGATGGTTATGGACCTTAGATTAGATGGTTGGTTTAAGGGTACAGATGAGGAGATGATAGGTATATGGATTTATCTAATTGGGATTTGGCCTACGATTTTGCGGCAGCATTTGGTTTGGTGATGTTGTTCATATGGTATGGCAATGAAAAGAGAATACCATCTAGAGCCCACAAGGCATTCTTGGGTGTATGCGTAGGAATAATGCTTGTAATTTCCGTTGAGATTATAGAGGTTTTCTTCGGTAGATATAGAGATTATATTGACGATAGAGCTATGTGTGTAGTGCTGTACGGACAGATGTTTGCTATCCTTATAGCTTGTATGTTCTTTGCCTATTATGTAAAGCTACTAACCAAGGTACCACAGAAGAATCTGGAGATTTTTGTGATAAATATTAAGATAGCTATAGCTGTTTGCTTGATATTAATTATACTGAATCCTTTCACTGAATGGTTATTTGTTATTGAGAATAAGACGGTTATAGTGAATAAGGGATTTGTTATACCCTATGCTATAAGTGTGTTGGTAATGTGTTCATCATTTAGCAATATAGGTAAGCTATCCAGAGAGATTACATTTAGAAAATGTATCATAATGATTCTGAATTTTGTGTTCTGTATTGTGGCACTTGTATTACAGATAACAGGCATTGCAACCGTATTTTCCTTTACTTTGGTAACGGGGTGTATGACTATATATCATTATCTTCAAAATCCATATGCGGTTATGGATACAACTACGGGACAGTTTAATCGAAGATTTATGAATGAGTACATCACATACAGATTTGAGGTCAACAAAAGCATGGGTGTATTCCTTATTGCTATGGATGACTTTAAGCTAATTAATAAAACCTACGGTATTGATGTGGGAGATAATCTTTTGCTACAGGTTGGTGAGTATCTTAACAGTTTAAAATATCCGGGTGAGGTATTTAGATTCGGCTCAGACCAGTTTTGCTGTGTAATGGATAAAAATCTGTCTCAGATACCGGAGATAGCAGAGGAGATTCATGAGAGGTTTATGCACCCATGGCATACAGGGGATGGCGAGGCTGTTATGATGTCTGCATCTATCTGTATAGTGAAGTGTCCGCAGGACGCTGCTGATATGGGTGAGCTGGTTGATATTATGGATTATTCCATGGCTCTTGCTAAGAAGACCAAGAAGGGTAATATAAGCTACGCTTCAGATATGAAGCTTGATAATATGAGAAGAGAGAAGGCTGTGGAGAAGGCTGTAAAGCTTGCCATGGACAGAGAAGAAATTATGGTTCATTATCAGCCTATATTCTCTGTTGGAAAGGATGCTTATAATTCAGCAGAGGCATTGGTTAGACTTAAGGATGATGAGCTTGGCTGGATATCGCCAGATGAGTTTATACCATTGGCAGAAAAACACGGTTTGATTCTTGAGTTGGGTGATATGATACTTGAAAAGGTTTGTCGCTTTATCAGGGACTTTAATCTTAAGGATTCAAGTATAGAGTACATAGAGGTTAATATTAGTACAGTTCAGCTTATGCATAAAGACTTTGCAGGAAGAGTTAAGAAAATTCTTGAGGAATATGATGTTACACCGGATCAGATAAATATAGAGATAACAGAGACTGCAACTATGGGTGATGTGTCTGTGGTTGATGCTAACATCTCTGAGTTGGTGGAGTATGGAATCAAGTTATCACTTGATGATTACGGTTCGGGCTATTCTAACATTGATTACATTAACCAGATGCCATTTTCTATTATTAAGCTGGATAAGAGTATTATCTGGGAAGCATTTAAGAATGTTAAGGCAGGTATAACCCTTGAATATACTATCAGAATGCTTAATGAATTACAGCTTCTCATAGTAGCCGAAGGTGTGGAGACTGAGGATATGAAGAATCATCTTGCCGATATAGGCTGCCACTATATGCAGGGCTGGTACTATTCTAAGGCAGTAAGTGATCAGGATTTTATGGAGCTTATAGAGAAGTCAGCGTAAGTTAAAATTTAAGGAATAACAGCTAGTACAAAGCATTGTACTGGCTGTTATTTTTTTGGGGTATGGGGAATCAGATTTTTGGGAGGAATAAAAATCAGCATTGTATTTTTATGATACATTTTAGATACAATTATATTTTATACTACAATGTAGAATGATTTATGCTGGGGGTGTTGGTATGAGGAAGAGATTGCTTGTAGGATTTATGATTCTTATTTTTTCACTATCAGGTTGTAATAATAAAGAAGGTCAGAAAATTGATGAGAAGTTATCTTCCCTTGATAGTGGTGAATCTATAGCAGAGGAAGATATTAAGGATGATGAAACATACAGCATGCCGGAGTCAGTATCCTATGAGGTGTCAAGTAAGCTTAACTCAGGAAGAGCTATTAAGGTAGAAGCGAAGGTATCAGCTACACAGACAAATGACATATCAGTATACAGCTTAAACTACACTCCTATGGATGATGCCCATATCAAGAGCTATGCAGACAAGCTTTTTGATAACGGAGAATATACAGTGGTTAAGCCCTATGAGATAAGCAGTTTGGAGGAGCTTAATGAAGAACGAAATCATTATATGGATATATGGAGCTATTATGGAGGTACAGATGGTGCAGGAGTGAAGCAGCACTATGGAGTGCATAGTCCCATAAGCATAGGACCTGAGCATAACATCACCATGATTGACCAGCAGGTGTCAGAGTTTCAGGAAAGTAATGTGGTAGAATATAAGGGAAATCAGATTTTATATCAGGAAAGCTATGAGGACTTTGATGATGAAGGAAACATAGCAGGAGAGGTAATAGCTAAAAAGGGGAAGCTAAGAGGAACTGTGGATGGCGATGAGTGGGAGCTTAGAGCCTATGGCACCAACGAAAATAATAAGCATGATTACGATGTTATGATTATGCATAAGGTTTACACAGATGCAGAGGTTATTCAGTGTGTAGGTGTAAATGATTTTGCCACAAGCTGTTATGGAAACAATTTAATTGATATAGATACTGCAAGAGCAAATGCTGAAGAATTTTTAAAGAAGCTGGGCTTTGATAAAATCGATAACATAACTACATTTCAGTTAGTAACTAAGGTGGATGATAAGGAAGCAAATGATGGCTATAGATTTATATTTGCACCTAGGTATGATAGTCTGCCTCTGGCATTTTTGAATAGTTCCTATGTTATTGATACACCTACATATGCAAAGGTGTATGGTATAGAGCAGGCATGCTTTCAGGAATATATTAATGTGAACATTACAAGTGAGGGGATTGTTGAGATATCATTTTATAAGGGCTATGATGAGCCGGTAGAATTGACAGATGATGCGGAGCTTTTAAGCTTTGAGGATGTTGATATAATAGCTAAGAAATATATAGAGGAGAGTTTCCCATTTATACTTACAATTTCTAATATAGAATTAGAATATGTAATAACCTATTATGGTGAAGAGGACTATGCCTTGGTGCCTGTTTGGTTATATTCTACGGAGATTGATGTTGGTGGCTGGGATTCTACCTGTTTTGGCGTTAATGCCTTAGATGGAAGCATTATAGAATTTGGATTTGAGAATTATGCTGCCCATGTATGGAGTTATTGATGAAGAAGCATAAGAAAGGATATGAGAAAGATTATGAAGAAAGTATTATTATCAATATTATTAATTATAATCTTATGCACTGGCTGTGGCAGGGGTAAGAGCGACCACATACAGGACAAGCTAAGTGCTGTAGAATGTGAAAATGTAAGCTCAGGAAGTGCTACTTCTATGGATGCCCAAGCTACATACACCTATCCGGAGTCGGTTTACTATATTTCAAATGCAAATGTGGCAGGAGACCAAAAGACTATCATCGATGCCAAGGTTATTGCAGAGACCACAGAGGATATAGGGGTGTATGGATTATCCTTTGTGCCTATAGATGATGAGCTTGTAAAAGGCTATGCGGATAAGCTTTTCGATAATTGTGAGTATCAGGTTGTAAAGCCCTTTGACATATGTAACGAGGAGGAGCTTGATGATGAAAGGGAGCATGCTACCCAGCTTATAGAGTATTATGGTGGAGAAAGCAGAGCGGGGCAAAAATATTATAAGCTACCTTGCTGTACTATACCATATGCACCAGAGGATGTAATTAACAGTATAGATTATGAACTTTCAAAGTATGAGGAAAGCAATTTTGTGGAGCTTTCGGATGGTCAGCTACTTTACAAGGAGACTAGAGAAAGCTATGAGGATACACCTGATGATTCCATTACTACCCGCAAAAGTAAGACTAGACTAAGAGGTAAGGTGGATGGGGAAGAATGGGATATGACTGTGCAATATGTGGAGCCTGTAGGTGGGGTGCCATATGGTGTAATAAGCATGTCAAATGTTTACTCCGATTCAATAGTACATAGCTATGAGATGATTAATGAGAGAACAACTATGTTTTCCGGAGAGAACATAGTTGTTGAAGAGGAAGCTAGAAACGATGCACTTGATGCTTTGAAAAACTTAGGTTTTGAAGAAATCGACAATATATACACCTACTGTGTAATGACCTCAGATTACTATACTATAAGAGATGGTGAGGCAGTGTACGGTCCACAAAAGGCTAATGGATACTGCTTTATCTTCGTCAAAAGATATGGAAATTTAGATGTGGGCTATGTAGCACATGGATATAATGATTTGAAGATGACTCAAGTATATGGTGAAGAGCTTGGGAATTTTCAGGAATACATATATGTAACTGTAACAGATGATGGAATATATAATATCTCATTTTCTACAGGTTATCAGATAACAGAGAAACTTTCAGACGATGCCATTCTTATGGACTTTGATTATATCAATGATATGGCCATAAAATATATTGATGAAAGACCTATTATAGATAACGACATAGGTACCATAGAGCTAAAATATATTGTTACATATTATGAAGATGAGGGCTATGCTTTGATACCGGTGTGGGTTTACTATTTTTCTATGGATATACACAAAACCACCTACTATGGAGAACCATGTGCCAGATTCGGCGTCAATGCTTTAGATGGCTCCATAGTAGATTTTATATGGACTGAGGATCCATTTGATATTGACTTATATTAGAGATGACATAGTGTACAACTTACTGGTATAATAGAAACTAGTTTAAAATTAACTTAAAAATATCTTAACCTTTTGGAGGCTATAATGAAAAAGAGTTTAGTGGGAATTATAATTTGCTCCCTTGGATGCTCCATGCTTCTTACAGGCTGTGGGAAGTCTAAAGAAGAGGAAAGGGCAAATGTTAGAATAAGTGAATATGACAAAATCACCTACGAGACAGTAAGTGTGGAGAGAGGAGATATAGTGCCTACTCTTACTCTTGAGGTTACCTCGGATACATTTCAGAGAAAGAACTATTTCCCAAGGCAGGATGAGATGGAGGTAGACCAGATATATGTTACAGAGGGAGATATGGTGACTGAAGGACAGACCTTGGTTAGCTTTAAGGCAGGGGATATTTCTGAGCAGATAACCAGCTATGAAAACCAGAGAACTGAGGATCAACTCCTTATCGACCACTATACTAAGCTTATGGAGATAGACAGTGAGCAGGATTATACAGAAGCCATCAAGACACTTAAGCAGGATATGGAGGTTTGTAGTCTCTATATTCAGGAGCTTAATGCAAAGCTAGAAAGCTACAGTATAAAGGCTGAGGGTAATGGAACTGTAATCATGGTATCAGATTTGCTTGATTATGGTGTGGTTAATTCTGGGGACAATGTGCTTACCCTTATATATGGTACAGGGGAGTACTATGCCACCACAACAGATGAATTTGATTTTAAGGTGGATGAAATATACGAAGCAACCTATGCTAATTCCACTTATAGCTTGCGTCTTGTGTCCATAGAAGAGCTAGAGGGAGAAGAAGGCAGAAAGCTTAACTTTACTATGGCCATAGATGGAGTGACAGGTGTGGAGAAGATGACTATGGTGCTTAATAAGCCAGCTCTTAAGGATGTACTTTACATGCCGGAGGATTGTGTGTTCTCTGTAGATGAGGCTACATATGTTTACACACTTGATGAAAATGGTTTTAGAGAAGCAGTGTCAGTTACCGTGGGTCAGACTATAGAGGGTATGACTGTAATTGAGACTGGTCTTAACGAGGGTGAAAAGGTGGTGATTAACTAGTGAAATCAAAGAATATAAAAGCTAAAATTTCATATATGTTATGTGCCATGCTGCTTCTTACTACAGGCTGTGGCAAGGAAGCTATGGAAGCACCAGAGCTTCAAAAGCCAGTAGCGGTTAATGAATCCTACCGTCCTGTTGAGATGGGTAATGTAGGTGATATAGAAATAAGAGATGGTGTAGTAGTGCCTACAGATTATTGTCACTTTTATCTTACAACTGTGAAGGTGTCAGAGGTGAAGGTTGAAGTTGGTGATTATGTGGAGGCAGGTACTGTTATTGTAGAGGCGGATACTGAGGGCGCTACAGAACAGATAAGCTCCCTTAGTGGACAGAAGTCTCTTAATTATAATGCATGGGATATAAACTGTAAGATATATGAGCAGAACAAGAAGGAGCTTGAGTACAAAATAAAAGGTGCTCAGGAAAATGGTGATGTAGAGGGAGAGGAAGCACTTAAAACTCAGTTGGCTGTTTTGCAGGAAAATCACAGCTATGACGAGCTTTTCTATAATCATCAGCAAAGAGCCCTTGATGAGGAGATTGCTAAGCAACAAAAGATTGCAGGAGATGGAACACTTGTGGCATCTCACAGTGGTTATGTTACATATATTAAGGATTTGGCTGATTCGGATACTGTAAATAGCTGTGATAACATAGTGATAATATCCGATTATGAGGATTGCTACATAGAGCTTCCAGGAGATGAGAAGGGCCATAAGCTGGAGAAAATATATCCTGTATATTATACTATTAAGGATGGGAAAAGGCAGATGCTTAAACTGTATGAATATCTTCCAGAAGAGCTTATGACTGCTCAGGCAAGGACTTTAACTCCACCTATAAGGATGAAGTTTGAAGGTGAGGGTGATATGCCTGAGGTTGGAAGCAATGTACCTGTATTCCTTCAGAAAACTGAGACTAGGGATTCTTTGATAGTAGGTAATGACTCCTTGTATGAGGACGAACAGGGAGACTTTGTCTATGTAAAAAATGGTGAAGGAAAGGAAATCAGATATGTAGAATTAGGTGCTTCGGATACATTTTATACAGAGGTAATCTCAGGACTTTCAGAGGGAGAAATGGTGTATTATACATCTGATTCCGTGCTTCCAGAAAGCTATGAGGAGTATACTGTAGGTTATGGAGATTATCTGGCAACAGAGGAGTCGGATTTTTATTCTATTAAGGAAACCACTAGGAAGAAATTTTATTCAGAATACGAGGGGCAGATAGAAAATATAGCCGTAACTCAAGGACAGGAGGTTAGCGTAGGAGATTTAATCTGTACTATAAGAACTAATGAGGGTAGCGCAAGCCTTACACAGATGTATAATGGAATCATTAATTTCAAGGCAGCCCATGTGGCAACTATGGAGGCCATCAATAAGAGCATAAGCGAAAAAGAGGATGAGATTGAGGCTGCATATATTGCAAGAAAGCAGGCTGAGGAAGATGCTGGAAATGCTGATGACAACAGCGGTGATGAATCGGAGAATAATGGAACAAATGGTTCCGATGAAACAAATTCATCAGGCGATGGGGAAATGTCAACCCCTACAGATGCCACTGCCCCACAGGCAACACCAACAGATGCAACTTCATCAGGTGGCAATGCTGAAGCTGATACTACCACAACACCTACAGATGCTACACCAACTGATGCTGAAGAAGAGAAGGTTAGTCCATATCTCTACGAAGAGCTTAATTGTCAGTTAGAGGTGCTTAAGCTGAATAAGCAGTTGGAAGAGCTTAATTACACCTATCAGCTTGGTGTTATGGAGCAGCAGTATAATAAGGTTAGCTGTAATAATGATGGCAATGGAGCTGTAAATATATACGCAAAAAGGTCGGGTAAGATTACAAATTTAAACCTTAAGCTAGGCAAAAATATTAAGGTTGGAGATAGGCTATTCAACATAGAGGTTCCATCAAGTAGTTTGGTGGAGCTTAGAAGTGAGGATGCACTTAAGATTAATCAGTCAATTAAATTTGTACATGGAGACAGTATCTATGAAGGAACTGTTGTGGGAATAAATGGCAATGACGGAAGCTTTTATTTTACCCACATTGATAACAAGGTTTATATAAGCAATAATTCAGGAGATCAGGCAGCCAGATATTTTGTTAAGATGAATGACGAAAAATTTTATGGCTTGGATAAGGACTATGTAGCCCGTTATCCAAAGAAAAGCATCAAGAATTCTGTAGTGATTCCTGGAAACTATGTCTATCGTGAGGATAGAGTGAAGGCTGGTGAAGGTACTGTTACCTACACCTTTGTGTGGAAAATAGTGGATGGTCAGCTGGTTAAACACTATGTTCAGTGCGTAGGAACTGCTGGCTATACAGAAGATGTTTGTATTATAAGCGGTCTTAAGGCAGGAGATGTTATTGCTGTGGAATACACAGAGAAGGAAGAAGATAAATAAGAGAGTAAAGAGGTTTGATGTATGTTTCGTATGATTATTAAGAAAATTAAAAATAAGCTATGGCTTACCCTGTGTCTTCTTCTTGGTATGGCATTTTTGGTGGCAGTATTTTCTTGTCAGCCTATGTTTAAAAAGGGTTCTCTTAACATGCTTTTAGACAGTAGCTTTAGACAGGTTGTAGAGGAGGACAATGAATATCCTGTTGTTATAGGAAGACCTGGCGCTTACAATGTGGAAGGCCTAAATGGAGTGGAAGATGTGGTAGCCGGTGTGGAGAATTACCATAAGGTATGGACAGAGTACCTTACAGATGTGGATGCGCTGGCTAAGCAGACTATTGTTTACTTTGATGAGGAAAGCTGTCAGGGTAGCTACGGAAGCAAGGGCAATTATCTTAAGGTTACATATATGCCTGATATAGTAGAGCATACAGAGCTGCTTAAGGGCGGTGGATTGTATGCATACCCATCAGCCACATCAGGACTTCTTACCTGTATCATTCCAGAGAATGTAATGGATGAGTATGGTCTTATAGAGGGTGAGGTACTTAATTTTGTAAACTGGAAGGATGAAAAGGGAGAAACTCTTAAGCTTCTTATTACTGGTATCTTTAAGGAGAGTGACAATAGTGACCTTTATTGGCAGATGGAGCCAAATGATTTTACTGAGCATGTATTTGTAGACTCAGTATCCTTTGATTACATTATGGCTAATTATAGAACTGACGGTAATAGCTATACAGTGAATTATAAGCATTATACTATGCTTGATTATATTGATATTACCAGCAATAATGTGGATGATATAGAGTACTATATGCAGGAATTTGTAAAGGCGGATTCTAATTTCTTCTATTCATTTCAGGAGATAATAGATGATTTTAAGGCAGAGAGAAAAACTGTAAATATTATTCTATGGGTATTGGAGTTACCTATACTTGGAATGGTGCTGGCTTTTATCTTCATGGTTTCTAAGCAGATAGTGGAGTCAGAGAGAAATGAAATCGCTATGCATAGAAGTAGAGGCTTAAGCAGATTACAGGTTATAGCTATGTATACCCTGCAGGCAGGAATAGTGGCCTTTTTAGGGCTAGTGGTGGGATTACCACTGTCTTATGTGCTATGTAAACTGGCAGCAGGAACCACAGACTTTTTAACCTTCTCCTTTGATAATACATGGATGTATACCTTTGCTCCAGAGATGCTAATCTATGGTGTGATAGCAGGTTTGGTGGGAGTAATATTTGTTCTAGTTCCTGTTATATCAGCCACAAAGGTATCTATAGTGGAGCACAAGTCTGATGCATCCTCAGGTAAGAAGCCTGTGTGGGAGAAATATTTTGTAGATATTATTATCTTAGGTGTGTCCATATATTTACTTTATAACTTTAACCAGGATATAGAGAACATAAGAGCCAATGCTATCACAGGCAGTAAGATGGATCCTATGATATTCTTGGATTCTCTGATTTTTATAATAGGTCTTGGACTTGTGGTATTAAGACTTACTCATTATCTGGTAAAGCTTGTATATAAGCTTGGTAAGAAGAGATGGAAGCCATCTATGTACGCATCATTTCTTCAGATTACAAGAACAACAAGAAAGCAGGGCTTTATATCTGTATTCTTAATACTGACAGTATCCTTAGGATTATTCAATGCCAATACGGCAAGAACTATAAATAGGAATAACGAGGATAGAATCTATTATGAAAATGGTGCAGATATAGTTCTTCAGGAAAAATGGGAAAACAAGATATTCTTTATTCCTGTTAGAGACGTGGATTACGAGTTTCAGGAGCCTGATTTTATTAAGTATCAGCAGCTTGTTGATGAGGGAATATGTGACAATATAACCAGAGTAATATATGATGATAAGGCTACAGTATCATACTCTGGCAAGGATATTAAGAACTGTATGCTAAGAGGAATTATTACAGATGAGTTTGGAAGAACGGCATATTTTAAGGATGAGCTTAATAAGGATACTCATTGGTATAATCATCTTAATTCTATGGCAGCTAAGCAAAATGGAGTTGTTATATCATCAAATCTTGCTAAGGAGCTAGGAATAAATGTAGGAGATAGCTTTAGAGTAAGTCGAATGGGCGCCATACCTCAGAAGGCTGAGACTGTAAGAGGCACTATGGTGGGACAGGTAACAGCCATAGTGGATGACTGGCCAGGCTATGATAGATATTACTATGATGAAAATGGAGAATTAAAGGAAAATTATCTGGTGGTTGCAAACTACGCTACTGTGGCAAAAAGCTTTAAGATATCACCATATCAGGTGTGGATGCATTTGTCAGAGGGAGCAAGCTATCAGGATGTAGAAGGCTTCTTAGATGCTAGTAAGGTTGATGTAGAGAGCATAGGTATTCTTGATGAAGATATTACTAGAATGAAGAATTCACCTATGATTCAGATTACCAATGGTATGTTTACCCTAAGCTTTGTTATAGCTCTTATCCTTTGTGCAATAGGATTTTTGATTTACTGGATATCATCTATAAGACAAAGAGAGCTTTTGTTCGGTGTATATAGAGCTATGGGTATGTCCCTTAAGGATGTAAATGGAATGCTTATTAATGAGCATATATTCAGTACATTCTTATCAGTTATAGCTGGTGGTGTGGTTGGAATGGTTTCTACCATTTTGTTCGTAAAGCTTTTCGGTATTGTTTACCTGCCAGAGAAGCATAACCTAGATATTTATATTTATTTTGAAATGGGAGATATAGTAAAGCTTTCTGTGGTTATAGTGCTTATGATATTAGTATGTATACTGGTACTTAGAAAGCTAATTAAGTCCCTTAATATTACACAGGCTCTTAAGCTGGGAGAGGAGTAGGCTATGCAAATGTATAATTATGAAGAGAATATATTGATTGGCACAGGCATAGTTCGTTGCTTTAAAACCGGCGGAGAAGATTTCTATGCTCTTAAAGGTGTGGATATAAAAATTCCCAGAGGTTCACTTACCATACTTAAGGGTCGCTCAGGTAGTGGAAAGACAACCCTGCTTAACATACTTGGAGCCTTAGATAAGGCCACAGACGGACAGGTAATATTTGACGGAAATGAAATTGGGGAGCTATCAGACAGCGAATGTGAGGCGATGAGAAGAAAGGATATAGGCTTTGTGTTTCAGTCAGTTGCATTGATTCCCATTATGAATGCTTATGAGAATGTAGACTTTGCTATGAGACTTGCAGAGTGCGAGGGAGAGTATGATGAGAGAATCAAGCAGTGTCTTAACATAGTAGGAATGGGTGAGAGAATGCAGCATATGCCGGGACAGATGTCCGGTGGTGAGCAACAGCGTGTTGCCATAGCCAGAGCTATAGCTCATAGGCCTAAGATAATATTTGCAGATGAGCCTACAGGAGCTTTGGATACTGAGACAGGTCTTAAGGTTATGCACCTTTTCAAGAAGTTGGTAGAGCAAGAGGGAATTACTATTGTAATGACTACTCATGATCCTAATCTAATGGAGATGGGAGATGTGGTTTACGAGGTAGAGGACGGTGAGATTGTTGGAAGATATGAAAACTAATGTGGATAGTCTGATTGATAAAGAAACAATAGATATAGTAAATCAGAATGAGTCAGATGTTATGACAGAGGATAGTGAGTCCGCAGTTAATCAAACTTCTGATGATGTGCTCATTTATTGTGATAGCTTAGTGAAAATATTTAAAACTGAGGATGTTGAGGTTATGGCTCTGCAGGGCCTTGATATGGAGATAAGAAGAGGTGAGCTACTATCAGTAATCGGTAAGAGTGGTAGTGGAAAGAGTACCCTTATGAACATAATAGGTGGACTGGAGAAACCATCTGCCGGCAAGATTACAGTAGGGGGCAAAAGTCTGTCGGAGATGACAGATAAGGAGATGGTAAGCTACCGTAAGAAGACAGTGGGATTTGTATGGCAGAAGAGTGGTAGAAACCTGCTAGGCTACCTGACCTCTTTGGAAAATATAGAGTTTGCTATGAATTTTACCGGGATAAAAGGCAAGGAAAAGCGAGAGAAGGCGTTGAAGCTACTTGAGATGGTAGGTATGACCCACAAGAAGGACTCCTACCCACACCAGATGTCCGGTGGTGAGCAGCAGCGTATAGCTATAGCTGTTGCGTTAGCCAATGAGCCAGAGATACTCTTAGCAGACGAGCCTACAGGAGCGGTGGATACTAAGACCTCTAATATGATTCAGGATTTGTTCCGTGAGCTTAACAGAGAGCTTGGAATCACCATAATCATTGTTACCCACGATATGAAGCTGGCCAATAAGGTTGATAGAGTTGTAATGATATCTGACGGCAAGATAAGCACCGAAAAGATTATGAAGGCTCAGTACCGAGAGAAGATAGACAGCGTGGAAAGCATGGAGCTTGGTGAGGATGCTCATGAAGAGTATTCTGTATTAGACAAAGCACACAGAGTTCAGCTTAATGACGAAATGCTTGCGGCAGCAGGAATTGATACCAACAAGGTTAAGATTACCGTGGAGGATGGCAAGGTTGTAATTACTGCGGAGAATTCGTAGGGTAACTACAAAAATATAGTTGTATAATCTATTGTAATGCGTTATAATACCATAGAAAAATAAATAACAACTTCAGGGCAGGGTGTAAGTCCCTACCGGCGGTATTTGCTTTAGGCATAAGCCCGCGAGCCGTAAGGCATGATCTGGTGAGATTCCAGAGCCGACAGTATAGTCTGGATGGAAGAAGTGATTATAGTTTCGAGGTATTACCTTTGGTGTTAGCTATAAGGTTATATTATAGAAATGTTGATATGATATTTAACTGCCCTGATATTATTTCGGGGCAGTTTTTTGCATGTTACAATGAGTCGTGCACAGATGGGATGAATCTGTCTGTACGACGGAGTAAAATAGCCCAAGGGACACTACAAGGGGTGAAGGTGACCTTTTACAGTCGCCGTAATCCCTTAGTGGTTTCCGCAGGGCGTACGGGAAACCATAGAATATCTGGGGAGGAAAAAAATGTACCAGGAACAATATATGAGGAGAGCCATAGGGCTAGCCAAAAAGGGAATAGGTGCCGTGAATCCAAATCCTTTGGTTGGTGCCGTAATAGTAAAGAACGACAAGGTTATAGGAGAAGGCTATCATGCAAGATACGGTGACCTTCATGCAGAACGACATGCATTTGCTAATCTTACAGAGGATGCCAATGGGGCAGATATGTATGTGACACTAGAGCCATGCTGCCACATAGGGAAGCAACCACCATGTGTAGAGGCGATTGTAGAGCATGGCGTAAAGCATGTGTATGTAGGCTCTGATGACCCAAATGAAAAGGTTGCGGGAAAGGGCTACGAATATCTTAGAAACCACGGAATAAAGGTTACAACTCATGTGCTTAAGAATGAGTGCGATGATATCAACCGTCCGTTTTTTCACTATATTACAACTAAGACTCCTTATGTGGTTATGAAGTATGCTATGACTATGGATGGAAAGATAGCTGCATACACAGGAGAGAGCAAGTGGATTACAAATGAAGTGTCACGCCATATGGTTCAGGAAAGTCGAAATGCATATGTGGGTATAATGGTGGGTATAGGAACTGTTCTTGCAGATGATCCACAGCTTACCTGTCGTATAGAGGGTGGTAGAAATCCTATAAGAATTATTTGCGATACAAATCTTAGAATCCCTATGGACTCGAATATAGTAAAGACTGCAAAGGAAGTTCCTACAATTGTGGCAACTGCAAACAAGCATCAGAATGATAATCCTGATAAGATTCCACAGCTTGAGAAGGCAGGAATTACAGTGATGCAGGTTGGCTTGATAGATGGACATATAGATCTTAAGGAGCTTATGATATACCTAGGTCAAAGAAATATTGACAGCATCCTTTTAGAAGGTGGAGGAACACTTAACTACAGTGCCCTTATGCAGGATATAGTAAGCGAGGTTCATATGTATGTGGCTCCAAAGATTTTAGGAGGAGCAAATGCATTGACACCTGTAGAGGGCAAGGGGGTAGACACTCCTAATCTTGCTAAGCTGTTTGATTTAAAATCAGTGGAGCAAGTATTCGATGACATTTTGGTAAAATACCTCAGTAAGAATCGAATAAGAATGCCAGAGCAAAAGCTAAGCAAGGATGAATTTTACAAAAATTGGGATGATAGTACTCTTCATGCAGTAGATATAATAGTAGGGAAAGAAGAACTAAGACCTTATGCTACTTATTGCTTCTGTGAGGAGGGGCAATGGCATATAGCTGGAACCAATGATGATACAGAGCTTAATGTGGTTAGCTCAGGTGATGAGGAAATGATATTTACCAAGCTGGATAAGCTGGTGAGATTAAAGATATCCCTTAGAGAGCAATGTGGAATGTATTATATACAGGAGCTTATGGAGCAGCTGGGTGAAATATAAAATAAATGAGGTGGCGTAAATATGTTTACCGGAATTATAGAAGAAATTGGTGAGATTAAAAGCATAAAAAAAGGTGCAAAGTCAGCAACTCTTACCATACAAGGGTCAGTGGTCACAAAGGATTCAAAAATAGGTGATAGTATAGCTGTAAATGGAGTATGTCTAACAGCAACAACCATAAATGGCAATCTATTTACCGCAGATGTAATGGCTGAGACCATGAGAAGGTCATCCTTAGGGGAGCTGAGTACGGGAAGCAAGGTTAATCTTGAGAGGGCTATGGCCGCAAATGGTCGATTTGGTGGACACATTGTGTCGGGACATATCGATGGCTGTGGAACCATAAGAAGCTTTGTAAGAGAAGATAATGCTGTATGGGTAACCATAGATGCACCGGCAGCAATATTAAAGTATATTATTGAGAAGGGCTCTATTGCCATAGACGGTATAAGTCTGACTGTGGCATATGTGGATGATACTTGCTTTAAGGTGTCCATAATTCCCCATACAGCAGGAGAGACAACGCTTCTTATGAAGAAGCCAGGAGATACAGTTAATTTGGAGAATGATGTAATAGGAAAGTATGTTGAGAAGCTTTTGGGACTAAGCAGTGGTTCGCAAGCTGCTGTGACAGATGCAAGTGAAACTAGCTTAAGTCACACTAGAAATGCCAGACATAGTCAAGCAGGTAAGTCCAATATTGATGCAGACTTTCTAATGAAAAATGGATTTATGTAAACCAATCTTAAGGGAATAATCAGGCAAAAGAATAATATAAAATAATAAATCTATATTACTAACAGGAGGAATAATACTAGATGAGTAATAAAGTGGAATTTAATTCTATCGAGGAAATCTTAGAGGATTTAAGACAAGGTAAGATAGTTGTAATTCTTGATGACGAAGACAGGGAAAATGAAGGAGATGTAATCTGCGCCGCAGAGTTTGCCACAACTGAAAATGTAAACTTTATGGCAAGCTATGCAAAGGGACTTATATGTATGCCTATGGCACCGGAGTACACAGATAGACTTAATCTTCCTCAGATGTGCATAACCAATACTGATAATCACTGCACAGCATTTTCGGTATCGGTGGATCATGTGGATACAACTACAGGAATCTCTGCTTATGAGAGAGGTATTACAGCTAGAAAGTTTGTGGAGGATGATGCAAAACCTTCAGATTTTAGAAGACCGGGACACATGTTTCCTTTAGAGGCTAAGCCAGGTGGAGTAATTGAAAGACAGGGACATACAGAGGCTACAGTAGATCTTGTGAAACTTGCAGGCTTAAAGCCGGTAGGTCTTTGCTGTGAGATTATGAGAGACGACGGAAATATGGCTCGTTTAGATGATCTTGTGGAGTTTGCTAAGAAGCACAATCTTAAGATATCTACCATAGAGAAGCTGGTACAGTACCGCAAGGAGCATGAGGTTTTTGTAGAGTGTGTAGCTAAGGCAAAGATGCCAACCAGATATGGTGAGTTCACAATCCATGGCTATATCAATAAGCTTAATGGAGAGCATCATGTAGCTTTAGTTAAGGGAGATATAACTGACGGTGCACCTGTGCTTTGTAGAGTGCACTCAGAATGTCTTACAGGAGATGCCTTAGGCTCAGCTCGTTGTGACTGTGGACAGCAGTATGATGCAGCTATGAAGATGATAGCAAAGGAGGGCCGAGGAGTACTTCTTTATATGAGACAGGAGGGCCGAGGCATAGGACTTATTAACAAGATTAGAGCATATCAGCTTCAGGATAATGGTAGAGATACAGTTGAGGCAAACCTAGAGCTTGGCTTCCCTGAGGATGCAAGAGACTACACCATAGGAACCCAAATCTTGGTAGACCTTGGAATTAAGCAGCTTCGTCTTATGACTAACAATCCATTAAAGATGTATGGTCTTAAGGGCTATAACCTAGAAATCGTAGAGAGAGTTCCAATCGAAATGGAGCCGGGAGTACATGACATCTTCTATCTTAAAACTAAGAAAGAAAAGATGGGACACATCCTTAACAACATAGAAGACTAGCAGGCGTGGGTATTATCGATAAGAAACTAAACAAAATACCCTTTAGAGAAGAAATAGCAAGCTTAGATGGGTATTATCGATATGAAATCAAACAAAATACCCTTTAGAGAAGAAAAAACAAACAGAATAGGGTATTTTAGCCAAGAAACCAAGCAAAATACCCGCGTAAAAGAAAAAGCAAATTTTAGGAGGAAAAATTATGAAGACATTAGAAGGAAAGATGGTAGTAGATGGAGTAAAGATTGGTATAGTAGCAGCCAGATTTAACGAGTTCATCGTTTCAAAGCTTATAGGTGGCGCTGTAGATGGTCTTACAAGACACAATGTAAGTGAGGATGATATTACACTTGCTTGGGTACCAGGCGCATTTGAAATTCCACTTGCAGCTAAGAAGATGGCTAAGTCAGGAAAGTACGATGCAATTATCTGTCTTGGTACAGTAATAAGAGGTGCTACAAGCCACTATGATTATGTATGTAATGAGGTTTCTAAGGGAATCGCGGCAGTATCTATGGAGACTGAGGTTCCTGTAATGTTTGGAATAGTTACAACTGAGAATATTGAGCAGGCTATTGAAAGAGCTGGTACTAAGGCAGGTAACAAGGGCTATGATTGTGCTCTAGGTGCTATTGAGATGATTGATCTTATGAAGCAGATGTAATATGTGTGTATTTAAATCTGACAGCAGTATATAACAAGCTAAAACAAAGAGAATGGTCAGGTGAAAAAGATGAATAATTCAGATATGAAGCTACTGTTTTTTGATATAGATGGTACTCTTATTACTGATGATGAAAAGCGTGAATTTCCCGAAAGTGCAAAGCTTGCCATAAAACAGGCCAGGACAAATGGACATAAATGCTTTATCAATACAGGAAGAGTTTGTGTAAATGTGGATGATTCCATACTTGGAGCAGGCTTTGATGGGGTTGTTTGTGGCTGTGGAACTAATATTTATGCAGACGGTAAGGAATTATTTTATCAAAGCTATAGCGAGGAAAAGTCCAAGATTATTGCTAAGATGTGTAGACAGTACGATTTTAGAGCTATTTTTGAGCACAAGAATCACACTGCATACGATAAAACTCTAATAGGTGGAGAACATAGGAAAATCCTAGATTACTTTATCCAGATGGGTATCCCTGTTATAGATGATATAGAGGCACCAGAGTTTGTATTCGACAAGCTTACTGTATGGTATGAATTGGGGAATCCTTATGTGGAGAAGTTTAAAGAAGCTGTAAAGGATGACTTTGATTGTATTATACGTGATTATACATTTATGGAATTAGTTCCCCGTGGATTTTCAAAGGCTACAGGTATAAAATTCCTTATGGATTACTATAATGTACCTTTAGAAAATGTTTTTGTATTTGGAGATAGCAATAACGACCTGGAAATGTTAAAATATGTACCAAACAGCATTGCCATGGGTGTATGTTCTAAAGAGGTTGAAAAAGTAGCTTCTTATAAGACTGATACTGTGGAAAATGATGGAATTTATAATGCCATGAAGCATTTTGGAGTGATATAGCATATGAATGAACGAAAGCTAAAGCAACTTAATATACTGGTGATTGCAGCTGTTTTAGTAGCTATAGCAAGCGCCGTGATATTTGCCACCAAGTTCTCACCTATGAATGAGAACAAAATAACCGGGGCTCAAATTAAGGATTTAAGCAGTAACTGGATTTTGAGAGATTATCGAGGTGAAGATGACCAGCTAATTGACCTTCCTACTAAGATAGAAGCTCGCCCGGGAGAGACATTGCTTATTATGCATAAGGTGCCGGATGATGTAAGTGAGACATCGGTGCTTCTGTTTGAAACTCAGTTTCAGAATATTGTGGTTACCATTGGACAGGAAAAGGTATACTCTAATGGAGTGCTTAACAACCAAACTTACATGGATAATGCAGTGCCTTGTCAGAATATAATTAGTATAGGTTCTGCTAAGCCGGGGGATGTAATATCTATTTATATAGCCTCATCCTATGCAAAGTATAGTGGAACCATCGGAAGCATTTACTATGGAACAAAGGGAGATGCCATAGCTAATATAATTAAGGAAAATGGTGTAGGCTTTATTATAGCTATAACCCTTATTATTGTAACAATTCTTCTGGGAATATCCTTGATATTTATGAAGAATGTAAATGTTGATAAGAGAAAATCAATATATGCCTTTGGATTTATACTATTAACGGCTCTTTGGTGTATAACAGATAACCCTATAGTGGAGCTTTTTAATGGCAATGTATTTGGAGTTTATATGACAAATATAATCATACTACTCCTTATGCCAGTTGTTTATATAATGCATCAAAGATGCTTTGCAGTGAAGAGACGTTTTGCCAAAATATTTGAGATTGCAATGTATGTGTATGCTATCAATCTTCTTACAGGACTTGTGTTTCAGTTTATGGGAGTTTGCGATTTTGCCACCTATGAGACCTTTACTAAGGTGCTTATAACAATAGGACTTATTCTTTTGTCCGGAATAATGTACCTGGCAGCTGACACATATTCCGATAAGACAATATATAGTAATCTGTTTGCCAATCTGGTTCTTACCATTGGTTGTGTAGCAGAGGGAATACTCTCATTCTTTAAGTTTTATATGCCGTATGATGGTGTGGCACTTCAAACAGGTGTGTATATTTTCCTTATTCTTCTTGTGGTTGCAACTCAGAAGAGTATAATCAAAGAGATGAACAAGGAGAAGGAACAGGCAATTAGTCATGTGGAGCATGAGAGAGATGATATGGTTAAGAATATCAATACTTCTCTTATCTATAGCGGTATGAATATCGCTGTAAATGCTCTAAAGGATAATGATAGAGAGAATAGTAGATTGGTGTACGATACATCAATGTATATGAAATATAATCTTATGGCTATCAATGAAAAGGATTTGGTTCCATTTTCTCAGGAGCTTGAATATATTAAGTCCTTTCTTGGTATTCAGAAGAGAAAGAATCCACAGCTGGAGATAACGGTGGAGGATAAGGTTACAGATTTTCTTGTGCCATTTAATTCTATTGAGCCCTTGGTGGAAAATGCAGTGCTATTAGGTGCATTAAAGGCGGAGACTGGTAGCAGAATAGTATTTAGAAGCTATGAGCGACTTGATTGCTATGCAATTCAGATTGTGGACAATGGTAAGGGTGTTGGCCCTGATAAACGATTTGCAGGAAAGCAGTCATTTAAGACCATCAAGAAGAGAATAAAGTCAGGCTGCAAGGGAACTGTAGAGATTAAAACTAAGCCTGATAAGGGTACAATAGTTACAGTAAAAATTCCGAAAGAGGGATTTATAATTAAGGAGTAATAGATTATATGACATTTTCAGAGCAACTTTGGTATGGACTTTTTAAGCCCTCAAAATATAAAGAAATACTTCAGCTAAGAGCAAGAAGAGCAGTGCTTTATGTGGCCGTAATTGTGCTTGCATTAGGCTTGGTAACCTTTGTGGTGCCAACAGCGGCTATTATTGCGGGCTTTGGTGGTATGGAAAAGCTGTTTTCGGAGTCCATGGCTCCTGTAAGCTATGATGGAGAAAGCTTGACCATAGAAAAGCCATTTAAGATGTCTGCCCAGGGAACAATATTCGTTATAGATTCTGAGGCTTATACGGTGCCGGATCAGAAGCTTGATTTGGATGGAACATATATTGCTTTAGGAAGCAAAAATTTGAGAATGGCCACAGTAATAGGTGGAGAGGTGTGGATGGATTCCATTATTCCTCTGGAGCAGGTCTTGGGGCCAGGATTTTCTAATGAAAGCTTGATTGATATGATACCGGCCATATATATATCCCTGTTCTTAAGCTATCTTATGATGAGCCTGTTATTCTTCTTAAAATACGGTTTTTGTGCACTTGTACTTTCCATACTATATAATTCCATGAATAAGCAGTTTGAACTGGGATTATCCTATGGTCAGGTGTTTATGGTGTGCTTCTATGGAATGTCCTTAGGTATGCTTATAACGAACTTTAATAATGCTATGGGTCTGATTAGTCCAAACCTAGTAAGTATGATAACAATATTTGTATCTATACATTTTATGACTACTGCTATGGCATCAATGAGAAGAGATCGTCAGGTCTGATATCTCATGCTGAGGCATAATACTCATATTGCTATTATGATAGCGCTTATCAAATGTAACCTCTCGAATCACAAAATCAGGGAGGTTATATTTTTTTGCCTCATCCTCGCTGGAGAATTCTATCTCTCCCATAATAAGCCCCTCAAATATTTCCTTGAAATAATCAAGTTCAAGTGTAAGACCATCACTAAGAGGTATGATGTAACGGCGCTTTGTAATTACATTGCCCTCCGCTTTCTTAAGGAGATTGTTGTAGTCCTCTGTATCCAAATTAAGCTCGAATTCCTGGCGGCTAAGCATACCCTTAGATTTGACGGTAAGAATATACTCCTCAGTATTGGCGGTAGTCCTTTTTCTTACACGAATTACTGGTGAGGTAGAAATGTAGGCCTGCTGAAGCTCTACAAAATCGTACTTACTAAGATCAAATGCATTTTCTTTAATTAAGAATTTTCTTTCAATTTCCATTGTGGTTCTCCCTATGTTGTTTATTATTAAAATATTGAATATTTTTCCTATATATTATATACTATTTCTGTATGATTAATCTAACTACGATTATATACCAGGAGGAAGTAATGAGTAAAGTAAATATGTATTTTGCAACAGGCTTTGAAGAGGTTGAAGCCTTAACAGTTGTAGATTTATTAAGAAGAGTAGGTATAGAGGTTGACATGGTATCAGTTACCGGAATTAAAGAGGTGAAGGGTGCTCATGGAATAACTGTTAAGATGGATAAGGTATTTGACAAGGCAGATGATGATGTAGATATGCTTATACTTCCAGGAGGAATGCCTGGTACAACTAATCTGGGAGCACATCTTGGTCTTGAAACTATGATTAAGACATATAATAACAGAGGGAAGTATATAGCTGCAATTTGTGCGGCCCCAACCATATTTGGCAAGATGGGACTTTTGAAGGGTAAATATGCTACCTGCTATCCAGGCATGGAGGATGGTCTTATAGATGCCATAGTAAAGTATGACCCGGTAGTTATAGATGAGAATATTATTACAAGTAGAGGACTTGGAACTGCTATAGATTTTGCACTTGCAATAATTTGTGAATTAATTGATGAGGCTACAGCTAATGATCTGGCGAAGAAGATAGTATATAGCATTTAGTTTAGTGGTAGCTTTCGCGGGGAGCAACCAATTAAAAAGGAGATAGACATGTTTGACATAACGGTTAAGGATGTACTGGAGGCCACGGGAGGAGTACTCTTAAGTGGTAGTGAAGATGTTCAAATTAAAGATGTGTGTAGTGACTCTCGTGCTATCAAGGAGGGAGATATATTTATTCCGTTGGTAGGTAATAATGTGGATGGTCACAGGTTTATTGAGAGTGCTATGGAGACAGGTTCTGCTACATTTACCTCACAGCATACAGGGATAGTGATATCTGATAAGCCATATATTTATGTTAGCGATGTACTAAAGGCGCATCAGGCTTTGGCAAAATATATTAGAGAGAATCGTCTAAATAGAATACCTGTTATTGCTGTTACTGGTAGTGTTGGTAAGACAACAACAAGGGAAATGATTGCCACAGCCTTGAGTGGGAATGTTAATACATATCAGACAGAGAAGAATTACAACTCTCAGGAGGGCTTACCTATATGTATAGACAGAATATCCAGAAAGCATAAGGCGGCAGTTCTTGAGCTTGGGATTGATGATATAGGTAAGATGGAAATTCTTTCGGATATAGCCAAGCCGGATATATGTGTCATAACTAATATTGGTCTGGCTCATATGGAAAGATTTGGAACTATAGAAGTTACTAGAAGAGAGAAGCTTTCTATTACATCCCATATGAATCCGGATGGATTGGTTCTGCTGAATGGAGATAACCCTATGCTGGCAGAGCTAAAAGGTCAGATGAATGAGAAGGTTCAGTTCTATGGAACCAGTGACTGGTGTGACTATAGAGCAGAGAATATTAGAACGGAGAACTACAAGTATTACTATGATTTTGTCTGCGGTGATACTAGGATACCGGTTGAGCTTAATGCTCTTGGTAGCCACAATGTAGGTAATTCCTTAGCGGGTCTTGCTGTCAGTAGCTACATGGGATTGGATTTGAATAAGGCAGTAGAGGGATACAAAGATTTTAAGGGATTAAGACAGAAGCTGATTAATGTACCAGGCAAATACACTTTGATTGATGATACCTATAATGCAAGCCCAGATTCTATGAAGGCAAGTATAAATGTATTAGATGAACTAGAGTGTCAGGGCAAGAAGATAGCTGTGTTAGGGGATATGCTGGAGCTTGGAGAAAATAGCCAGCAGTTCCATTATGAGGTTGGAAAATATCTCGCCACGAAGAAGATAGATGAGCTAGTGGTGGTTGGAGAATTAGCTGAGCAATATGTAAAAGGCGTTCAGGAATCAGATTCCCAGACAAAATGTTACTGCTTTAAGGATAATGGAGAAGTGGCATTGTATCTTATGTCGGTAATGAATCCGGAGGATATAGCTCTATTAAAAGCTTCAAATAGCATGAAATTAAAAGAAGTTGTTGACAACATGCAGGGATAATTCCCTGCATGTTTTTTACCAATATATAACATAATATAACTTTTGAAAAAATTTATCAAAAAGTGTTGACTTATAGAAAACCTTGTGATATATTATGTTCAAGAGATAACGATAATGATTATCATTATCAAACACATAAATTTTAAAGTTTGAAAGGAGATACAATTATGAGTAAGTTTGTATGTAGTGTATGTGGATATGTTCATGAGGGAGATGCGGCACCAGAGAGATGCCCACAGTGTAATGTACCTGCTGAGAAGTTTGTAGAGCAGGCTGCTGAGAGAGTATGGGCAGCAGAGCATGTAGTAGGCGTGGCTCAGGGCGCTCCTGAAGATATTATGGAAGATTTAAGAGCTAACTTTATGGGAGAGTGTACTGAGGTAGGAATGTATCTTGCTATGGCTAGAGTAGCACATAGAGAGGGATACCCTGAGATTGGTCTCTACTGGGAGAAGGCAGCTTATGAAGAGGCAGAACATGCGGCTAAGTTTGCAGAGCTTTTAGGAGAGGTTGTAACTGACTCAACTAAGAAGAACCTTGAGATGAGAATTGAAGCTGAGAACGGTGCAACTTTAGGAAAGTTCGATCTTGCAAAGCGTGCTAAGGCACTTGACCTTGACGCAATCCATGACACAGTGCATGAGATGGCTAGAGACGAGGCTAGACATGGTAAGGCATTTGAGGGACTTCATAAGAGATACTTTGGTTAATTAAAAATCGCATAGATACTAGAGTTTAAGGGAATGGGTAGAGATACCTGTTCCCTTTTTTTATTGCCTAAAACCATAAGATTGATTGTACTAAAATGGTACTTTTTTGATTATACAACTATTATATTTTTAAAACTTGTACCTCCTAAAAAGTGTACTTTTATACAACCATATAATACAATATTGTACTACAAATATTATACAATTAGGAGAATGATTTACAAAATTAGGTACCTATGAAACAAACTAATAAATTCCCAAAGTCATGGTAGCGCTTTAACGCGCTACCATTTTTCTTATTACTGTAGATTATCATTGAAAAACTTTACAAAATCATTTAAAATTAAACTACATATATTGTATTATGGAGGATTATTTGTGGGAATTAGATTATCTGAATTAGAGGCAGAATGCCGTATAACTCTCTTAGTCAGCACCGCAGACAACCAGATGAGACTTGAGGGCTACATCAAGAAGGTTATTAATGATGCTGTAGCTATTATTGGTATTGATTTTGAATCCCCCCAGAGACTTAATTTTGATAATGTAAAGGTTCAACTTGAATGTTTACTGGACGAGAATGTTCCATATCTGTGGAAGCAGGCAAGGGTTGTAAATTACAAAAATGAATATGTGCTTCAGGTTGCCTGTGAGGGTATAAGACACAACAGAAGAAGTAATTTTAGAGTGCCGGTATCGAATATTGGAACTCTTAAGATGGTAGGTCGTGGCTCTCAGAAGGTGATGATCAAGGATGTTAGTATATCAGGATTTGGATTAGCCGATAGAGGCAAGGAATTGGGACTTAATATAGGTGACAGAGCAAATCTTATATACGAAGAGAATGGCTATGAATTGAATCTGACAGGTATATTGGTTCGTAAGGAAGAACGAGAGGATATGGATATCTACGGTTTTGAAACAACCAATTTATGTAGAGATCTTTCTAAGTACATAAGCTTTAAGCAAAGGCATAGGAGTTAAAACACAATTTGCTCAAAGGATTAATTTTCTTTGTGCAAATTGTATTTTTTTTTAATCTATTCTCTAAATCCATTGGTAAATACTTAAGAAAATGTCGAAAAACCTTGCAAATGCAAGAAAAAAAGGGTATTATCATTGCTAGCGAAAATAAAATAGACATCATTGGTGAACATATAGAACATTATTTAAATTTAACGGAGGGATTTTACAATGGCAGTTAAGAAGGCAACAGTAGATTCAACTATGGCTAAGGTAGAGGCAGCTAAGGCTGCAGAAGCTAAGAAGACTGAGACTAAGGCACCAGCTAAGAAGGCACCTGCAAAGAAGGCAGCTCCAGCTAAGAAAGCTGAGGAGAAGAAGGTAGAGGCTAAGGTAGAGGCTAAGGCAGAGGCTAAGGCAGAGACTAAGGCACCTGCAAAGAAGGCACCAGCTAAGAAGGCAGAGACTAAGGCAGCAGCTCCAAAGGCAGAAGCTAAGAAGACTGAGGCTAAGGCACCAGCTAAGAAGGCACCTGCAAAGAAGGCAGCTCCAGCTAAGAAGGCAACAGAGACAGTTATCATCGAGTATGCTAACGGTCAGGTTAACACAGCTGATATCGTAGCTAAGGCAGTTGAGGTAAGTGGTAAGAAGTCAATCAAGACTTTAAATGTTTACTATCAGCCAGAGACAGGAATGGTATACTTCACAGCTGATGGCGAGGAAGGTTCATTCGCATTCTAATTGGATTTAAACATAAAAGAAGCTCAGCGTAAGCTGAGCTTTTTTGTGTCTTATAATCCTTTAGCCTTTGCGGTGCATGCCTTCATAGCTTCGAATACTGAACTTCGGAAGCCTTTTTCTTCAAGAACTCGAACTGCCTCAATGGTTGTACCTCCAGGAGAACAAACCATATCCTTTAATTCCCCAGGGTGCTTGCCTGTTTCTAGAACCATTTTTGCGCTTCCTAGTACTGCTTGCGCAGCAAATTTGTAAGCTTTATCTCTAGGCATGCCATCTGCTACAGCAGCATCAGCCATAGCCTCGATAAACATGAATACATATGCAGGTGAGCTACCGCTTACTGAAACGCATACATCCATAAGGCTTTCAGGTATAGATTCAGCCATTCCGAAGCTTTTTAATAGGCTCATAATGTATGAGAATTCTTCATCTGTTACATTTTTATTCTTGCAGACGCCGGTTACGCCTTCTCCTACCAGGGCAGGTGTGTTAGGCATAGTACGTACAAGCTTGACATCATTACCAATGATAGCTTCCAGCCAGGAAATGGTTTTGCCTGGAGCTATGGTTACTACTATCTGATCCTTTGAAATTGCATCCTTTACCTCCGTAAGAACGGTTTCGTAAAATTGTGGCTTAATTGATAGGAATAAGACCTCGCTTTCAGATACAACCCTCATATTACTTCTTGTGGCATTAACGCCAAGGTCTTCGGAAGCTTTGCTGATAGCCACCTCAGAAGCATCAGATACGATAATCTGGCTACTTTTGATATTAGTTTTTTTTGTGATTCCCTGTATGATTGCTGAAGCCATATTTCCACAGCCTATAAAACCTATTTTGTAATTCATAATAATACCCTAACCTTAGTGGCCCTTTCTTTTATAGTAAGCATCCCTGGTGGCTATGGCCACATCAGGGCTATCGGTAATTATTCCGTCAACCTTTTTCTTAAGAAGTTGCTTTATAATCTTTTCATCGTTTACGGTCCATACATAGACCTTTTTCTTAAGAAGTCTCATTCTAAGCATATAGTCCCAGGTTACCAGTTTATAATGAGGTGAAACAAAGTCTGCATCCAACAGGGCAAGTCTTCGCTTTGGAAGGAATTCGTTGATGCGTCTTTTAATATCAGCCTTTTTGTAGCCTAGAAGTAATCCTGTGTTGACCTTTTTGTCCAACAGCTCGATTTTCTTCACTGCTGTATCCAAGAAGGATTTTATCATAAAGCTTTCATAAGAAAAATATTTTTTTATTAGAGATAGCACCTTGAACTCATAGCCGGTTTCTTTGAGTTCAATATCCAGCTTGATTTTTCCCTGACATAACTTAAGTACATCCTCAAATAGTGGGACTGAGTATCCCTTTTCATGGGCCTTGTTATTAAGCTCATCAAAGGTTAAAAATTTAATCGGAGTGTCATCTATAATATCATCGTGAAATACTATAAGCTTTTTGTCCTTTGTTTGTCTCACATCCATTTCTACAAAATCCGCACCCAGAGAAATGGCCAAAGAGAAGCTTTCTATAGTATTGTCAGTGCCTGCAAGCTTGGAGGCTCCTCTGTGGGCAATAATAGCAGTTCTCATATTAAGAACCCTCCTGATATGTTTTAATAAATCTAAAATGTTCCCCTAAGCTCTATAATTGGAGAGCCCTTTCCTCGAATGTAGTCTCCAGTAATTGTAACTCTACCTATACTGTCATCTCTAGGTATCTGGTACATAATATCCAGCATGAATTTCTCGATGATAGAACGAAGTGCTCTTGCGCCTGTTTTTTTCTCCATGGCAAGCTCTGCAATTGCCTCGTAAGCGCTGTCATCAAACTGAAGGTCAACCTCATCTAATGCCAGAAGCTTCTTGTACTGCTTTAGTATGGCATTTTTTGGCTCCTTCAATATCTTGATGTACATGTCCTTGTCGAGAGCCTCTAGAGTGAAGCATACAGGAAGTCTTCCGATAAATTCAGGAATCATACCGAATTCTCTTAAGTCCTCGTTAGTAACCTCTTTGATAATGTTCATATTGTCCTTGTGTTTATCCTTAAGGTCGGCGTTGAAACCAATAGAAGATTGTTTGTTAAGTCTTGCTGCAATGATTTTTTCAATATCTGGAAATGCTCCACCGCATATAAACAGTATGTTTTTTGTGTTCATAGTAGTAATAGGAGTCATAGCGTTTTTGCTACCTGAACCAACAGGAACCTCTACATCAGCACCTTCTAATATTTTAAGTAAGCCCTGCTGGACTGACTCGCCGCTTACATCTCTGCTGTGAGTTTCCTTCTTCTTGGCAATCTTGTCTATTTCATCGATAAATACAATACCACGCTCTGCTTTCTCAACATCATTGTCAGCTACGGCTAAAAGCTTAGAGAGGATGCTTTCTACATCGTCACCTATGTAGCCGGCCTCAGTAAGGGTGGTAGCGTCGGTAATAGCAAGAGGTACATTGAGTAGTTTTGCCACAGTTTTTACAAGGTATGTTTTACCGCAACCGGTAGGTCCAAGCATAAGCATATTGGACTTTTCAATCTCGATGTCATCCATTGTGTTGGTTATTACTCGCTTGTAATGATTATAAACAGCCACAGAGATACATTTTTTAGCATATTCCTGACCGATTACATATTCATCAAGCATTGCCTTTATCTTGTGAGGAGCAGGGATGTTCTCAAGTGTAAGAGGTGCCTCCTCCTTCTTTTCCTTAGGCTTTTTCTTCTTAACCTTCTGTGATTTTGGTATGTCGTCAAACGGCATAAACTGTGAAAGGTTAATGTTAGGCATTTTGCTTAAGTCAAGAAATGACATAGGGTTATTGCTTAATGCATCAAAGCTTTTTTGCATACATTCGTTACAGATATGCATATTGCCAGGCATTGAGATAAATGGGCCCGCGCTAGACTCTGGTCTTTTGCACAAATAGCAATACTTTTCGTATTCATCTTTGTCGTCATCGTTATTATTGTTGTTTATGTTATCTGGCATATATTTCTCCTCCGTAAACTAAGATTTACTTAGATATAATATCATAAAAAAACTGTTATTACTATGTTATAATAAGGAAAAAATCCGTTTTTATGTGTCTTAAACATTGAAAATCATCTCAAAATATGTATTATAGTTTATATATCAAAGGAAAAGGTTGTGGTACTTATGAAGAAAAGAGTTCTTGCATATTTGAAATATATAGATGAACTGTTACAGTCAGAGGATGCAGATTGGGATCAGGAGATAAAAAAGCATTTGGTTCAGATTGGCTTTTTTGCTCATGAGAGATTGGTACACCTAATTGTAACTGTATTATTTGCCCTTATGACTACAGCTACTATATTGTACTGTAATTATACTAGCTCTATGATTGCTCTTGCATTAACCCTGGCATTGCTGGTTCTTCTTATTCCATATATAATGCATTATTATCTTCTTGAGAATAGCGTACAAAGAATGTATGCCCAATATGATGAAATGATGAATAAACAACAAACCGCATTTTATATGGATAATAAAAAATAAAAAATGTAATAATATGTATCGGGCTGTCCTTCAAAATATTGGGCAGCCCGTTTTATATAGGATTATCTGTTATTGGTATGATCACTAGTGTTAGACTCTGTTGTTGCTTCGGTTGTTTTACCATTGTTAGAGTTGTTATTAATATCAGTAGTATTGTTCATGTTACCGTCAGTAACATCCTCTACACCATTAACAACACCATCAGTTACATCTTCCACACCATCTACAACACCATCAGTGATGTCCTCCATACCGTTTCCTATATCGTCGGTAATAGTATCATCATTTCTGTTGTCGTTATTTGAGTTCTGGGTTGTGTCAACCTGACTAGTACTCCCAGTGTTATTCTCATCCTTTTTATTGCCACAGCCTGCAAAAAAGCAGGAGAATACAATAAGAGAAAGAGAAAGTATTAAAGCCTTCTTTAATTTCTTCATATAATTAATCTCCTTATCAAAAGAATTATACACATAGTATGACCTAAAATAAGGAGATTATTATAAATCTTATCTGTAAAAATTTGGAATTAAAATTTTTAATCCTGCTCTGTAAAATTAAAACATCCACCTATATCTGCTAATTCGCATATCTGCTTTTGGGAGAGCGGGTCGCATGTCTCTAAAGGCTTGATGCTTCTGTCAAGTAGGCATCCATTGACGAAGTCTAAACAAAGTGAATCTTCTGTCTGGGAGGTGCTGCCCTTAGAAATGACTGCTTTTCCGTTATGAGGAAGCTGATAGTGAGTATAATAAATGGAATTTAATATAAGAGTAAGTCCCACTGTAATGGTTCCGTCAACTATATCAAGAGCAATTACCTTAGGGATGCCCATAAGATTTAAGCCTTGCTCTAGCTGGCTGTTAGTGGTTGAAAAACCAATAACATTTAGTGAAGGGGAGCTTACATCTCCACCTGTATAAACAACTCCATAAGGGGCAAACAAATTAATAACCAGCGAGCTTGGATTTGTGTCCTCGTCGTAGCCGTCGTCTGTTGCGGCAGGAGGAAGATAGATAATTCCAGCAACATCTACTGTTCCAAGAAGTCTCTTGCAGCAATCGTAGAGTTTAATTGCAAAAGTCACGGATAAGTTGGTTAGTGTAATTTCATAGCAATTAGGTCTTCCTGTAATAGGTTCAATATTAACAGTGTCTGCTCCTGTCTCTAAAAATACAATATCTATAACCTCGGCACTGGCATATACTGCAGTTGGATAGGTTGTGGGAATTGTGTCGGGTAAGTCAAAGGTTCTACAGATATTTATGCCTAATTGGTCGTAAACTACAGGAGCTAACACAGTAAGATATTGTGGTTCTCCGCACTGAGGGTTGATACATACATCCACACATTCATGTCCGGACATTCCTCTGTTGATAAGGTCACTTACAATGGTTTTGTTGCAACATCCACATTTTGACATGGTTTTGTTCCTTTCAAATATACTTACAATAATATATTCAGTTGTATATTGAATGTTTACTTTTAAAAAAGATAAATAGGAGAATAATAGAAATAATATTATGTATTTAGTTTATGTAAACTGGAAGATGTGTGAAAAATGTTACAAATTTATGTGGATAACTATGTGGACAAAGTGGAAAACTCAAGAAATGCGTAGTTTTATTATGTGGACATTATTACAGAAATGTTACATTTAATTTAACTTCACTTCACATATTTACTTGACATAATATTCGAAAAGGTTTACAATAAAAAATACGACCTTTTTCGGGGTAAGCCGTAAAAGGTCGTGCCATATAATTTGTATTTCATTGATATTATAGCACAATATATAGAAAAGTAAAGGATTTTTTTATGACGCATTTTAATGAGACCGAAATTGAATATTTAGAAGAAAATTTAGCTTTCGAGGAAGATAATTCTTATAATAGAAGGAATGTGGATAACATCAAAAGATTTTTGATGTGTTCATTTATAGTGGTTTGTGCAATTCCTGTATTCTTCTGTTTATATCTTATGGTTAAGATGAATGATTTAGATGAGAGAGCTAAGGAATTAGAAACTCAAATTAGTGAAAAAAGTCAGGAACAGCAGATGGAACAGGAAACACAGTCAGCCACTGTGATTAGTGATGATGATGCTATGCTTTTGGATCAGGGCGCAATAGCAGAGCTGGAGAAGGATCCTGGCGAGTCTACACATGTTCTTATGGGAAGCGACCAAGAGATTGATGGTGGTGAGACTGAGATATCTGTGGAGAGTAATATATCCACAGCAAATCAAGAGAAGGAAAATACGGCTCCTCCAACTACAGAGAGTGGGACTGCATCTGTTAAATCAAAGTATAAGGTATATCTTACTTTTGATGACGGACCAAGTGAGCATACTGATGAGATACTTGATGTACTTAAGGCAAATGATGTTAAGGCTACATTTTTTGTTGTATATAATCCTGACAAATCTCTATGGCCTATGTATAAGAGGATTGTGGATGAGGGGCATACACTGGCTATGCATTCCTACACTCATGTGTATGAAGAAATCTATGCCAACGAAGATGCATTTCAGGAGGATGTAGGTTTGATTCATGATTTCTTATATGAACAAACAGGAGTGGACTGCAGGTATTATAGGTTTCCGGGAGGAAGCTCAAATTCAGTGTCAAGTGTTGACATTCAGGAGCTAATGGGTTATTTATATGAGGGTGGTATTACATATTATGATTGGAATGCGCTTTCAGAGGATTCGGTGGATTTTTCACTTACACCGGAGGAGCTTAATGAGAATGTTTTGAACTCAGTTATGGCTAATAGCTGTGATTCAATAGTGTTACTTCATGACCTTAGAGATAATCCAAATACAGCAGAAGGCTTGCAGCAGCTTATAGATACTCTTAAAGAAGAGGGATATCAGATTTGCCCAATTGATGATGATACCATACCAGTGCAGCATGTGATCTACGAGGGAGAATAAGTTTAGGAGTATGGATATGGATTTACCGTCGGCGTTAAAATATATAGAAGAGAAGAATAAGCTGGGCATTACGCCCGGCTTAGATAATATAAAGGAGCTACTTACCAGATTGGGAAACCCTGAGAAGGATTTGAAATGCCTTCATATAGGTGGTACTAATGGCAAGGGCTCTATTTTTGCGTTTTTGCAGGATATTTTAATGGAGGCAGGAATGAGTGTGGGAAGATATGTGTCTCCTACAATTTTGAATTACCTTGAAAGATTTCAGATTAACAAGGAAAATATGCCGGAGGAGGAGCTTCCTAAGTATGTGGAGCTTGTAAAAAAGCAGGTAGATGCTATGGTTGGTGAGGGAATGTGTAGCCCAAGTGCCTTTGAAATAGAAACAGCAATTGCATTTTTGTATTTCAAGGCTATGAATGTGGATATAGCTCTTATAGAATGTGGTATGGGAGGAGCCTTAGATGCCACAAATGTTATAGATAATCCTGTGGCTTCGGTGTTTGCGTCCATTAGCTTAGATCATATGTCATTCTTAGGAGAAACTGTGGAGGAAATTGCGGCTAATAAGGCGCAGATTATAAAGGAGAATTCTATCTGTATATCTCATCCTCAGATGGAAAGTGTTTCAGCTGTGCTAAGAGAGCGCTGTGAACAGATTAATGCAGCTTATATAGAGGTTGATGAGGAGAGTATTACTGTTGATGCAGAGGGTATAGATGGTAGTTTATTTACCTACAAAAATGGTCAGTATAGTATAAGTTTGCCGGGGACCTTTCAGATACAAAATGCCTGTACAGCTATAGAGATAGCCCAGGAGATTTTTGAGATTGATTACGAGCTGATTGCCAGTGCCATTAAGGGTACCAGTTGGCTTGGACGATTTACTATAGTAAACCGTGAGCCACTTACAATTATAGATGGTGCACATAACGAAAAGGCTTGGAGCGAGCTTAATAGCAGTGTGAATAAATATTTTACAAATAAGCAAATTATTTATATAATAGGAGTATTGAAGGATAAGGAATATGACAAGCTGGTGGATATATTAAAGGACACTATGTCGTATGCTATAACTATTACACCAGATACGCCAAGAGGACTGGATAAAGATATATTAGCTAATCTTCTTTTGGTAAATGGAGTTCCGGCAAGTACAGCGAATGGTGTTGAAGAGGCAATTGCTATGGCCTATGATATGGCTGAACCGGAGGATGTGGTTATGGTGTGTGGTTCCCTTAGCTTCTTGGCAGAATATATTAATTATGATTACGGTAAGCATAGGGAATAATGCTTTGGAGAATATGATGGACAAGATTGATTTGATACTTAATAATGCTATCTTTAAGGAGCATTTGAATAGAATAAATGAAGCAGAAATAGATAGAATATATTGTCTTCATGGCATGGCTCATCTTTTGGATGTGGCAAGAATTAGCTATATTATTAATTTGGAGGAAGGCTTGAACTATGACAAAGAGGTTGTTTATGCGATGGCATTGCTTCATGATATAGGGAGAAATCTAGAGTATAGCAAAGGAATGTCTCATCATCAGGTAGGCGGAGATATTGCTTTAGGAATTCTTAAAGATGTGGGCTTTAATGATGGGGATTGTCAAAAAATCTGTGATGCCATAAAAGGTCACAAGGAGCTTAAAAATGACGGAGACAAGACCTCCCTTGATTATCTGCTATATAAGGCGGATAAGCTTTCCCGTAACTGTTTTAGCTGTAAGGCTTATGAAAGCTGTTATTGGGAAGAATCAAAAAAGAATAAGAGTATTACAGTATAAGAGGAGAATGCGGTATGATTATAGGTAAGAAGGAATTTCGAGTTGGTAGAAGACCATATATTATGGGAATTCTTAATGTCACACCGGATTCTTTTTCTGATGGTGGACAATTTTACAGAGAAGGAGATGTATCTGATGTAGATAAGGCGCTTGCCCATGTTAGAGATATGATAAGTGCAGGTGCTGACATAATTGATGTAGGTGGCGAGTCCACAAGACCTGGACACACCCAGATTTCTGTTGCTGAGGAGATAGAGAGAACCTGCTTTATTATCGAGGCCATAAAGGAACACTTCAATGTGCCTGTATCACTTGACACCTACAAGGCCAAGGTGGCGCAAGCTGGAATTCTTGCCGGAGCAGATATGATAAATGATATCTGGGGCCTAAAGTATGACGAAGATATGGCGGCGGTAATTGCAAAGTCGGGGGTGGTCTGTTGTCTTATGCATAATCGTGACAACACTAATTACTACGATCTTATGGATGATATAAAGGAAGACTTAAGTGCCAGTGTCAATCTTGCTTTATCAGCAGGAATCTCCAAGGATAAAATAATCCTGGACCCAGGCATAGGCTTCGGTAAAACCTACGAACAAAATGTAAAGGTAATGAAACACCTAGAAGAATTTAATGCACTAGGTTATCCGATTCTACTTGGAACCTCCAGAAAATCAATGATTGGAAATATGCTAGAGCTCCCAGTAGAGGAACGAGACGAAGGCACCATGGCCACTTCTGTCTATGGCTACATGAAGGGCTGTAGCTTCTTCAGAGTCCATGATGTAAAGGGTAACTTCAGAGCCTTGAAGATGGTCCACGGACTGATGAAGGAAGACTAAGGAAGGCTTACTTTAAGGCAAATATAATAAATGAGTTCTATGAATTTGGATTACCATGATTTAGAACTCTTTTTTATTGGTTTTTACAACAAAATAATAGAATAAATTTATGTAATATGTTATCATAAAAGTAGCGTGTATATTTATGATTTTAAAGATTATACAAAGAATGTGCGCCATAACTTTGAAACCGGGCGCGACAGTGACTGTAAACAGGGCTGTGCCAAAAACTTCATTCCGGCCGCGACAGGGTAAAGCGGAGCTGACCGTCTTAAGTGTCAGCGAAGCTTTATTCCTAGGCAGGCCGGCCGATAAGTTCATCTTGCACAGCTTGTCGCACTATCCTAGGCAGAACGGGAGATACATTTTATTCGTGCCTCCTTTGCGGGTAACCTGAGGTATATTATGGACAAAATTATCATCAAGGATTTGGAAATATTTGCATATCATGGAGTCTTAGAGGAGGAGAAGCGTAATGGGCAACCATTTATTGTAACAGCAGAGCTCTTCCTAGACCTTAGAGAGGCAGGCATCAAGGATGACCTGTCTAAAACTGTTAACTATGCAGAGGTATGTCAGCTTATTAGCGATGTTATGACTAGAGAAAAATTCGACCTGATAGAAGCAGTAGCAGAGACTGTGGCAGGAGCAATTCTTCTTAAGTTTGACATGATAAAAGAGGTTCATATTATCATTAGTAAGCCTATGGCTCCTATACCTATGACCTTTGACACGGTGTGTGTTGACATTGTCAGGAAGAAGCACATTGTATATTTGGGACTTGGCTCTAACTTAGGAGACAAGGAAGGATATTTGGACTTTGCTATAGATCAGTTGAATAAAGATGAATATATAAGGGTAAATAAGGTGTCGGAGTACATTGTGACAGAGCCCTATGGAGATGTAGAACAGGACGATTTCCTAAATGGCTGTGTGGAGATTGAAACCTTATACACACCTATGGAGCTTCTTTGTGTAATTAATGACATAGAGCAAAGTGCTGGAAGAAAACGACTTATACACTGGGGGCCAAGAACCTTGGATATAGATATACTTTTGTATGATAGGGAAATCGTTATGGAGGAAAAGCTTAAGATACCACATGTGGAGATGACTAAGAGAGAATTTGTGCTAAAACCTCTTGCGGAGATAGCTCCATATGCAGTTCATCCAGGGGTGGGAAAAACTGTACTTAGGCTATATGAGATGTTAACAGGAGAAGAACCAAAGCTATAATTTAGGAGGTGGTTACATGGCATATAAATTGTTTGCAGCTATTTATGTTGGCTCCAATGAGATAGCCATGAAAATATATGAGATTAATGGCAGAAAGTCCTTTAAGTCTATAGATAGAGTTAGCAGGATTATCGAGTTGGGTAAGGATACCTACAGCAATGGATTTCTTGGTACAGAATCCATCACTCAAATTTGTGATGTGCTTAATCTTTTTAAGAAGAAAATGAAGGAGTATCAGGTCGCTGAGTATAGAGCATTTGCCACAAGTGCGGTTAGAGAGGCAGAGAATACTGACATCGTTCTTGATGCTATAAAGCGTAACACAAATCTTGATGTTAAAGTACTTAGCAATTCCGAGCAAAGATATATTAACCTTAAGGGCATGGTTGCTAAGTATGAGAATTTTCATCAGGTGGTAAGCAAGAATTCTGCCTTCGTAGATGTTGGTGCAGGAAGTGTTCAGGTATCTCTTTTTGATAAGAATAATCTTGTGGTTACAGAGAATATTCCTATAGGAGCAGTTAGAGTAAGAGATTATCTTTCTATGATGGGCTCCAAGTCAGGGCGATTAGATAAGATAATGTCCGAGTATGTGGAAAATGATATTGTTACATTTAGAAATATATACCTTAATGATAAGGAGATAAAGAATCTTATTGCAGTAGGAGAGGTTGCAGCATCAATCAAGAAGCTGGTACCGGAGATGAATTCCCAGGAGAAGATTAGTAGGGCGCAGTTTGATGAGCTTTATAAGCTTATTATAGGTCATCATCCCCAGGAAATTTCTGAAAAGTACGGAATTCCTTATGAGAGAGCAACTCTTATGCTGCCAAATGTAATTATATATCAGTCCTTCCTTAACAATTGTAAGGCGGAGGAAATATATTTCCCAAATGTAGACTTTAATGATGGTATTGCGGCGTCCTATATGGATGAGGGTAGTAGGATTGTGTTTGACCATAATTTTGAGGAGGATGTTGTGGCGTCAGCCTATAACATTGCCAAGCGTTACAGATGTAATAAGAGTCATATTGACAGAACCACAGATTACGCCCTCAAAATATTTGACAGTGTAAAAAAGCTTCATGGCATGGGCAAGATAGAACGACTACAGATGCAGATAAGTGCCTTGCTTCACGATTGTGGCAATTTTATTAATATGAGTGATGGGGCTAGAAACTCTTATCATATCATAGCCAATACTGAGATAATCGGTTTCTCTCACAAGGAGAGAATGGAGGTTGCGAATGTGGTTAAGTACAACAGCCTATATCTTCCTGGTAAGGAAAAGGTGTCTGCAGAGCTTGATGGCTGTGATTACATTACCATTGCAAAGCTTACAGCTATTCTTAGGCTGGCAAATGTACTAGATAAGAGTCATACCCAGAAGATTGAGGATATAAATGTAACTATTAAGGGTAATCAGATGATTATTACTGCCACCACCTATGAGGATATTTCTCTTGAAGCCGGACTTTTTGAGTCAAGGGCGGATTTCTTTGAGAAGGTGTACGGAATTAGACCAATACTAAGACAAAGGAGGACTGTATAAATGTTAGATAAGAAGCAGTTAGAAAAATACGACAATTATTATAACAGGGAATATAGTTGGCTTTTGTTCAATTACAGAATACTAAATGAGGCAAAGGACAAGACTATCCCTTTGTTTGAAAGAATTAAGTTCCTTAGCATTACGGCATCTAACCTGGATGAATTCTTTATGATTAGAGTGGCGTCCCTGTATGATTTGGTGGATGCAGATGTAACTAAGAAGGATATAGCAGGGCTTACTCCTAAGGAACAGCTTGATCTTATTATTCCAGAGACAAAGGAAATGATGAGCGCTCAGTATTCTACTCTTAACCGCTCGTTGCTTCCGGCATTGGAAAGTAATGGATTAAAGCTTGTTAAGAACTATGAGGATTTGTCGGAGAAGCAGGCAAAATATGTGGATAAGTATTTCGAGAGAGAGGTTTATCCGGTTCTTACGCCTATGGCTGTGGATTCCTCCAGACCATTTCCACTTATTTCTAATAAAACACTTAATATAGGTGCTCTTATTCATGATAAGAAGAAGGATGTAGTTGATATAGCAACAGTACAGGTACCATCGGTGCTTCCTAGAGTTATTGAACTACCTAGTGAGGGAAATGTTAGAGAGATAATCCTCTTGGAGGAGATTATCGAGAAGAACCTAAATAAGCTATTCCTTAACTACGAGATTATCTGTGCTCATCCATATCGTATTATGCGAAATGCGGACCTTACCATTGACGAGGAGGATGCAGCAGACCTTCTTAAAGAGATTGAAAAGCAGATAAAACGAAGAGCCTGGGGTGAGGTTATTAAGCTTGAGATAGAGGCTGATATGGATAAGCGACTTTTAAAGGAGCTTAAAAAACAGTTGCAAGTATCAAGCGATGCGGTTTATAAGATTAATGGTCCTTTAGACTTGACCTTCCTTATGAAGGTTAATGGCTTGGAAGGCTTTGATCATCTTAAGAATAAGAAATATATTCCGCAGCCTGTACCGGGACTTAATCGCGAGGAGAACATTTTCGAGCAGATTAAGAGAAAGGATATTCTGCTTCATCATCCATATGATGAGTTTACTCCAGTTGTTGATTTTATAAAGCAGGCAGCAGTTGACCCTAATGTTCTTGCTATTAAGCAGACACTTTATCGTGTTAGTGGTAACTCGCCTATAGTTGCAGCGTTAGCACAGGCTGCTGAAAATGGTAAGCAGGTTACAGTTTTAGTTGAGCTTAAGGCTAGATTTGATGAGGAGAATAACATTATATGGGCTAGAAAACTGGAGCAGGCGGGCTGTCATGTAATCTACGGTTTGGTCGGACTTAAGACTCACTCTAAGATTGCCCTTGTGGTAAGACGTGAGGAAGAGGGAATTAAGAGATATGTTCACTTGGGAACCGGAAATTATAATGATATAACTGCAAAATTATACACAGATATGGGTATGCTAACTGCATCAGATTCCATAGGAGAGGATGCTACTGCAGTATTCAATATGCTGTCAGGTTATTCTGAGCCGCCAGCATGGAACAAGCTTATGGTTGCTCCTATATGGCTTAAGGATCGTTTTGTAAGCTTAATTAAACGAGAAACGGAGAACGCTAGGGCAGGTAAGGAGGCAAAAATTATTGCTAAAATGAATTCTCTCTGCGACCCAGTTATCATTAAGGCTCTTTACGAGGCATCTAATGCGGGAGTTAAGATAGAGCTTATAATAAGAGGAATCTGTTGCCTTAAGACAGGTATTAAGGATTTAAGTGAGAATATTACAGTAAGGTCTATAGTTGGTAACTTCTTAGAGCATTCAAGAATCTTCTATTTCTATAATAACGGTTTCGAGGATGTGTATATGGGTAGTGCTGACTGGATGCCTAGAAACTTAGATAAGAGAGTTGAGATAACCTTCCCTGTAGAGGATGAGGATTTGAAGAAGAAGGTTATGGAGATTCTTCATATTCAGCTTGCAGATACTCTTAAGGCTCATATTATGCAACCGGATGGCTCCTATGAGAAGCAGGATTTAAGAGGAAGAGATAAGCTTGAAGCACAGGACTTCTTCTGTAAGCAAGCAATGAATACTGCCTCAGAGGAGGATAAAAAGATAGTGTCACGTGTCTTTGTTCCAAGAACAAAGAGTGAATAAATAAAATCTAAGGAGGGTTTAAACGTGGAGAAAAGCTACGAAAATGTTGAAAACAATTTGGTAACTAAAGATGGCTTTTTCAAGATTAATGAGAGAGGCTCTACAGTTCGTACTGAGATTTTTGCAGGAATAACAACATTCTTTGCTATGGCCTACATTATATTTGTTAATCCTGATCAGGTGGCGGCAGGCGGCGGTAGTGGTGCCGGTGCATGGCTTGTGGCAGCAGGAGCAGACCCGGGTGCTATGTCCAAAATATGGAATTCAACCTATATTGCATCTATATTAGTTGCTGTTATCGGAACATTGCTTATGGCATTCCTTGCAAATATGCCATTTGCTCAGGCATGTGGAATGGGTCTTAACTCATTCTTCTGTACTATGTTTGTATCAGGGGCATTCTTTGCAGGTATGGATGTTATAACAGGCTATCAGTCAGGACTTGTTCTTATATTCTTATCAGGTGTTGTATTCCTGTTACTCTCTATAACAGGATTAAGAGAGTATATAGCCAAGTCTATGCCAGATTGCTTGAAGAAGGCAATTCCTGCAGGTATAGGTCTCTTCATAGCTCTTATAGGGTTTAAGAATGCAGGTATCATCGAGGCTAACCAGTATACCTTCGTACAGTTCTTTGACTTCCACGGAAGAATAAAGCTGGTAGGAGAAGAAGTAAATGGTGAGATTTTTACAGCCTTTGATGCATGGAGAGCTTGTGTACCTGTGTTAGTTGCAATTCTTGGCGTGCTAATTATCGCTATTCTAGCAAAGAAGAATGTTAAGGGTAATGTAATTATTGGAATTCTTGCATCAGCAGTTTTATATTATCTGTTTATGTGGGAACTTCCACCTTTTGACATGAGTTCAATCGGACAGTCATTTAAGGATTTTGCTGAGATTGGTTTCCTTGGTGCATTTAACGGTGATGCCTGGGACGCTGCATTTAACGGACCGCATATCGGTGGTGTGTTCTCAGCAGTAATGCTTATTATTGTATTCTGCCTTGTAGATATGTTTGATACAGTTGGAACTATATATGGTACAGCTGCTCAGGCAGATATGCTTGATGAAAATGGCGACCCTATAAATATCAATAAGTCTATGATGTGTGATTCGATTGGTACAGTAACAGGTGCTGTGCTTGGTACTTCAACCTGTACAACCTTCGTAGAGTCAGCTTCAGGAGTTAGTGCCGGTGGTAGAACCGGTTTTGCCAGTGTTATTACTGCAGCCTGCTTTGCAATTTGCTTATTCTTGAGTCCACTTGCAAGTGTCGTTCCAAGCTGTGCAACAGCTCCAGCACTTATTTTCGTAGGTGTTCTTATGGCTAAGAACTTTGCCAAGGTTGATATGGATGATATGCTTTCAGCAGTTCCTGCATTCCTTGCCCTTATCCTTATGCCACTTACTTATTCCATATCAAATGGTATTGGTGTAGGCGCAATCGCATATGTGCTTATTGCAATCTTTACAGGAAAGTATACCAAGAAGGATATTGTGGTAACTGTAATTGCAGCACTTTTTGTATGTAAGTTTATATTTGTTACCATGTAAGAGCTTGTTGTATAAGTGTCACAAACTCTTCACAATTCTTTCGTTGACAATTATAATCATAAGTATATAATAAAATTCGGTATAAAGTTTGAAATAAAACTTTAAACCTAATTTTTTTACATATCACAAAATATATTAGTAAGATGAAATAAATCTAGAACCATAAGAAAGGAGATGGAAGAGGTTTTATGATTAAAACACTTGGGAAGCATTTAAAGGAATTCAAAATTCCTTCCATATTAACCCCTATATTTATGATTCTTGAGGTGTTCTTCGAGATTCTTATACCTTACCTTATGGCATCCATTATAGATGAGGGTGTACAAGAGGGAGATTTAAAGCACATAGTGACGGTAGGACTACTTATGCTTGTTTTGGCACTGGGAGGCCTTATAACCGGTTTGCTGGGAGGAAAGTATGGCGCCAAGGCGTCTACCGGCTTTGCTAAGAATCTAAGAGAAGCCATGTATGCTAATATTCAGAACTTTTCCTTTGCTAATATTGATAAGTTCTCTACAGCAGGGCTTATTACAAGACTTACCACAGATGTTACAAACATTCAGAATGCTTATCAGATGCTTCTTCGTATGTGTATGAGAGCACCAGTCAGCCTTATAGCTGCTATGATTATGGCATTTACCATAAGTCCTAGATTAGCAAGCATATATCTGGTTGCAGTGCTTATTCTTGCGGTGATATTGGCTATAATTATTAAGGCTGCTACGGGATACTTTACTCAGGTGTTCAGACGATATGATGACCTAAATGCCAGTGTGCAGGAAAATGTATCTGCCATAAGAGTGGTTAAAGCATATGTCCGTGAGGATTATGAGAAGAGCAAGTTTACCAAGGCCAGCGAAGCCGTGTATAAGCTGTTTATGAAGGCGGAGAAGGTAATTATATTAAATGGTCCTGTTATGAATCTTACAGTGTATAGCTGTATCCTTCTTATAAGCTGGGTGGGCGCTCATATGATAGTTGATTCAGGCAGTGTGGCTCTTACCACAGGTAACCTGTCAAGCCTGCTTGCTTACTGTATGAATATTCTTATGAATCTTATGATGCTTTCTATGATATTTGTTATGATGTCTATGAGTGCACCAAGTGCCATAAGAGTAGCGGAAATACTTAATGAAGAACCTGATATTAAGAATCCAGCCAATCCTGTTATGGAGGTAAAGGATGGCAGCATAGAATTTAAGGATGTTGCCTTTGCCTATAAGCACTTTAAGACTGTGGAGAATAAGCACGGTCAGGTGACAGGAACTGTGGAGATAGAGAATAAGAAGAATGTACTTAATGATATAAATCTTTCTATAAAGTCCGGTGAAACCATAGGTATCTTAGGTGGAACCGGTAGCTCTAAGTCCAGCCTTGTTAATCTTATCAGCAGACTTTACGATGCTACAGAGGGAGATGTTATAGTTGGTGGAGTAAATGTTAAGGATTACGACATTGAAACCTTAAGAGACCAGGTATCCGTAGTGCTTCAGAAGAATGTGCTTTTTAGTGGTTCTATCTATGACAATCTCCGTTGGGGTGATAAAAATGCCACAGATGAGGAGTGTCAGAATGCGTGTAAGCTGGCATGTGCTCATGACTTTATTATGGCTTTCCCTGATGGCTATGATACCAAGATAGAACAGGGCGGAACCAATGTGTCCGGAGGTCAGAGACAGAGACTTTGTATTGCCAGAGCCCTTCTCAAAAAACCTAAGATACTTATATTAGATGATAGCACCAGTGCAGTAGATACTGCCACAGATGCAAAGATTAGAAAAGCATTTGCGGAAAATATTCCTGATACTACTAAGATTATTATTGCACAGAGAATTAACAGTATTCAGTTTGCAGACAGAATAGTTGTTATGGAAGAAGGTAGGATTAATGCTGTAGGAACTCATGAGGAGCTTCTTGCAACTAATGAGATATACCAGGATGTCTACGAATCACAGACCGGTGGAAGCGGAGACTTCGATGAGCAGGGAGGTGAGCAGTAATGGCACAGGCAAAAGCGGTTAGAGGACCTATGGGTCCAAGAGGCAGAGGCAGAGGCCCTGCTCCAAAGATTGAAAACCCAGGCAAAGTATTTGCCAGAATAATGGGATATGTTGGTAAGAAATATAAGTTTCACCTGTTGGTGGTGCTTGTGTGTATATTTGTAAGTGCCCTGTCTAATGTGCAGGGAACCATGTTTACTAAGACACTTATAGATGAGCATATAACTCCTATGCTTGAAACAGGTGTTAAGGACTATGGTAGTCTTCTTAAGGCTATGGGAAGGGTGGCCATATTCTATGGCTGTGGAATTATTGCATCATTTACCCACGGACTTATTATGGCTTATGTAACACAGGGGACTTTAAGAGACCTTCGTGTAGATATGTTTAAACACATGGAGAGTCTTCCTATAAAGTACTTTGACACTCATGCTCATGGTGATATCATGTCTCTTTATACAAATGATATCGATACCCTAAGACAGATGATAAGTCAGAGTATCCCGCAGTTTGTTAACAGTGTGGTTATGGTAGTCAGTGTATTTATCAGTATGATTAGTCTTAGTGTGCCTCTTACCTGTGTGACACTTGTTATGGTAGGAGTAATGCTTTTTACCAGTACTAAGGTGGCGGGGAAGAGTGGAAGCTACTTTGTGAAGCAGCAGAAGGCTCTTGGAGAACTTAATGGTCACATCGAAGAGATGATGGAGGGCCAGAAGGTTGTCAAGGTGTTTAATCACGAGGATGAGAGCATAGAGGAGTTTAACCAGCTTAACGAGGCATTGTATGATTGTGCTAAGAATGCAAATGGATTCGTGAATATGTTAGGACCTATCAATGCTCAGCTTGGAAACCTGAGCTATGTGGTGTGCGCCATAACAGGAGGTGTGCTTGCTATAAATGGTATCGGCGGTCTTACCTTAGGTGGTCTGGTAAGCTTCCTTACCTTTAACAAAAGCTTTAGTATGCCTATAAATCAGATAAGTCAGCAGATGAATGCGGTGGTTATGGGCCTTGCAGGTGCAGACAGAATATTTAAGCTTCTTGATGAAGAACCTGAAGTTGATAATGGATATGTAACCTTGGTTAATGCAAAACGCCAGGGTGATGGAATTAATGGTGAGATAGTCGAAAGCGCTGAGAGAACCGGTATGTGGGCATGGAAGCATACTCATCAGGCAGATGGCTCTGTTACCTATGTGGAGCTTACAGGTGATGTGGTATTCGATGATGTGGACTTTGGTTACACAGATGAGAAGATGGTGCTTCATAATGTGGACCTTTACGCTACACCGGGACAGAAGATTGCCTTTGTAGGCTCAACAGGTGCAGGTAAAACCACAATCACTAATCTTATAAACCGTTTTTATGATATCCAGGATGGTAAGATTAGATACGATGGAATAAATGTAAATAAGATTAAAAAATCAGATTTAAGGCGCTCTCTTGGAATGGTACTTCAGGATACCCACCTTTTCACAGATACAGTTATGGAAAACATTAGATACGGCAGACTTAATGCCACTGATGAAGAGGTAATAGCTGCTGCTAAGCTTGCTAATGCAGATGGATTTATAAACCAGCTTCCTGATGGCTATAACACAAAGCTTACAGGAGATGGGGCAAACTTAAGCCAGGGCCAGAGGCAGCTTCTTGCCATAGCAAGAGCCGCTATAGCAGACCCACCAGTGCTTATACTTGATGAGGCTACAAGCTCTATTGATACCAGAACAGAGAAGCATGTTCAGGCAGGAATGGACGGACTTATGAAGGGCAGAACTACATTTGTTATAGCTCACAGACTTTCTACTGTTAAGAATAGTGATTGCATAATAGTTTTAGAGCAGGGCCGTGTAATAGAAAGAGGTACTCATGACCAGCTTATAGACCAAAAGGGCAAGTATTACCAGCTTTATACTGGAAATGCACCTGCATAAAAATTTTTTTCATAAAAAATAAATATCTAAACATATTACAATGGAAATGATTGAAATCTTAGCCGGTTTTCAATTATTTCCATTGACTATTTTTTGTTGAAAATTTAAAATAGTTAGTGGGACATAACCCAATTGTGTTTAGGAGTGTTTATATGAGAAAGAAATCACATATTTCCCTTTCCAGAGGAATAATTAAAGGATTGGGAGAGGAAAATATAATAAACCATAGATACACCTTTTATATAGGAAGCATAGTTCCTGATTGCATCCCTTCATTTATTACTAGAAGGCACAATATGGAACAGACCTTTGATATCTTTGTTAAGCATATGGAGAAGTTTGTAGACAAACTGGGCGAGAAGAATAAGCTTGGTTTTGGACAGACAATAAGAATGGGAATGATACTTCATTACATAGCTGATTATTTTACCCTTCCCCATAATAGTCACTATGAGGGTGGATTTAAGGATCATTGTGTATATGAGGGTGCTCAGTTAAGGTTTATGAGAAGCTTTGTGAAGAATGTAAGGGACGAGGAGATAAGTATAACACCACCCGATCCGCTCAAGGATATAAGACAGATAGTTGAATATATTAAGGAGAAGCATAGGGAATATGTACGACTTCATCAAGGAGTGAAGGAGGATTGCGAGTTTTCCTTAGAGGCATGTTTGTGTGTGGCGTTATCGTTGTTCAAAATAGGCAAAGAAAAATATGGTACAAGTCTTGTTGCTTCATGTTAATCCGCAAAATGAATTGTTTGAGAATAAACTCGTTGAAAAAAATGCATACTAATAAAACTTATTAAATATAAGTAATATTTATTATTTGGAGGGTATGCTATGAGAAGCGGAACTGAAGTATATAGGAAGGTTGCAGAGAGATGTAGCTCATATGATAAAAAGGAGAAGAAGGACGCATTTACAAATATTGCGGACAATCAGAAGAGCTGTCTTACTTGCAGACATTTTGCAGAGGACGAGCACTGTAGATTAGATCTCTATGATCCAATCGCTAAAAATATCGGATATTAATTTAAAGGTGAGGGAGGCACGATGATATGTGTCTCCTTTTCTGTGCTTGATAAAAATAGGGCTGTGCCAATAAAATACAGCCCGTTGCTATTTTCCTTGACACAAAATCGGCCAGTTGTTATACTCTAATTTGGTTAAATGGATAATAATGCCTGTATATGGGCGTGGATATAAGGAAAGGGATTAGAAAATGATTAGTGCTGTTAATGTGACACTTAGACTTGGAAAGAAAGCGTTGTTTGAGGATGTAAATATCAAATTTACTGAGGGAAACTGTTATGGGCTTATAGGAGCTAATGGTGCCGGTAAGTCTACATTTCTTAAAATATTATCAGGTGAGCTTGAGCCTACAAACGGTGATGTTATTATGAATGCCGGTGAGAGACTTTCAGTGCTTCAGCAGGATCACTTTAAGTATGATGAGTTCGTGGTTCTTGATACAGTAATCATGGGTAACAAGAGACTTTATGAGATTATGAAGGAGAAGGATGCTATCTATATGAAGGAGGATTTCTCTGATGAGGATGGTATCAGAGCTTCTGAGCTTGAGGCGGAATTTGCCGAGATGGATGGCTGGAATGCTGAGGCGGATGCAGCAACCCTTTTAAATGGTCTTGGAGTAGATACTGATTTTCATTACAAGCAGATGAGTGAGCTTGATGGTAACCTTAAGGTTAAGGTTCTTCTTGCTCAGGCGCTTTTTGGAAACCCTGATGTACTTCTTCTTGATGAGCCTACAAACCACCTTGACCTTGACGCTATTGCATGGCTTGAGGATTTCCTTATAGATTTTGAAAACACAGTTATTGTAGTGTCTCATGATAGATACTTCCTTAATAAAGTATGTACACATATTGCAGATATAGATTATGCTAAGATTCAGCTTTATGCAGGTAACTATGACTTCTGGTATGAGTCAAGTCAGCTGATGATTAAGCAGATGAAGGAAGCTAATAAGAAGAAGGAAGAGAAGATTAAGGAGCTTCAGGAGTTTATTCAGAGATTCTCTGCAAATGCTTCTAAGTCAAAGCAGGCTACATCTAGAAAGAAAGCATTAGAGAAGATTGAGCTTGATGAGATGAAGCCATCAAGTAGAAAGTATCCATATATTGATTTCAGACCTAAGAGAGAAATCGGCAATGAGGTTCTTACCGTTGAAAATATTTCTAAGACTATAGATGGTGAGAAGGTTCTTGATAATATATCCTTTACAATAGGTAGAGAGGATAAGGTTGCATTTGTGGGACCTAACACAATTGCTACAACTACACTCTTTAAGATTCTCGCGGGAGAAGAGGAGCCGGATGAGGGTACATTTAAGTGGGGTGTTACAACTTCTCAGGGATACTTCCCTAAGGATAACACTAAGGAATTTGACAATGACCTCGTAATAGCAGATTGGCTTGCCCAGTATTCAGAGGACAAGGATGTAACCTATGTTCGTGGATATCTTGGAAGAATGCTCTTCCCTGGTGAGGACGGAGTTAAGAAGGTTAAGGTATTATCAGGAGGAGAGAAGGTTAGATGTCTTCTTTCAAAGCTTATGATTATGCAGTCAAATGTACTTATCTTAGATGAGCCAACTAACCATCTTGATATGGAGTCTATTACAGCTCTTAACAACGGACTTATTAAGTTCCCTGGCGTTGTGCTTTTTGCTTGTCAGGACCATCAGTTCGTACAGACTACAGCTAACCGTATTATGGAGCTTACAGCTACAGGACTTATTGATAAGCAGACTACTTATGATGAGTACCTTGCTAATGACGAGTTCGCTAGAAAGCGTCAGGTTATGAACATGCCTAAGGATGATAACTAAAAGATTAGAAGAAAGTTTTGATGAGTCAATATGGTTTACATAACATATCGTACTCTTAAAAAAGCGAGGAGTTAAAAATGTTAGATGATAAGAAAGTAATGATGTCAGGTATGCAGTCTACAGGTATGATTACACTTGGTAATTATCTTGGAGCACTTAAGAACTGGGTTGATTTAAATGATGATGAAAACCTAAAATGCTTTTATGGTATTATGGATTTACATTCAATTACTGTAAGACAGGATCCTGCAGAGCTAAGAAAGAGTGCTAGAAATCTTCTTATGCTTTATATTGCAGCAGGTCTCGACCCTGAGAAGAATTGTATATTCTTCCAGTCTCATGTGTCTGCCCATCCTGAACTTTCATGGATACTTAATTGCTTTACCTATATGGGTGAGATGAGCAGAATGACACAGTTTAAGGATAAGTCAGCTAAGCACGCTGATAACATTAATACAGGACTTTTTACCTATCCTGTGCTTATGGCGGCTGATATTCTCCTCTACCAGGCAGATTATGTTCCCGTTGGTAAGGATCAGATGCAGCATCTTGAAATCACAAGAGATATAGCAACAAGATTTAATAATATCTATGGAGATGTATTTACAATTCCAGAGGCTTATGTGGGTAAGGCCGGAGCTAAGATTATGAGTCTTCAGGAGCCGACTAAGAAGATGTCTAAGTCTGATGAGAATCCTAATGCAAGTATTTTCTTGCTAGATGACAAGGATACTATAATGAGAAAGTTTAAGAAGGCAGTTACAGATTCAGATGGCTTTATCGCATACTCAGATGATAAGCCGGGAATTAAAAACCTTATAGATATCTACCGTGCAGTGACCGGTAAGACCGTAGATGAAGCTCTTAAGGAATTTGACGGAATGGGCTATGGAAAGCTTAAAGAGATAGTGGGAGAGACAGTAGCAGATGAACTTGCACCTCTTCAGGCTAGATTTAAAGAGCTTTCAGCTGATAAGGCATACATTGACGGTATTATGAAGAATAACGCTGCCCAGGCAAGCTACTACGCTAACAAGACTCTTCGCAAGGTTAAGAAGAAGGTTGGGTTTATAGAGTTGCCTAGATAAAGAGATGAATAAAACAAAAAGGACGAGAATTTACTTCTTGGCCGGCCTGCCTAGGGTCGGTCCACGCTGACACGTGCTTCGCAATGGTCAGCTTAGTTCCGACCACTGTCGCGGCCGGATGGAAGTGTATTGTCTCGTCCTTTTTGTATTTAGTTGTTCTATATGTGTTATATCTCTATATCCAACTCTAAAACATAGTTTAGGAATCTTCTTACATTCACTATGTTCTCTTCACTTCCTCCAGGGAAACATACATACACCTTGTCGTAGCCTAGATTAAGGTCCTTGGCGAACTGAGTGTTACTGATGTCTACAGCAAATTCTACCGGCTTTCCGTCGTAGTCAGGAGACTTTACCATTGCCTTAGGGTATTTAGCGATGATTGCTTGGTAAATGTCATCGTATAATCTATCCTCTATAGGCTGTACTAAGCTGTTTTTTGTGCAGTAGTTGAGGCCTGTCTCGTTGGTTAGAATTATGTCATAGTAATTGTTCCAGCAGAGGGTAGGGAACTGGGTGTAGCTGGAGTCTCCCTCCTCCTTGGCGAATTCGCTTTCGTAATCGGATTGGCTTAGAGTAACATATATGCTGTTGCGAATCTGATAACCATCTGTAAGATTGTAATATGCAGCATATTCGTGAAAAAGCTTCTCGTTAATATTCTCTGGAGCAGGGGAATTTACAACTGCGTAGGATATGGATACCGGGCGGCTGTTTTTGTATATGGCGGTGGGGATTGCAATGATACAAAATAGTGCGAGTAGTCCTAGGATAACATGCCACTTATAATAGTAGGCATAATATTTGAATTTTTCCCATTTGCTCATACCTTCGGTGTTGGCTTTTATTTTATCCCGTTTTGCTCTTAAACGATCCTTTGGTTTCATACGACGAAGCTCTAGATTGTCCTCGCCTGAGTGTTTTGTGTCCTGCGTTTCTTTTGGGCTGTCTGGGGAATCGGATTGTGAGCTTGTGATGACTCCGGCTACAGTTTTGCCTGAGGTAGGAACGCTATCTGTTTCTTCTTCAATAGCTGTTATTGTGTTATTTTCTTCCATATATAACCACCTTATCTGATTTGTAATGTTTTAAAATGAACTATCTTATTCTATCACAGCTAAGAATATATAAAAAGTAAAAAAGTGTGAAAAATCCAAAAACTATTTACAACATTTTTAAAGTCGATTATTATAAGAAGGATTATGAAATAGAAAATGGAGTTAATAATATGAAACAGAAATCAAAACTAAGAGTCTTTTTACATAAGTTTTTTAAAATATTTATAATATTTATGATAGCTACGGCTGTGATAAATGTGCTTATATTTGTGGCAATATACGCTAATCACCAGTCTAAGCTTAAGGATGAGGTAGCATTGCTGAATGCCCCGGGGGAATTTGTGGAGGTTAATGGACACAGTATGCATATAATAAAGGAGGGTAATGAAGCTTCGGAGGTTACCTTGCTGTTTTTGCACAGTGCGGATGTGGCTGACGATTCTATCGCATTACAACCCTTGTTTAAGGAACTTAAAGAGGATTACAGAATTGTATTCATAGAGAGAAGCGGAGTAGGCTTTAGTGATAATAGTGGTTCCGATAGAGATATAGACACTATGCTAGAGGAAACAAGATTGGCTTTGAATAATGGAGGCATAGAGGGATCGTTCGTAGTTATTCCGATAGGAACGGCCGGATTAGAGGTGACACATTGGGCCAATAAATATCCGGAGGAGATACAGGCTGTGATAGGAGTTAACATTACCTACCCTGAACAGTATAAAAACATAACAACAGAGGAATATTGTGGTTTTTTTGATTATCTGTTGGTTCCATTCTATAAACTGGGAGCTCATAGATTTATAACAAGTATTTATCCTACCAATGAATATGGTATATATACAGAAACTCAGATGATGACTAGAAAAGCAATAATCTCTAGAAATGGTTTTACGGAGGATATGTATTGCGAGAACCTTGCTATGGTAGATAATGCGGGCAAGGTAGCAGCGGAGGGCTGGCCGTCAGATACGGAGATGTACTTAATATTCGCGAATCCGTTGATGGAGCCTTATAGAAGCACTAATGAAGGCGTTAGTTCGTCGTATGAATCGGCTGTAGAGACTAACTCTGAGGTGGACTATGTTAATGCATATAATGAAGAAACCAGACAATATTTTGAAGATAAAGAAAATGTTGTGGTAGAAGAAATGGCAGGACCAGCCAGATTATATACTTACGATCCTAAAGGACTGGCGGAAAGGATTAAGCTATATATTGAAGGACAAATATTACAATAGTGTTACAAAAGAGTTATATTTGGTAAAAACGTACAAATCAACAAATAAAATTTGAAAAAGTACTTGCAAAATTGTTTAATATGTCCTATAATGACTTATGTCACAACGGGTTAGTTGCGACAAAGAATAAGGAACCAACAGTCAAAGACTGATTATGAATAGGTTCATAGAAGTAGTTCTTTAGTAATGTACATATTTGAGCGAAGTCAAAGCTAGCTTGCTTTGAGAAGGGTTTCAAAGAAGTGATTCTTAGATTCGTTTTGAAATGCTTGATTAGTGGAGAGTGAGCTTGAAAGCGTGGACATTCATAGAACAAACACACACATTATAAAAGGAGGGTTTTTTTGTGAAAAAATTCAAAAAAGCATTAGCTCTTTCATTAGCACTTGCAATGGGATTATCACTTTGCGCTTGTGGCGATAAGGAAGAGGCAGAAACAACTACAGAGGCAGCAACAACTACAGAGGCAGCAGCTACAGACGCTCCTGCTGATACTGAGGCTCCAGCTGAGGACGGTGCAGCTCCAATTACTGTAACTGACACTGCAACAGCTATCCAGGTATACTCATGGAATGATGAGTTAGGCCAGAGACTTGACTTAACTTTCAGAAGCAAGTATCCAGAGCTTTCAGACTTAGTTGTATACAACAACCTCGATTTATCAGGTACTGGTGAGGAGTACCCAGCTAAGTTACAGGCAGCTATCGATGCAGGTGGAGATTTAGTTCCATCAATCATCGCTGCAGATAATGATGTTGCTCTTTCATTCATGCAGAGAGATTACATCGTACCTGTAACTGATATCGGACTTACTATGGATATGTACGCTAACGCTTACGACTACACTGTAGAGTACGCAACTGTTGATGGCGAGCTTAAGGCTATGACATGGCAGGCAACTCCTGGTGTTGTTGCTTACAGAACTGATATCGCTGAGGAAGTTCTTGGAACTTCAGATCCAGCAGAGGTTCAGGCTAAGATCGGTGACTGGGATAAGTTCTTTGAGACAGCTGAGGCTATGAAGGCAGCTGGTTACTACATGACTTCAGGTCCAGATGAGATTAAGTATGCTATGCTTGATCAGAGACAGTCAGCATGGGTAATCGATGGAGCACTTAACATCGATCCAGCAATCAATGATTACTTAGAGTATTCAAAGAAGCTTTACGATAACGATTACACTAAGAAGGCTGCTATGTGGTCATCAGAGTGGACAGCTAACATGGCTGACGATGTATTCTGCTTCTTCGGATGTACTTGGTTCATTCCTTGGTCACTTTCAATCGAGGATACAGATGCTATGGGTAAGTATAACGTAGTAACTGGTCCATGTTCATACCACTGGGGTGGTTCATACCTTATGGTAACTGATAAGTGTCCTAACAAGGAGCTTGCAGCTCTCGTAGTTTACACTATGTGCTGTGATACAGATGAGATGTACAAGATCTTCGCAGAGGCTACTGATTTCTGTAACAACCAGGAAGCAGTTGCACAGCTTATCGCTGATGGCAAGGGACCTCTTGAGAAGCTCGGTGGACAGAACCCACTTGAGATGTATGATGCAGCAGCTAAGGGACTTAGCTTAAAGAACGCTACTTCATACGATAACATCTTCAACGCTTACCTTGATACAGCTTCACAGTCATACAACTCAGGTGACCTTGCAACTGTAGATGATGCTATCATCAACATCAAGGAGCAGGTATCAGCTGCATACTCAGACATCGTTGTAGAGTAATTCATATCTAGAATAATTTTAAATTGTTCATATAGTTATGCACCGGATTCGTCCGGTGCATAATTTAAAAAAAGACATAATTATCGCTGTTGGGCATTTTGTAAGGGATACTATTTTTAGTGCTTCTTATAAAATGTCTAACGGAGGATACGTGAAATATTGTCAAAAAAAATATAAAAAGGTTGGGGAAGTGAAATCATGAAAAGAAAGACAGTTGAATATGGAAAGTATGGATACATATTCATAGCTCCATTCTTCATAGTATTCTTATTATTCCAGCTGTATCCTTTACTTTACACATTTTACTTAAGCTTTGTAGAGTATAGAATGACACAGGGTAAGTGGTGTGAGCCTAAGTTCTGTGGCTTCGAAAACTTCATGTCAATTTTGACTAAGAAGGACTTTAAGTCAGGTGGAACAATCTGGTTTGATACATTACCTATGAATTCTATTAAGAATACAATTGTTATGTGGGTAATTAACTTTATCCCACAGATTCTCTTAGCGTTGTTATTATCATCATGGTTTACTGATACAGTTGTTAAGCTTAAGGGCCAGGGTGCATTTAAGGTTATGATGTTCTTACCTAATATCATTACTGCATCATCTATCGCTATCCTTTTCTACAACTTATTCGGTAATAGTGGACCTATAACACTCTTGTTAAGAAATATAGGAATTATTGATAAGAACTTCAGTTTCCTTGAGAGCAAGGCAGCTACAGTTGGTATAATTGGTTTTATGCAGTTCTGGATGTGGTATGGTAATACAATGATCGTACTTATAGCAGGTATCCTTGGTATTAATCCATCACTTTATGAGGCTGCTATGGTTGACGGTGCTAGCTCAAAGCAGCAGTTCTTCAGCATCACTATGCCATTGCTTAAGCCAATTCTTCAGTTTACACTTGTAACATCAGCAATTGGTGGTCTTCAGATGTTCGATATTCCATCATTGTATAATGTTGCACAGGGTATTGGTCAGCCAGGACGTATCTCTCATACAGTTACTATGACTATTAAGGAGTATGCGTTCTCACAGAACCCAGACTATGGTAAGGCTGCCGCAATTTCAATCGTATTGTTTATCTTTACTTTAGCTATTTCACTCTTGTTCTTTGCTTTAACAAGAGACAAAGAGCCAAAGCAGAAGCATGCAGTTATTAGATAAGGGAGGTGCGTAGATAATGGCTAAAACTACTAGCGTTGAGGAAAGTTACTCAGCTAAGATTAAGGCTACTAAAATATTTAGAACTGTTATTTGCGTAATTCTTTGTATAATTAGTATTTTCCCTTTCTATACAATGATTGTTAACGCAACACATACATCAGCAGTTATCGAGAGAGGTATCCAGCTTATTCCTGGAGGACAGCTCTTTAAGAACATTAGCGGTTTGCTTGAGAGAACTAAGGATGTAGGAACTAATGTGTGGGAAGCATTGCTTCACTCATGTATGATTGCTGCACCTGCAACAATTCTTCAGGTATACTTTGCTACATTTACAGCATATGGTCTTACAGTTTACCAGTTTAAGCTTAGGAACCTTGCATGGTCATTTATTATGGCTATCATGATGATTCCTGCACAGGTTTCAATCATCGGATTCATGAACTTCATGATGAAGATTAACCTCTATGATACATATTGGCCACTTATTATCCCTGCTATGGCAGCACCATCTACTGTTTACTTCATGAAGCAGTATATGACTAGTGCTCTTTCAGTAGAGATTATAGAGGCAGCGAGAATTGATGGTTCTGGTGAGTTTGCAACATTTAACAAGATTGCATTACCTCTTATGAAGCCAGCTATGGCTACACAGGCTATCTTCGCGTTCATTGCATCATGGAATAACTTGTATACTCCATCTATGATGATTACTAATAATAGAAAGTATACACTTCCTATGTTCGTACAGGGACTTAGATCAGATGTTATCAGAACTGACTATGGTTTCGTATATGTAGGACTTACACTTACAGTATTACCACTTCTTGTTGTTTACTTTGCATTTTCAAAGTACATCATCGCCGGTGTTGCACTCGGTGGTGTAAAGGAGTAATATTTAATATTTGTAATTCAAGCCGCAATCAAAAGATTGCGGCTTTTCTTTATTTGTGTTACTAATGAGCCAAGTAGATTCATGCTTGCATAATAATCAATTTGGCGAATGTACATCACTGAGTATGCTTTGCATGGGATGTGAGTGAGGACTAGAATTTATTATTGGTCTGCCTACTCGATTTTGTAAAAAGTGTGAAATGTGTTGACGGAATACCATATTTGTCATAAAATATAGTGGTATTTGATTAGACATGGAGGACATTATGAAGAAACTAGGATTAATAAAGAGAATATTAGCATTTGCATTGACAGCTACACTGGCAGTAGGAATGCTTACCGGCTGTAAGGACAAGCAGACATATACACAGGAAGAGGTGTCAACAACTGAGGTTGTAAAAATAGGAGATTATACAATTTATCTAGATGAGATGATTGTGTATGCAATACAGGATTTCTATCTGCAGGGAGGGAATTCGGCAGATTTTGACGAGGTTAAGGATGCATACAAAAAGCTTACCATATTATCTACCTTGAGAGAGAACAAGATTATCTATGATGTATCACAGAATAATGGGTTGGTTCTTAATGAGGAAGATATGGTGTTTGTTGATCAATCTATATCAAACTTTAAAGCCACAATTGGTCAGGAGTTATTAGATAGCTACGGTATATCTGACGAGTTATTAGAGAGACTTTTTTATGAGCAGGCTTGTGTTACAAAGTTTGAAAATGACATGAAGAATGATTTGGGTCAAACAATACAAGATGATTTGACTGCCACATATGCTGACACAAAATTTATGACATTATATTATATGACATTTCCAACTGTAGAGGTTAGTGGTGGAGAACCGGCTGTTGATGATAGTGGCAATTATATTTATATCTCCGATTCTGAAAAAGAAAAGGTAAAAGCTAATGCTGAAGAAGCTGCTGAAAGAATTGCTGCAGGAGAGGATTATAAAGCAATTGCTGAGGAGTATGGTGTGGCAGAATACAGCCAGGAAACCAATGGATATACTGGAGCTTATGATGAAGCTACCAATAAAATAGTAGATAATATGAAGGACGGAGATGTTTCCGATCCTATTGAAAGTACATTAGGCTATAATGTAATTGTTATGATAAATTCAGACGACCAAAACATGAAGGAAAGCTATATCTATTCTGTAGCATCAGAGGGTGTGGAATCTGAATTTGAAACACTTAGACAGATGTGGCTTGGTACTATAGAAATTGATGCTGAAGGTGACAAGATAGGTAATACTTGGGATGATTTTGATTTGAAGGGGCTTCTTATTGATATGGAGGAAGCAGGTTTAATGAATTAAATTATTAGGAGCGCAGAGAATGTTATATTCTCTGCGTTTTTTATAAATTTAGTCTGCTTTAGCAATAATTTGAGGAAAAAAATTTTTTTTAAAAATAAAAAAGGTTTTTTAATAGAAAAAAAGAATAATATTGTTGTAGGCATTTTTTAGGTTATCATTAGTAGTGTTACTTATGGATTTAATATTTAGAGGTTAAATTTTAGAATATGAATATTAGAGAAGAACAGGAACTAAGAGAACACAAATTATATAGGTCATGTGCAGCCTTTAGTGATTTGTCTAAGGGAAGAGTTGTTCCAGAGGATAAGTGTGATATCCGTACAGATTATCAAAGAGATAGAGATAGAATAATACATTGTAAATCCTTTAGACGCCTAAAGCATAAGACACAGGTTTTCCTGTCTCCGGGAGGAGATCACTACAGAACAAGACTAACTCATACTTTAGAGGTAGCGCAGATAGCAAGAACTATAGCTAAGGCACTTTCTCTAAATGAGGATTTGACTGAAGCAATTGCTTTAGGACATGATCTAGGGCACACTCCATTTGGTCATGCAGGTGAAAGAGCATTAAGTAGATATACCTCAAAGCCATTCCATCACAACGAACAGAGTGTGAGAGTAGTAGAAAAATTAGAGAAGAATGGAAGGGGTCTAAATCTTACCTGGGAGGTAAGAGATGGTATATTGAACCACAGATCAGCTAATTCTCCGGCCACCCTAGAGGGTGAGGTTGTAAGAATATCTGATAAAATTGCCTATGTTAATCATGATATAGATGATGGTATCAGAGCAGGGATTTTATCAGAGGAACAGCTACCAAAGGAATGTACAAAGATTTTAGGAGGCTGTACAAGGGATAGAATTAATAACACTATTCATGCAATAATTAAGTATTCCATGGATAAGGATAAAGTGTTGTTACCACCTGATTTTGAACAAGCACAAAAAGAGCTTAGACAATTTATGTTTAAGGATTTATATACTAATCCTGTGGCTAAAAGCGAGGAAACAAAGGCAGAAAGAGTAATTGGTTTGTTGTATCAGGAGTATATTAATGATTTGTCTAAGCTACCTTTGGAATTTCAGGAGTTTATCAATAGTGGTGAGGACAGGGAAATTGTTGTGTGTGATTACATAGCAGGTATGACAGATAATTATGCCATAGAATGCTTTAATGAATTATTTATACCAAAATCTTGGTAGAAGGAGATTGGATGTATTATTCTGATGAAATAATTGAAGAGGTAAGAAGTCGGAATGACCTTATAGATATAATAAGCGGATATGTAACCCTTAAGAAGGGTGGTGGTGGTGACTATTCTGCGTGCTGTCCATTTCATCACGAGAAGACACCTTCCTTTCATGCTAACAGGGATAAACAGCTATATAATTGCTTTGGTTGTCATGCCGGTGGAAATGTATTTACATTTGTTATGGAATACGAGAATTTTTCCTTTCCAGAGGCAGTTCAATTTCTGGCAGAGCGAGCAGGTATAGATTTGCCAAAATCCGATATGAGCGGAAGAGATAGAGAAAGAGATAACTATAAAGCATTGCTAAAGGATATGAATAAGGATGCGGCAAATTATTTTTACTATTTGCTTAAAACTGATAGAGGCAAGCATGCCAGAGAATATCTAGAAAACCGTGGGCTGAAAAACGAAACCATAACCAGCTTTGCTATGGGATATGCAGATGTATATGAGAATGATTTATACAATTACCTAAAGAGCAAGGGCTATACAGATAACCAGATGAAGGACTCTGGTCTGGTAGATATCTACGAAGGCAAGGGAGGTAAAGACAAATTCTGGAACCGAGTCATGGTACCAATACTTGATATAAATGGTAAGGTTATAGGCTTTGGAGGAAGAGTATTAGGAAGTTCCGATGGTGTTCCAAAATATATTAACACTAAGGAAACTGCAGTGTTTGACAAGAGTAGAAATTTATTCGCTATGAATATAGCTAGAAGATCCAAACGACGAGGGATTATTATCTGCGAGGGATATATGGATGTTATATCTATGCATCAAGCGGGCTTTGATAACGCAGTTGCATCCCTAGGAACTGCATTTACTATTGGTCAGGCAACCTTGATTAAGAGATACTCAGATGAGGTTTATCTGGCGTACGATAGCGATGAAGCAGGTATCAAGGCAACCTTGAAGGTAATATCTATGCTTCGCGATGTTGGACTTACTACCAGAATTATAGATATGAAGCCATATAAGGATCCGGATGAATTTATAAAGAATTTGGGAGCTAGTGCCTATGAAGAAAGAATTAATAATGCCATTACAGGCATAGAGTTTGAGGTTGCAACAGTTTCCCGAAATTATAAGCTAAAGGATCCAGAGGATAAGATAAAATTTACTAATGATGTAGCCAAAAGGCTGTCTGCCATAGATGATCCTGTTTCGCGACATAGTTATATTGATGCTATAGCAGCGGAATATGGTCTTGATAGAGATAGCTTTAAGGCAACAGTATCCAAGTATGGTGCGTTAGGGCTTGTTGAGAAGGATACCTTTGTTGCAAAAACAAGCTTAGTAAGTCAAAATGCAGACAGGAATAAATCTGATAACAAGAACAAGCCCCAGAAGCTTCTTCTTACTTGGATGGTAAGTGATATTTCCTTGTTTGAAAAGCTGAAGGATATAGTGACGGTTGATGATTTTGTTGACGAGAATCATAAGCAGGTTGCTTGTAAGCTTTACGAACAATACAGTAGCAAAGGGAAGATAGATCCGGCAGCTATTGTTGATGTGTCAGATGACTTGGATAAACAGCATATTATTGCCGAGATTCTTCAAACTGAGCTTCCTTTCGAGATGACTGATGAGGAGAAGAGTCATGCCATCAATGATATTGTTAGGAAGGTTAAGCTGGAACGAATTGAATATGAATTGAGTAAGTGTGCAACTGATCCACAGAAGCTTAAACAGCTTATTATGGAGAAGGCAAGCTTAAGTAAATTGCATATTTCGTTATAATTTGGAAAGAATAAAATCACTATGGAGGATAACAAAATGGAAGAGAATATGACTAATGAACAATTAGCACTGGAGGAAAAGTTCAAAGCAAAATTGGACGAGCTTCTCGAGGTTGCTTATAAAAAGAAAAATGTAATTGAAGATACAGAAATTCTTAATCATTTTAATGATTGTAAGGATATTGAGTTAAATGCAGAGAGACTTACAGCAATATTTGACTTCCTTGAAAAAAACAATGTAGATGTATTAAACATCACTGATGAAGAGGATGATATATCTGACGAGGAAATCTTACTAGACACAGATGTTGAACCGGATATTGATGTAGAGCAGCTTGAACTGAATATAGGAGCTGATGGCGTAAGCATTGAAGATCCTGTAAGAATGTACCTTAAGGAGATTGGTAAGGTGCCACTTCTTTCTGCTGATGAAGAAACAGAGCTTGCAAAAAGAATGGAAGAGGGAGATGAGGAGGCCAAGAAAAAGCTTGCTGAGGCTAACCTTCGTCTTGTTGTAAGTATTGCTAAGAGATATGTAGGTAGAGGTATGCTTTTCCTTGATCTTATTCAGGAAGGTAACTTGGGACTTATTAAGGCAGTAGAAAAGTTTGACTATAATAAGGGCTACAAGTTTAGTACCTATGCTACCTGGTGGATTAGACAGGCTATTACCAGAGCTATTGCTGATCAGGCAAGGACTATTCGTATTCCGGTTCATATGGTAGAGACTATTAATAAGCTTGTAAGAGTGCAGAGACAGCTTCTTCAGGAGCTTGGTAGAGAAGCTACGCCTGAGGAAATTGCAGAGAAGATGGATATTTCTGTTGAAAGAGTTCGTGAGATTCAAAAGATTTCTCAGGAACCAGTATCTCTTGAAACTCCTATCGGCGAGGAGGAGGATAGCCACCTTGGAGATTTCCTTCCTGATGAGAATGTACCTGTCCCAGATGAGGCAGCTGCATACACAATGCTTAAGGAACAGCTTATTGAGGTATTAGGTACTCTTACTGATAGAGAGCAAAGAGTGTTAAAGCTTAGATTTGGTTTAGATGATGGAAAGGCTAGAACTCTTGAAGAGGTTGGTAAGGAATTTAAGGTTACAAGAGAGCGTATTAGACAGATTGAAGCTAAGGCTCTTCGTAAGCTAAGACATCCAAGCAGAAGTAGAAAACTTAAGGATTTCTTGGATGAGGACAAATAAGAGGTAGCCTGTATGGATATTAAGTTATCAAAGCGTATGCAAGCAGTGGCTAATATGGTAAAGGAAAAAAAGGTGGTGGACATAGGCTGTGACCACGCCTTTGTTTCCATTTATCTGGCTGGCAAGTCTAGTATTGATGGGGTTATAGCTATGGATGTTAAGACTGGTCCGGTAGATATCGCAAGAGCTAATGTTGAGATGCATAATTTATCTGATAAGATACAGGTTCGAATGTCAGATGGATTTGAGAATCTTAGAGAAGGAGAAGCTGATGTAGCCATAATAGCGGGTATGGGTGGATACCTGATGATTGACATATTAGAGGGAGGCAGGAATCACCTGGGGAATGGTATTAGCTTAATATTGCAGCCCCAGTCAGATATAAAGGCTGTAAGAGAATATCTTGTTGCTTGCGGATATGAGATAGAACAGGAGGATATGCTTGTTGAGGAGGGAAAGTATTACTCTATTATAAGAGCTGTGCCAGCGTCCCACCAGAGCGTAAATTATCTTTCTGAGGAATACATGTATGGACCAAAGCTGTTAGAAGCAGGGCATCCGGTGCTTAAGGAGTATTTGATATTTTCTAGGGATAAGAATATTCAGCTTGAAGATAGATTACTTAAGACGGACAGTTTAAAGTCCCAAGATAGAATAGCTGAGCTAAAGCTTGAAATAGAAGATATTGACAGGGTTCTACAAAAATATTTTTAAGAAAAGCATATAATATTATTATATGCTTTTTAACCATATAATAATGTGTATATAAAAACAGTTTTTTATAGGGTATTAAAAGGAGGACTACTTATGGATAAGATTAATGTATTGTGTAATGGGAATAATTATGAGGTGGATAAGTTCACTACTGTAGGAGAATTTATAGAGACATATTTTGCTGATGATAAATTTAAATATGTTCTTGCCACTAGAAATGGGAAGCTTAGTGAGTTAAATACTATTATGGAGAAGGATACCACATTAGAACTTCTTGCCAAGAATACTGTAGTGGGTATGGATACATACAAGAGAAGCCTTACTCTTATTATGGTTAAGGCTTTTGCAGATGTGCTTGGAAGCAAGACTAACCACAGGGTAAATGTGATGTATTCTATGGGTAAGGGATACTTTTGTAAGCTTATATCTAATGAAGTGACCATAGATGATGAGCTTATAGCCAAGGTAAAGGCGAGAATGGATGAAATTGTGGAAGCAGATATGGATATAATTAAAGAGAGTGTTAGCACCGATGAGGCTATTGCCAGATTTGGAAAACAGGGGATGGCTGATAAGGAAAAGCTATTTAAGTTCAGAAGAGTTTCTAAAGCTAACATATATAGCTTAGATGGCTATGAGGATTATTTCTACGGATATATGGTTCCTTCCACAGCATATATTAGCTGTTATGATTTAATACCATATGATGAGGGCTTCGTACTTCTTGCGCCTCGTAAGGAAAATCCTGATGTGCTTCCTGAGTTTGTGCCACAGAAGAAACTATTTGAGGTTCTTAAGACTTCAGATGCATGGGGAAAGACCTTGCAGGTAGAAAATGTTGGCGATTTAAATGAAGCTATTACCAGTGGAGACATCAATGAGCTTATGTTAGTCCAGGAGGCTCTTATGGAGAAGCAGATTGCTCAAATAGCTGATAAAATTTTAGAGGGTGGAAAGAAAATAGTTCTTATAGCAGGACCAAGCTCTTCTGGAAAGACAACATTTTCTCATAGACTTTCTGTGCAGTTAAGAGCTCAGGGCTTAAGACCATATCCACTTGCATTGGATAACTATTTTGTGGATAGAGAGTTTACTCCAAGGGATGAGAATGGAAATTATGATTTCGAATGTATAGAGGCAATGGATTTGGAATTATTTAACTCCGATATGTCAAAGCTTTTAGCAGGAGAAGAGATAGAGATGCCAACCTTTAACTTTAAGATTGGCAAGAAGGAATACAAGGGGAAAAAGATGAAGCTAAACGATGGCGATGTACTTGTGGCAGAGGGAATACATGCCCTTAATCCACTCATGACCAGTGAACTTCCAGATGATAGCAAGTTTAAGGTATATATAAGCGCTCTCACACAGCTTAATATTGATGAGCATAACAGAATTCCTACAACAGACGGAAGACTTATCAGAAGAATTGTAAGAGATGCCAGAACCAGAGGAAATGATGCCAGAGGAACAATTGCTATGTGGCCTTCCGTAAGAAGAGGAGAGGAAAAGTACATCTTCCCATTCCAGGAGCAGGCAGATGCGATGTTTAATTCAGCTCTGATATATGAGCTTAGTGTAATTAAGCAGTATGCAGAGCCATTGCTCTTTGCAGTTCCAAAGGACTGTCCAGAGTATCTGGAGGCTAAGAGGTTGCTTAAGTTCTTGGATTACTTTTTGGGATTAGAGGTTACAAATATACCAAAGAATTCAATACTTAGAGAATTTGTAGGCGGAGGCTGCTTTGACCTATAGATGTTAGAATAAATTAGCTTTAGGAATTGTGTTGCGATAGCTTATGGGACAGCATAATTAAAGCTAGTTAAAATATAGCGAGGAAACTTAGATATGTGTGGAATATGTGGCTTTACAGGAAATATTAATGACAGAGAAAATATTCTTACCAATATGATGAACAAGATTATTCATCGTGGACCGGATCAGGAGGGACAATACATTGAAGATGGTATAAATCTAGGCTTTAGAAGGCTGAGTATTATTGACCTTAATTACGGACACCAGCCTATGCAGGACGAGTCTGGGGACTTGACGGTTGTATTTAACGGTGAAATCTATAACTATAAGGACATAAGAAAAGAGCTTATTGAAAAAGGCTACAAATTTAATAATAATTCTGATACAGAGTGTCTGATTCATGGCTACAAGGAGTACGGAGAGGACTTAGTTAATCATCTTAGGGGAATGTTTGCCTTTGTTATCTGGGACAAAAAGAATCAAAAGATTTTCGGTGCCAGAGATCATTTTGGTATAAAGCCATTTTACTACGGAGTAATAGATGGTGAGCTTGTATTTGCCTCAGAGATTAAGAGTATATTAGAATACCCTAAGTATGAGAAGCAGGTTAATTTGGAGGCTTTGCAGGCATATCTTACATTCCAGTATTCTGTGCTTCCGGAGACATTTTTTAAGGGCATCTATAAGCTTATGCCGGGACACAAAATGACTTTTAAGGCTGGAAAGCTAGATGTTGATAGGTATTTTGAGCCAACCTTCGAACCGGAGGAGGGACTTTCTTTAGATGAGTGGGTTGATAGAATTGATGAGGCTACTAAGGAGTCTGTGGATTATCACATGATAAGTGATGTGGAGGTTGCGTCGTTGCTTTCTAGTGGCGTTGATTCAAGCTACCTAGTGTCTAGATATAGTGGAAGCAAGACATTTACTGTTGGCTTTGAAAATGATGGACATGCCGAGATAGACTATGCTAAGAGGTTGGCTAAGAAGCTGGAGCTTGAGAATTATTCTAAAACCATAACCCCTGAGGAGTATTGGCAGGTGCTACCAAATGTGCAGTATCATATGGACGAGCCTTTGGCAGATGCTTCCTGTGTAGCGCTTTACTTTGTTGATAGAGAGGCTGCTAAGCAGGTTAAGGTTGTGCTTTCCGGTGAGGGAGCTGATGAGTTCTTTGGCGGATATAATATTTACCATGAGCCTTTCTCCCTAAAGCCTTTTAGGAAGATTCCAAGACCTGTTAAGGGTGTTTTGAGAGGGTTGGCAAGCATAGCACCGGATATAAAGGGTAAGAGTTTTATCTTACGTGGTTGTACACCACTTAGAAAGCGCTTTGTGGGCAATGCTTTCCGCTTTGACGAGAAGGAGGTAGCTAAGATTATGAAGCTTACTCCTGGAATGTCTAAGAAATATATAGAGAAGATTACTGGTACCTATTATGATAAGGCAGAAGCTGCTAGCTATGATGATGTAACTAAGATGCAGTATATAGATATGAATTTCTGGCTTATAGGAGATATACTTCTTAAGGCGGACAAGATGAGTATGGCTCATTCCTTAGAGTCTAGGGTGCCGTTTCTAGATAAAGAATTATTTGAGACTGCTAGAAGGATTCCTACAGAGTTTAAGATTCACGGTAACACCACAAAGTACGCCTTTAGAGAGTGCGCTAATAGATATCTTCCTAAGGAGGTAGCAGACAAGAAGAAGTTGGGATTCCCAGTGCCAATTAAGACCTGGCTTAGACAGGGGGATTGCTATGAGAAGGTGAGAGAATCATTTACAAGTAAGTCAGCAGAGGAGTTCTTTCATACTGATGAGCTTATGAAGCTACTTGATAAGCATAAGTCAGGGAAGAAGGATAATAGCAAGAAAATCTGGACTGTTTATATGTTTTTGATGTGGTATGATATCTATTTTAATAGTGAGATATAGAGAATAAGGTGACAACCTAGCAGTATATGATGCTAGGTTGTTTTTTTAGGTGGTTTGACATGTATTGGAGTTGTTAAAAACACGAAAAATCAACAAAGTTTTAAGCAAAAACATACATTTTTAACAAAATTATAATGACAAAAATTTACAAATAATATATAATATGAATTATAATTTAATATATATAACTTGCTTGTCGGAACCATCCCTTGGACTATCTGCATATGTGCATGTGGCGAAAGGAGGAGGCCTATGAGTAGCAACAGTAAGGTTAACCTTCTGCAGATGCAGAAGTATTTTGAGGGACAGGTAGACAAAATTCGAGTTATCAGCGATTTGAAGCTTAGTGAGAATGAGTACAGAAGCCTAGGAGTCAGGCTGAAATCTTTAAGCTTTTTCGCAGGTAGCGAGAAGGATATAGAGGACTATATGCTGTCAATCTTAGTTTACAGCACATATTCTCTTATCTATGGTAATATTGGTACAAGTTTTGAGGAAATTTTCTGGCAGGTGGTACCTGAGAATCAGTATATGAAGAGAATGTATCTTAGGATGTACAAGGATGTATTTTACACCTATGGTATTTCGACATACAGTGTGCCACGTATAGATTTTCTTCCAAGATGTATACAGCTTACTGCGAGACATGCAGGAATACCTGATACAGATAAGGCCATTTATTACCAGATACTTAGTAACAGTAGCTTTTTCAGTGAGGGACATATGTACGAAGAGATTCGTGATGTGCTTCCTCCTAGGACAAGGTACATTTTCGATATGATGGATGAGGTAAGCAGAGAGACACTTATTAAGGAATCCAAAGAATTGGTTGAGGATGTGCTAAGCAGTGAAGCTACACACAACAGCGCACTTATTGACAAATATCCAGATTTGGATTTAAACCTAATTGTGGATTGTATAATGTGGGGATTTGACAGAGATGCTGTCATAAAACAGGCTTTTTAGAAAAATGTGCAAGTCAGACTATAAGCCGGGTTATGTCGAGAGTGATTATCTATCTAGACCTTATGTTACCATAAGGCTCAAGCGACCTACCTAAAGACCCAGCGGGCAACTGCATTGTCTTATATTTGGTCTTGCTTCGGATGGGGTTTACAGAGCCAGCCTTGTTACCAAGACTGCGGTGAGCTCTTACCTCGCCTTTCCACCCTTACCTACACTAAGTAGGCGGTATATTTCTGTTGCACTAGCCTGGGAGTCACCTCCACCGGACGTTATCCGGCATCCTGCCCTTTGAAGCCCGGACTTTCCTCACCTGCCATATGGCAGCCGCAATCACTTATCTGACTTACACAGTGATTAGAGTATCACATAAGTTGGATTTCAGCAAGAATAAACTTCAAAAAGAAAAACAAAAACAGGAGATTATATTAATGGACGCAATTGAATGCATAAAGTCACGCAGAAGCGTGAGACGCTATACAGACGAAGTAATTAGTAAAGAGTTAATGGATTCCATTATAGATGTGGCGAGAATGGCTCCCACTTGGAAGAACACACAGACACCAAGATATGTTGTAGTACAGGACAAGGCAATCATAGAGAAGATTAAGGATGACTGCTTACTTGGTTTCGAGGGCAACATAAAGACCTTGGCACAGTGTAACACTCTAGTGGTTCTGGCACAGGTTAATGGAAGATGCGGATATGAAAGAGATGGATCATTTACCACAAGCAAGGGCGCTGCCTGGGAGATGTTTGATGCAGGTATTGCAGCACAGACATTTTGTTTAGCAGCACATGAAAAGGGAGTAGGTAGTTGCATACTTGGAATATTCGATGATGCCAAGGTGGCAGAGTTAATCGACCTTCCAGAGGGGCAGACAGTAGCAGCACTTATTCCGGTAGGAATACCAAAATTCATTCCAGACCCAGTACCTCGTAAGGAAGTAAGCGAGCTGGTGTCATACAAGTAAAGCTAATATTGCACATTAAGTGCATTGGAGGGGTTAGGAGCACAGCTGTATGGGAGCTGTGCTCTTTAGTTTTGTGAAGCTTTTGTGTAGGAAGAAGCAAATGCTTGATTAATTAAGAAAATAATTGTATTATGTAGGGTGTGGTTTTTGTAGGATAATTTCAATGTAAGGAGACAATCATGGATAAGGGAAGAACCGAACAGATTATAGAGAAATTAATAGATTCAGTGGAGAATGGTCAGAGTGTTCCTTTCGGAGCAGGTAAGGTTGCTGTAAATAAAGACGAAACCATTATGATGCTTAGAGAGCTGGAAAGCATAGTAAATGGCGAGCTTAAGATATATAGAGAGTTTAATGATAGAAAGGGCAAGATTATCAACGATGCAAAGAAGGAAGCAGAGGAGATAATTTATGAGGCAGAGCAAACTGCCAGCCGTATTAGAGTTACTAAGAGAATGTCTACTATAGGTACAGCATTTAAGGCGGAGAGCTTAGATAAAGAGGAAAAACAGGCACTTCGTACAGCCCATGACATATATGCAGCGTCTCTTATTTACACAGACGAGATGCTTACAGAGGTAAATGATGTGGTTGCTCAGGCCTATGACTTAGTGGCAAATCAGTATGGAATTATGATTAATACCCTTCAGGAGAAAGCAGAGCTTATTGCTAAGAATAAGGCAGAGCTTATGGGTAGCCTGAAGGAGTTAAGTAAAGAGGATAGATATACTCAGATATTAGAGTTAGGACAGCTTCTCTCCCACGAGCTATATAATGAGCGTATGAAGGCTAGAGCAATGGAGGAAGATGGAAGCTACCAGATGGAGATGATGTTCGAGGAGCAGATAGCTGCTACTCAGCAACCAGTAGATTCAGCCTTTGCAAATGTGCAGCCAGAAGCGGCCGTAGTTTCAGCCTTTGCAAATGTGCAGACAGAAACAACCGTAGATTCAGCCTTTGCAAATGTTCAGACAGAAGCAACCGTGGATTCAGCCTTTGCAAATGTGCAGCCAGAGATAGCAGTGGATTCAGCTTTCGAAAATGTACAGCCAGAGATGGCAGTGGATTCAGCATTTGCAAATGTACAGCCAGAGGCAGCAGTGGATTCAGCCTTTGCAAATGTGCAGCCAGAAGCGATCGTAGATTCAGCCTTTGCAAATGTGCAGACAGAAGTGCCAATGGATCCTGCATTTGCACAGCCAGAACAGGTGTCTATTCAACCACAGCAGACCCAGACGGAGGTTTCTCCTCAGCCAGCATCGGCACAGACAGTTGCAAAAAATATTCCAGATGAGGAGCATTCTATACAAGCGGTTTCAAAGACATTGGAGATGTTCAAAAATTATAGACCGGGAAGTAATAAAAAGAAGCAATAGCAACAGTATCAAAAGTGGATTGCGGGATTTATGTAAACTAATATGAATAGTAATAAAGGGGAACCGTATAAGGAGAAAAAATGGAAAAATTTCAGTTTTATGAAAGAGAAATAAACTACTACGAGACAGATAAGATGGCAGTGGTGCATCATTCAAACTATGCTAGATACTTAGAGGAATGTCGTATTAAGATGCTTCAGCATTATGGCATGCCTATGGAGATGTTCGAGGAGATGGGATACATGATTCCTGTTCTTGAACTTCATGGGGAATTTAAGGAGAGCATAAGGTTTGGGGAAACTATTAAGATAGTAGCTAAGATTGAAAAGGTTACGCCTCTTAGATTTTATTTTGACTATGTAATTTATGACGAGACTATGACTCATATTAAGCACAAGGCTAAGACTTCACATTGCTTTATCAATAGCAAGTTTCAGCCTGTTAGTATGAAGAAGGAAGCGCCAGAGCTTTATGAGAAATTTTTAGCAATTGTAGAAAAGGGGGATGACAATGTTAAGTAAGGCACATGAAGGAAAGACTAGCTTTTCCTGCGAGGTTTTTCCACCAAAGAGAAATGATGATATATATGAGATATATAAGACACTTGATGAGATTAAGCTTCTAAAACCGGATTTTATCAGTGTTACCTATGGTGCAGGAGGAAGCAATTCCAAGAAAACTGCTACCATAGCTGCTTACATACAAAATATTTGTGAGGTAGAGGCTTTAGCTCATATGACTGCAGTTGGTATGGATGAGGCAGGTTTAAATAACTTGCTTTTCGAGCTTAAGAAAAAGGGTATTAACAATGTACTTGCTTTAAGAGGAGACCAGCCTAAAACTATGAGTGATGAGGAGTTTGAGAACAGATACTTTAGATATGCCTCAGACCTTATTCCTAAGATTAAGGCATCAGGAGATATGTTTATTGCAGGTGCCTGTTATCCTGAGGTGCATCCTGAATCAGCAAATCAGGATGAGGATATTAAGCATCTTAAGGAGAAGGTTGATAAGGGACTTGATTGTCTTATTACACAGCTTTTCTTTGACAATAATATATTCTACAGCTTTATGGAGAAGCTTGATAAGGCCGGAATAACTATTCCTGTTCACGCAGGTATTATGCCGATTACAGGTGCTAATCAGCTTGGAACTACAGTTAAGCTGGCAGGTTCATCAGTGCCTAATGCACTTAGCTCAATCATTGCTAAGTATGGCGATAATCCTGCCGATATGAAGAAGGCAGGAATAGAATATGCTATCAATCAGGTGGCTGATCTAAAGGCGAATGGAGTTGCTGGTGTTCACATTTATACTATGAATAAGGCGGATGTGACAATGGCTATACATGAGGCGACATTTGGGTAGAGTGAATTCTGAATGATGGAAATTGGAAAGATGAAGATTGTGGAAAAGAAGCGGATCTTAAAAAAAATAGCATTAAGTTTTTGTATATTGGTTGTTGTATTATGCATTTCTATAGGTGCGTATTGGTGCAAGTATAATTGCAGAAAGTTTGGTAATACAATAGGTAATACTATGAATCTTTTTGGTAGTGGTGTTCAGACGAAGGATGGATTTTTGTATTTTCACAATGATACGCTATATAATATACAAAACTTAGACAATATTGTTATATATGATAAGCTTCCGATTGAGGATTATGGTGATTTATTTTATTACAATGGTGAGGTTTATTGTGCTGTTTATAGTCCGAATTTTATTACAATGACGATATGCAGGGTTGACCTTTCTAAACAGCAACTTCATGAGATTACCACAATTGGTGCTCGCTCTGATGTTTCCATCGTCAATGGGAAAATATACTATGTGGAGTATAACCAGGAAGAGCATAAGGATAAATTGTATTCTATAAACCTAGATGGTAGTAATAAAAAATATATAGGGGAATGTTATTACTTAGAGTTTGTTCAGTTTTTTGTAAAAGGAAAGATGAATAAGCTTGAATGTGAATCATGGATGTATGTTGAAAAGGCTTTTCAATCTATGTACCAGGGAAACAAGGACTGGTGGTATGTATATGAAGATGTAGAAATAACAAGTATGGATTCCTATCTAGAAAAAATGATAAACTACCCAAGAAAGCTTTACAGAGTAAATGGTGAGACAGGGGAAAGACATTTGTTAGATGAAAATGTAACTGTCTACAATTTAGGAGAAGAGTACATATACTATGCAAAACAATCACAGGATGAAAATATAAGTTACATATATCGTTGTGATTTGGTTGGAAATGATAAAACGCAAGTTGCAGAAATTAAAGAAGATAACCTTATGACTGGTGCTGGGTTATTTGTTGGAGACGATGTCTTGGTGTGTGTTATGTTTGATTTGTCTGAAACTGAGGATGAATCAGTAACATATGTTATAGATTTGAAGTCATCAAAGATGATTAAACTACAATAAGGCGGGGAGAGTTCCCTGCTTTTTTACTTGTGATTAGGAAGGGAAGCATTTTTTCTTTTCTACTTTGTTTACATCAAGTACCAAGCATAAATGTTATGTACTTGGGCACCTTTTTACTATGGCTTTCGGCCATGTATCGTGCACGGGCGCTGTAAGATTTAGCTTTATTTAAGGTTTTTTGAGCTTTATTATGAGTTAGATATGTGATAGTGTTTTGTGTAGATATTTTACTATCTAAGAAAAGGGGAAAACAGGAGAAACGATATGAACTTAAAGAAGAACATTTTTAGTATTGTGCTTATTGCTGTAGGTGGAATAGCGTGCCTTATTTTTTTGGGAGTTAAGGCAAAGAATATGATATTTATGGCAGGGGCAGAGGAAACAACAGGATATGTTGTGGATTTGCAAACTAGGGAAACTCATACAAAAGGTACAAGAAATAGTTTTACTAATAAAAGTCATGTGATATCAGTTGAGTATACGGTAAATGACCAGGTATATACCAGAGTATTCAACTCAGGTTCATTTGGCATAAGTGAGGGCAGAAGAGTAACTGTTTACTATAAGGAGAAGAATCCTAGTAAAGCTGTTGCTGATATAGAGATGGAGAAGGAACTTGATTTTGTGTATCCGGTGATGCTTGGAGTGGGTATACTATTTCTATTTGCAGATAAGAAGGAAGAGGATTAAGGGCGGAAATATTTCCGTCTTTTTCTATTGACAATAAATAGGTAATATGTTACCTTATGGGAAAGAGTAATATATTACCTATTTGGAAGGAGGCAAAAATAATTGAATATTAACGAAGTAATAAGAAGTGACAAGGTGGACTTTACCGGAATTGAGCCGTCATACTTTTTGCTAGGCCTTTTAAGCGCATTTGACAACAGATTTCAGGCCATGGCGGATAATGATATGAAGGAGATTAGCTGGAAGCAATTTTTTGCAATTATCTGTATCGATATGTGTAAGGAAAGTCCTACGGTGAAGGAACTGGCTGAAATAATGGGAAGCTCCCATCAGAATGTAAAGCAGATATTGCTTAAGCTGGAAAAGAAGGGTTTTGTGCGCATAGCTGTGGACGAGAAGGACAAGAGGAAACAGCGTATAGAACTAACAGAGTATTGTAGGGAGTTTTGTCAGAGAAATGATGAGATGAGTACAAAGATTATGACCAAGATGTTTGAAGGTATTCCAGAGGAACATATACAGATAACTATAGCTACCATTATAAAGATGGAAGATAACCTTAAGAGTAGGGTTAATGAAAATGTTGAGAAAAGATAAAGTTTAATACATGGAGGATAAAAAGATGGGTAATGAAACAATAGTAATTTATAATTCACAGACAGGGTTTACAAAAAGATATGCACAGTGGATTGGAGAGGATTTAGAGTGTGAATGTGTTGAATTAGGTGATGCCAGTAAGCTTGATTTTGACAAATATAGCACCATCATATTTGGTGGATGGGCCCTAGCAGGAAGCGTTAGCAAATTAAAGTGGTTTAAGAATAATATGAAGAAATGGAATGATAAAAGATTAGCAGTATTTTGTGTGGGTGGTAGTCCTAATGACAACCCGGACATAGAGGTATCTATGAAGAAATGGTTTACAGAGGAGGAGCATAAGAGAGTAAGCATATTTTATTGCCAGGGCGGTTTTAATTACGAGAAAATGTCTGCACCTTCAAAGGCCATGATGAAGATGTTTGTTGGTGCCCTTAAAGCTAAAAAGGACAAAACCGAAGAGGAAAAGATTATGGTAGAGATGATCGCAAAGTCCTATGATATATCGGATAAGAAGTATATTGAGCCTATAGTTAAGTGGGCAAAGGGTGAGTAAGAGGCAACTCTACTTTCCGTAGGTAGTAAACCCTACATCCTTCAGTTATGATATACATACGGAGGTGCATAATATGAATCAATATGTTACAGGTGCAGTTATCAAAGAACTGCGTGAGAAAAACCATATGACACAGGCAGAATTAGCGGAGAGATTAGGCGTTTCAGATAAGGCCATATCCAAGTGGGAGACAGCCAAGGGCTATCCGGACATTTCCTTGCTAGAACCTTTGGCAAGTATTTTGGGTGTTTCCATAACAGAGCTCATCTCTGGAAATGCCGTTAGTAATGTAAATGTATCAGCAAATATGCTACGGTCAAAATTCTATGTATGCCCAGTATGCGGAAATGTTATTCACAGTATGGGAGAAGCGGTTATACATTGCCATGGGATATTGCTTACACCTTGTCAGGCCGAGGAAACAGATGAGAACCATATGATATTCATTGAAAGAGTTGAAGATGAATACTATGTTCGCATAGATCACGATATGACTAAGCAACACTATATATCCTTTGTGGCTGCATTATCATCAGATAAGATACAGATGGTAAAGCTGTACCCAGAGGGAAATGCTGAGGCAAGAGTGAAAATAAATGGAGTAAAAAAGATTCTGTTTTATTGTAATAGAGATGGTTTGTTTTCTATAAATGTTGTAAAGGGAATTGATGACAAGCAGACCTCTTATGATGATGTAGAAGAGCGTAGGGCATTGGAGCAGGCGGCGAAGATGTTGTTTGGTTAAAGTTTAAAGGCGTCGAATTCGACCCCCTTTAAGATGATAATTCAGAACCACAACTTTGTGGTTCTTTTTTTGTCTTGACAGCTAATTTGGATTAGCCTATAATAAAGCTAATTCAAATTAGCCAAGGAGATACTATGGATACAAAGAAAAAGATATTAGATGTTGCATTGACTTTATTTTCAGAGAAGGGATATGGAAATGTTTTTGTAGGACACATAGCAGAAGGTGTGGGGATCAAGGCTCCGTCTTTATATAAGCATTATAAAAGTAAGCAGGATATATTTGAGGCAATACTAGAAGAGATGCGTAATAGATATGATAAGGAATCTGCTTATTTGAATATAAGTGGAAATGACTCTGTTTTGGATGCTGACACATTTGCAAGGATTTCTGAGGATGAGCTAGTAAAGATAGGTATGGGACTTTTTCATTTCTTTTTGCATGACGAGTATGAATGTAAGTTTAGAAAGATGCTTACCATAGAACAGTTTTCGAATGGTGAATTGGCCCAGATATTTTCACATCAATATATAGACGAGCCCCTAAAATATCAGACAGGATTGTTTCAGATGATATTGATGCAGGGGCAGATGAAAAAGGAAGAAGAACGAATTATGGCATTGCAGTTTTATTCGCCAATATATTTGTTGCTAACATTATGTGATAGAGAGCCACAAAGAGAGGAAGAGGCGCTGCTGTTATTAGAGAAGCATATTAGACAGTTTAACAGAATGTACAAGGAGTAAGAAAATATGAAGGTTGTAATAATACATGGTCAAAATCACAAGGGAAGCAGTTATAATATTGGTAGAATGATAGCTAATAAAATAAGTGGTGAAGAAGCAATAACAGAATTTTTTCTTCCTAGGGACTTGAATCATTTTTGCTTGGGATGTTATGCTTGTATAGATGATGATACAAGATGTCCATTCTATGAGGAAAAGAATAAGATTATGTCTGCGGTGGAAGCTGCAGATGTATTAATATTTACCACACCTACATATTGCATGAGAGCATCTGCGCCTATGAAGAGCTTTATTGATTTGACCTTTAATTATTGGATGGTGCACAGACCAAGAAAATGTATGTTTACTAAAAAAGCTATTGTGGTGTCAACTGCGGCTGGAAGTGGTACAAAGTCAGCTATTAAGGACATAACAAATACATTGCTTTACTGGGGCGTTCCATATGTCTTATCCTATGGTATTAGCGTTCAGGCTATGAATTGGAATGCAGTTGCAGATAAGAAAAAGGAAAAAATAGATAAAGATACAACAAAGCTAGCTGACAAGGTCTTGAAGAAAAAACATGTGAAAGCAGGTATTAAAACAAAGGTCTTATTTATGATGATGAGAATGATGCAGAAAATGGGCTGGGGCTCAAGTGATGCGGAGAAAGAATATTGGGAGCAAAAGGGTTGGCTGGATAAAGGAAGACCGTGGAAGTAAATAATTGAGGTTTTAAATTTCTAAGGAGAATTTTATATGAACATAACTCAAACATTTTATAATAATCTAGCAACTAAATATGATAAGCTGTTTCTTGACTGGCAGGGAACTACAAGAGAACAGGCGGAAATTCTTGATAAGATATTTAAGAGTAGTGGATTTGATCACACTGCAAAAGTCCTAGACTGTGCCTGTGGTATAGGAACGCAGGCTATAGGAATAGCTGCTTTAGGATATAATGTAACAGCTTCTGATATAAGTGATGGAGAGCTTGTGGAAGCTGAAAAAAGAGCCCTAGAGAATAAGGTGGATATAGGCTTTAAGAATGCAGATTTCTGTGCATTAGCGAATACATTTACAGAGAAGTTTGATATTATTATTGCGATGGATAATGCCTTGCCGCATATGCTGACAAGTGAGGATTTGGAAAGTGCCATAAAGAGCATAGTTAATCAGCTTAAGGTAGGTGGTATATTTGTAGCAAGTATAAGAGATTATGATAGCATATTAATGGATAAGCCGTCCTACTCCCCGCCTTATATTCATAAAAATGATAAGGGGCAGAGAGTTTCCTTCCAAACCTGGGAGTGGAAGGATGATATCTACAAGCTTATTCAGTACATAGTTGAGGACGAAGATGAATTGCAAGTAAGCAAGTTTGAATGTGAGTATAGAGCAACCACTAGAGAAGAGATGACAAAGCTATTGCTTGATTACGGATGTAGCAAGGTGGAGTGGAAATTTCCTGAGGAGACAGGGTTTTACCAGCCTATAGTGGTGGCTAGAAAAGGATAGATTTAAGTTAGGATGGAGGTATAGTGTGAGATGAATGCGAAGGCTTCAAATTGGTATAAGAAGAATTGGACATTGGATATCAAGAACATGTCTTGGGTAGAGAATACCTCCAAAGAGGTAGATTACTTGATTGAATTGTGTGAGTTGAAGGGAACAGAACGCATTTTGGACTTGGCTTGTGGTTATGGCAGACATGCACTGGAATTTGCAAAACGAGGCTATGAGGTTGTAGGGGTAGACATTACAGAAATCTACATAGAAGATGCAAAAAAGAGTGCAGAGGAAATGGGGCTTTCTAATGCGACTTTTATGTGTAGCGATATTCGTGATGTTGAATTATGTGATGAATTTGATGTGGTGCTTAATCTGGCAGATGGTGCAATAGGGTATTTGGAAAATGAAGAAGAAAATCTTAAGATTTTTGATGTTATTAGCAAATCCCTTAAGGATGGTGGGCACCATGTATGTGATTTGGTGTGTGGAGATTATGCCTACGCACATTTTCCTGTAAAGCTATGGGATGCAGGAGAAAATGCGGTATCGCTTTCAGAGTTTGATTGGAACCCTGATACACATATTATGATGTTTGGTAATAAGGATTTTGCATATGGTGAACCTATGACAAAACCAGAGATAGCAGAGGGTGACCCAACCCGTGTTTATACACTTGCTGAAATAAAAGAAATTATGGAAAAAAGAAATATGGATGTGTTGGAAGCGTTTGAGGGATATACAAAGATTCCTTCAAGTTCAAATGGATTTCAGATGTTGGTGCACAGTCGTAAGAAAAAGGTTACTGAGGAGGTATAAATATTATGTATTCCACCTGACAAATGATGTCTAGTTGGTAAAAATACGGCATTTCTCGCTTTGTGTCGTGTTTTTATAAGGGTGGATTAAGTATTCTGTCTGTGAAAGGAGGTAACAACATGGACCAAAAGAAAACAGGTCTTTTTTTAAGAGAGCTTCGTAAGGAGAAGGAGCTTACACAGGAACAGCTGGCGGAACAGTTTAATGTATCAAGTAGAACTGTGTCACGCTGGGAAACTGGATCTAATATGCCTGATTTAAGTGTGCTTGTTGAACTGTCAGACTTTTATCAGGTGGATATTAAGGAAATCATTGATGGAGAAAGGAAAAGCGAGAATATGAATGAGGAAACAAGGGAGACATTGGTAAAGGTGGCGGAGTACACCGAAGAGGATAAGAAAGTACAACATTATAAGATGAGGAAGATAATAGGTGGAGTGCTTATGGGATTTGGAGCATTTTTGGCTATTTCTGCAATGACCATATTTCCACCAGATAGTAGCTGGGGCTCCATATATTCTGTTATAGGAGCCATAATAATATCAGCAGGAGTGTATCAGCTGATTTGCAGGAACAAATTTAAGCTATTATATTCAATAGGGTGCTTTATACTTATGTTTGGATTGTTGATATTTACAGATTACTTAGGAGTAAGATTTGGAAATCAGGTTCCTAGATTTGCTTATTCAAAGGAGTGGAGTGATGATGAGATTGTATATAAAGCTCCATTTTATAAAGTGATTTGGCACAATCCTGATACTGAAAATGAATATATAGAGTTAATTGATTAGTGATAATATGAACATAGCGACACCTACGAAGAACATTACAGTTTTTCGTAGGTGTTTGTTTATTTGGCACTCTTTTTTAATATTCAGTTAATGTTAATCGATTTTTTCTGTAAGGTTTTAAGGATATTATATGACCTGTAAAACATACAAAAAGGAGAATTGATATTATGAAAAGAATTATTGCAATGCTTGTTGCGACCTTGATGCTGGTTATGGTAATACCACAAAATGTGTATGCAGCGGAACAGCTTACACCTTCGGGGATAGCTTATGAGGATATTGGTGAAGAGATAGATAACTATGTTAATGAGTACGAGGCTGGACTAGTATCTGTTGGTACTTGTGTTTTTGATGAAACAGGAATTATCTATGAAGGCTACTATGGATATTCTGATATGGAGGCGGAGATTCTTGCCGAAGAGGAGACAGTATACGAATGGGGAAGCACTTCAAAGCTTCTTGTGTGGGTATCTGTTATGCAGTTAAAGGAACAGGGTAAGCTTGATTTTGAAACAGATATCAGGGAATATCTTCCAGAGGGTTTTCTTACGAAACTTCAGTATGAAGATGAAAGGATTACGATGCTTAACTTAATGAATCATGATGCAGGCTTTCAGGAGTCTATGTATGAAAACCAGATGGCAACGGAAGATGAGCTTTATGGTAGCCTTGAGGAAGCGGTAAAGGCATGTGAGTGTTATCAGGCTTATCATGTAGGAGAGCATACCGCATATTCTAACTGGGGAACAGCACTTGCTGCATTTATTGTAGAACGTGTTAGTGGAATATCCTATGTGGATTATGTAAATGAGTATATTTTTAAGCCATTAGGTATGGAGCATACATCCATTGGTATGCATATGGAAGATAATGATTGGGTAAGAGAGCAGAGAGAAAAGCTTAAATGCTACGGACGTTACGCTCAGGAGCAATATAATGAAAATTATGGAGTGTGTCACTCCTGGGTTCAGCTTTATCCGGCTGGTGCAGCTATAGGAACTACAAGTGATTTGGCTAAGTTTGCACAGGCCTTTGTGGCAACTGACTGCCCATTTTTTGAAAATAATGAAACAAGAGATGAGATGTTTACAGCCACAACTTTTTTTGGAGATAGTGATATTGCTGAGAATTGTCATGGATTGTGGGTAGAGCAATTTAAGATTCCTACGTTGGGGCACAGCGGTAATACAGGTGGTTGTACAGCGAATCTTCAGTTTGACCCGGAAAGTGGACTAGGAATCGTAGTACTTACAAATGAACCCGGGGAAACTAAGTTTTCCACAGGCCTTGTAAGCTTGTTGTTTGGTGATGTGAGAGATAGTGAATTGGTAAGAAATAATCCGATACAAGAACATTATGACATAAGTGGTACTTATGCACCTACAAGAACCATTGTAAGCGGGTATGGAAGTGCCTTACAATATGCATATGGATGCTTTTTTGCAACCAAGACGGATAATCCTGATGTATTTGACATGCCTCTTACTGGTGGAATGCAAATGATTCATATTGGTGACCATATGTGGCTTCAAACATCAGAAAGCGGTGCAAACTTTTTTGTATATGAAAGTGTGGACGCAGACGGTAATCGACAATTTGAAATGATGAGTACTGATATGGTTCAAAGCAATCATCATATTTTGGGAATTACAGTATATTTTGGTTTTGCTATATTTGGAATTGTTTGTTTGCTTATTGTACTAATAAAAGGATTGACTTTACTGCTTCGTAAAATTACAAAAAAGGAAAAATCCTTGACTATGGCTGACAAGCAAATTAGTGTACAACAACTAATTCAAGGGGTATCCGGTGTAATTTTGTTCTGTCTGATTAGCGTAATAGGAGTGAAGGGATATGCATTTGCAGTGTTCTCCTGCATTATGGCAGCTGTGCTTGCGTTGATAAGTCTGGCTAATGGAATAGTGTTAATTAAGAATACCTGTAAGGATAAAGAGCTTGGAAGATTTAAAAAGTCAAAGCAATATATTTGGGCAGTCCTTATGTTTGGGTATGTGGCTGTAATTGTATGGTTCCAGTTATATGATTTTATACATATCTAAAACTTAAGTAGAATTGGACATTAAATGTTGGGTGCTTTATAATACATAATATAAAGCATTGAAAGCAGGGGTGTACCAATGGCAAATATATTGATTGCAGATGATGAAAAGGAAATTGTGCGATTGCTTCGTATGTATATTGAGGCAAATGATAATGTTGTATATGAGGCAAATGACGGACAGGAAGCCTTGCAGATTTTACATAAGGAAAATATTGACCTTGCCATTGTGGACATTATGATGCCAAAGGTTAATGGCTATGAAATTATTAAGGAGATTCGCAAGGGGCCATATATTCCTATACTTGTGATTTCTGCCAAGGTGGAATTATCTGACCGAGTATTTGGAATTGATTTAGGAGCAGATGATTACATTACCAAGCCATTTGAACCTTTGGAGGTGGCTGCCAAGGTGCGGGCACATTTGCGTAGGGCAGGGGCACAGGCCACTGCTTCAGAAGAGAAAAATGTTATAGAGGTAGGCAATTTGCTTCTAAACTGTGATGAATGTGTAATAATTCGCGATGGTGTTACTAAAGAGCTTACCAAAGCAGAGTATAAGGTGTTAGAGCTATTTATGAAACAGCCTAAAAGGGTATTCACCAAGGAACAGATATATGAGTATGCATGGGGAGATGATTATGTGGTGGATGACAATACCATCCGCGTTATAATTAGTCGTCTCCGCGATAAGGTTGGAAATGATACCATTAAAACCATTCGTGGTTTAGGGTACAGATTGGAGATTCATGAATAAAGTAAAGAAGAAAATAGTCTTATATTTTATATTGTGTATGTTTGGATGCATTGTGGTTGAAGGAATAGTTGGTAGTATTCTAGATACTGTGATGGCGAAGGTGGAAACACCTACAGGAGCTGTAGCGCTAGTGACCATAGTCGCGTTTATAGTGTTGTCAATAGCTAACATCATAGGCGGTGCATATATATTTTCTCGTTTGACAGGCAAGGCATTTGAAAAGGAAAGTATGCGTCAGATAAATGAGCGAAATATGCTCTATTCCTGTATAGCTCATGATTTGAAAACTCCTATGACATCTGTTCAGGGCTTTGCTGCCGCTTTGAAGGAAGGAAAGGTAAGGCCGGAAGAACAAAAGGAAATATATGACATTATATATAACAAAAGCTGTTATATGAATGAACTGCTTGATACAATGTTTGCATTTTCAAAACTTAATACCAAGGACTATAAGCTGTCTTGCAGAGAACAGGATTTGTGCGGTTTGGTGCGAGAGTTGGTAGCACTAAATTATGACGAATTTGAAGCAAGAGATATGGATCTTGATATTGATATACCGGAAGAAGCTTTGAAGTGTAATATAGACGAAAAGGAAATGAAGCGTGCCATCAGCAATCTTCTTGTGAATGCATATAAGCATAATGAAAATGGTGCTAACATATTAGTTAGGGTGTCTAACCAAGGAGATATGATAAATGTTATTGTTGCAGATGATGGAAATACAATAACCAAGGAAGATGCTAAAACATTATTTGAACCGTTCGCAAAGGGAGACGAATCTCGTTCCGGAGGAAAGGGAACCGGACTTGGACTTGCCATATCAAGCTTGGTTGCGAAGAAGCATGGTGGCAGATTGTATATTGATGATAATGTTGATGGGTATACAAAGGGATTTGCGATTTGTTTGAAGAAAAGATAATAATTGTGGATGAAAATGCAGGGCATAATATGCCCTGTATTTTTTGTGTAAAAATAAGTTTGTCGTGATATAATCGTTACAAAAAAGATGAGAAATTAAAGTTTTACTTGAGTTCTATTGAATTATTTGCAACAATGTGATAATATAAAAAGAACAAATGTTCGCGAAATATGAGAGCATGTTTGTAAATAATTTATATTTCAGCAAAAATGGTGTTATACAGGTCGACATTTAATTTGTAGATGGAAGAGGTTATTATGTGTAATATTGGATGTATATGAGGAAGATAGGAGGCGTTCATAGTGAAAGAATTAAAAGCGAGAGAGTATAAGCGCTTTGAGGATATAAAGCAAATTAGAGCAGACGGAACTGAATATTGGTCTGCTAGAGAGCTTGCACCTGCATTAGAATACACTAAATGGGAGAATTTTCATAAAGTAATAAAGCGTGCAATGTTAGCTTGCGAAAACAGTGGAAGAAGTGTACAGAAATGTTTTCCTGAGGTCAGGAAAACATCAAATATGCCGAATGGTGGTACAAAATCTATAATTGATTATGAACTCACTAGATATGCATGCTATCTGATTGTGCAAAATGGTGATCCTAGAAAAGAAGTAATTGCATTGGGACAAACATATTTTGCAATCCAAACATATAGGCAAGAGGTGGCAGATCATTTCAATGAATTAGATGAAGATAGAAGACGTTTGGTTGTACGAGGAGATATAAAGCAGTGGAATCAAATGCTTGCGGAAACTGCTCATAATGCTGGAGTAATTACGAATGAAGAATTTGCAATTTTTCAAAATGCTGGTTACATGGGATTGTATGGTGGGTTAGATGTTGATGATATTCATAAGAGAAAAAAACTTCAGGTCGGTCAAAAGATACTTGATTATATGGGTAGCACTGAGCTGATTGCTAATCTATTTAGAATTTCACAGACAGAAGAAAAATTAAGAAAAGATGAAGTGGATAATTCAAAAACAGCAACTTCTATTCACTACTCTGTTGGTAAAGAAGTACGTGGTGCAATAGAAAAAATTGGTGGCACAATGCCTGAGGATTTACCAACGCCTGAGAAAAGCATACAAGAAATTGAAAAAGAGCAGATGGCTCTATTAAAGGCAAAAGCAAAAGCAGGAAAACTGATGCTTGATGAGTAGGTGGATTTGAATTATAAGGAGAAAAAATATGATTAGAATAAGACCATATAAAGCTACAGATGCAGATACCATATTATCCTGGTGCCAGGATGGAAGAGCATTTTATCAGTGGTCCGCAGGGGTGATGGGTGAATATCCTATTACAAAGGATGAATTTGCATTTGTGGAAAATTTAATGCCATTTACTGCATTCAATGAAAATGGAATTCTGGGCTTTTTTACATTTCGAAATCCTGGCGAAGCAACAGATGAGCTACGTATGGGATTTGTAATTGTGGATTCAGGGAAGCGTGGTGCGGGATATGGAAAAGCTATGATTCAACAAGGATTAAAATATGCTTTTGAAATATATGGTGCCCAAAGAGTATCCCTAGGTGTATTTGAAAATAATGCTTCTGCTTATTATTGTTACAAAGCAGTTGGATTTGAGGATGTAATTCTTGATGATATAGAAACATATAGTGTTTTAGGCGAAGAATGGAATTGTAAAGAAATGAAGATAGATAGTAAACTATTCGTAGACAACCAGTAATAGCTACTTTTTGGGAAGTAAACGATGGGTCGGTTGAATTTTAGCTTTGATACATATAGGATTTCAATTGGAGGTGATGAAAATGGATGCAAATAAATTTGGTTGCTTTGTAGCTGAAAGAAGAAAAGAATTAAAAATGACACAAAAGGATTTAGCTACAAAAATTCAGGTGACTGACAAAGCTGTCAGCAAATGGGAAAGAGGTTTAGGATTTCCTGATATAAATACTATAGAACCTTTAGCAGACGCTTTGGATGTATCCATAATAGAGCTTATGAAATCAGAAATGGAAAATGTATCAAAGGTGGAAGCAGTAGTTGAGGATGTTTTAGACATTGCAGGGAAAGAGGTACATAGGAAGCAGAATAGGATTCTGATAATTCTTGTGGTGACCACATTCCTGTGTGCACTGGTGGAAATGCTACAAAGTATTAACTGGAACGCTAGTGATTTGACTATGTCGGCTACAATTCCTTATACCACTATGATACCTGGGGTTGTGACGATTATTGTTTCTATAATCTACAAGCTTAAAGGCGAGAAGACAGATAATCTTATAGCTATGGGTATTTGTATGGTGATAATTCCTGTTATTATATTGATGGGAGCGTATCTTGTTTTAGGCATATTTGCTGGATAATGGGAAATGATAGTATATGCAGAGCGTAAAATGCTCTGCATTTTTAATGAAATATAATATTTTGCGTGTTATAATGACGGATATAGGGAATTGTGAAAAAGGGACTTTAGAAGAAAGGACGAGAAATTATGAAAGAAGATATCAGTGTTTGCGGTATGGAATGTAATGTGTGCTATTGCTTTGGCAAAATGTGTAATGGGTGCAACTCCTGTGAAGGAAAAGTATTTCACGCACCAGAAGGAAAAGCCTGTCCGATTTATGATTGTGTCAAAAACAAAAAATGTTTGCAAAATTGTGGGGAATGCGGAGAAGTACCTTGCAAGATATGGTTTGATACCAGAGATCCAAAGTTTTCAGACGATGAATTTAATGAAAATGTAGCTATGAGAGTGCAAGCATTGAAAGAGGAATAGGTGTTTATGTCGAAGAATAAAGAACTTGCTGATTATATAATGGACCAACTATCAGATTTAGAAAATGTACGAAACATTTCTATGATGGGTGGGTATATTTTTTATTATAAAGAGCGGATATTTGGTGGGATTTATGGCAATGGTTTTCTTGTAAAGATTACTGAGGCTAGTAAAAAACATATGCCAGATAGTGAACCTGAATTACCATATGAAGGTGCAAAACCTATGTTGCCGGTAACTATTTTAGATGATAGAACTGCGTTGCAAAATATGGTGGAAGAAATGTATGCAGAATTACCAGAGAGAAAAACTAGAAAAAAATGAAGTGTGTATATAAAATTTTTAGTAAGCCCGTGAGTTTTACTGAGAGATAAATTTGAATTTTATAGCGAGGTAGATTATGATTATTTTGATAGCAGGAGCTTCACATACAGGCAAAACAGCATTGTCACAGAAGCTGCTTGAAAAATATAAATATCCATATTTTTCAATAGACCATTTGAAGATGGGATTAATAAGAAGTGGCAATACGGAACTTACCCCGACAAGTGAAGATTCAGATTTAACAGCATACTTGTGGGCGATTGTTCGTGAAATGATTAAGACTGCAATAGAAAATAAGCAGAACTTGATTGTAGAAGGCTGTTATATTCCATTTGATTGGGCGAAAGATTTTGAAAAAGAGTATCTTGATAGCATCAGATATTATTGTCTTGTAATGAGTGAGGATTATATTAGAAATCATTTTGCAGATATAAAAAGCTATGCAAGTATAATCGAAAGTCGTTTGGATGATGATTATTGTACTTTGGAATCTGTAATAGAAGATAATAGGCAGGTCTTGGAACTCGCTATTGCACACGAAGTTAATTATATACTTATTGATGACGAGTACAAAATAGATATTGATTTAGAGAGATAAATTTCAGTTTCATGCGTAATTTTATATCACGAGTGTATAATTTAACATGCTTTAGAACCACATAATGTGGTTCTTTTTTTGACCTCAATTATATTTATCAACCTTTACAAATATATCAAACTGATATATAGTTGTTTGTATCAGTTTGATATATTACAGAAAAAGGAATGATTGAAAAATGGCAGTAGAAAAGAAGATAGATTGTGTAATTTTGGGCTTACTAAGTCACGAGGATTTGACTGGATACGAGATAAAGAAAAGAATGGATACATCCTTAAAGTATTTCTGGGGTGCTAGCTATGGTAGTATATATCCAGCACTTAGTGATTTGGTGAAGCGAGGACTTGCGGTTAAGCGCGATGGATCAGAAAACAATCGAAGCAAGATAATGTATTCTATTACGGAAGAAGGAAGGAATTATTTAAGGGATTGGCTTAAGCTTCCGGTGGAAAGAGATGAGCTTAGATATGAGACATTGCTTAAGCTTTTTTTCGGTAATGAAGCAGGACCATTGCAGGCTACAGCTCATATAGATGCATTTGAAGAAAAGATTGAGAATGAGCTTAAGTACCTTATGGGGGCAGCAGATATTCTTAGGAAAATCACTTCCCAGGATGATACCCACAAATATTATTTGCTTACTGTGGAATTTGGTATTAAGACCTATAGTGCTTATTTGGAATGGTGCAGGGAAGCAAAGAATATGTTAAATGAGGAGAAATAGTATGGTTAAGTGGATTAAGCTTTTTGGCAATCAGTATCTTGGATTTTGGGTGTTTGGTTTGGTACTGTTTGCCATACAGGAGATACCCTATATGATTATGCCTTTGCTTAAGCTGGAATCAAATCCTATTATGAATATGCAGGAATCATCAGTGGTGCTTAACGCCTGTGAGAAAATACTTGGTTCCCTATGTATTGCACTTATGACCTTTGTGGTATGTGATGAAAAGAAATTGTTTTCCATAAGAGATACCCATGAGCTGTTGTTCTTTGGAATTTCCATGGGGATATTACTGCTGAACTTCTTTGGATGGTTTTTATATTTTACAGGTCATCAGAGTATATTTGCAATGATGTTTTTTATTGTTATGATGCCACCACTTTATTATGTGTTTATCGGTTTGTGGAGGAGTAATGTAATTCTAACAGTAACAGGATGTGTATTTCTGGTAGTTCATTTTACACATGTGTTAGGGAATTTGAAAATGAGTTAGGGGAGTGAGTGTTATGTTGAAAAAATACAAGATGGGGTTTGATATTTGGGGATTGGTAGTATTTCTGATTATTATGATCCCAAACTTTATATGGTCTGCTGTTCCAGCACCGGATGATATACTTAGAACAGAATCTGCCACTAAGGTGATAGATACAATTGGCTCCATTTTTCAGGTATTAATGATTTTTGCATTATGTGTATTTATTAATCCGAAGAGGAAGAAACTAAGCTTTACAAAGACTATAATCGCTATGATTTGTTGCATAGTCATATATTTTTGTAGCTGGGTGTTTTATTATCTGAGAGTAACAAATTGGCTAGTTATTATGGGATTAACCATACCACCATGTATGGCGTTTTTGTTTTTTGCTATTGATAGAAAGAATTATATATCTATTGTTCCGATTGCAATATTTACTGTATGTCATGTAATATTTGGAGTTGTGAATTTTATTATCTAATAAATATGCGGGAAGAGTTGACTGGTTTTTCATATGGTAATAAGATATAAGTGTTCGGTAGCTTAGAGAGAAAATTGTATCTGGAGAGCATATTAATGAGTTGTTGGAAGAACGGGGGAAATAACATGTCGGATAAAAAAGCAATGCTCGTAATCGATATGCAAAATGATTACTTATGGAATAAAAGAAAGTCTATGTTTTCTTATGATACAGCCATTCTTACTGAAAATGTAAATAAAGCCATCAATTCCTATAAGGAAGAGGGATATGACATAATATATATTAAGCATATTTTATCTAAGCTTATGTGGGGCGTTGGATTTTCAATTAAAGGAACAGAAGGTGCCAAGCTTTATGATGGACTTAATATTGTGTCAGATCTGATTTTTGAAAAGAATCGTTCAGATACATACACTGCTAAGGCATTTAGGGAACATATGAAAACACAAGGTTACAAAGAGGTTGTTCTTTGTGGTCTTGATGAATGTGGTTGCGTAGGGGCTACCGCGAAGGGAGCCGCTAAGACTGGTGTTAAAGTAAGAATGCTTGAATATTGTATAGGAAGAAGATTCCCAGAGAAAAAGATTCGAAAAATGAGAGAACAACTGAAGACCATAGGAGTGGAGTATATTTGATCTAGAACCACAGGAATGTGGTTCTTTTTAATTTATACAGTTGACGAAATGAATAGTTGACAAACGCAACTAAAAGGATTATTATATGCCAAAAGGAGGTCATAGTATGAATCAGGCAAAGCAGTTAAGAGAAAATACAAGAATTTTAGAATTTCACCTTGGCAATATCAATAAATCAGATTGTTGCTGCTGTGGAATAAGCGAAACACAGTGTTTTGTATTAGTTGAAATCGGTAGAAAGCCCAATATCTCTGTGAAGGAATTGGCGGAAATATTAAGACTGGATAAAAGCGGTATCAGCAGAACAGTAGAAGAACTTGTTAGGAAAAATTATGTGGAAAGAAAGCCATCTGAAGAAGATAGACGATATGTGGTTTTGAATCTTACACCTGACGGAAAAGAGAGATTTGAAAGAATCGAAAATGATATGAATAAGAAATTCAAGCAGATTTTGGACAGCATTCCGGCAGACAAAAGAACACAGGTAATAAATGCTCTCGAAATATATAATAGAGCTTGTGATGAGGTTGGAAAAATTAAGGGGTGTGATTGCAATGAGTCATAAGGAAAAAGCAGTAGAATACTATAATAATAATTTTAACTGTTCCCAAGGAGTGTTTACAGCCTTTGCAACAGAGATGGGAATGGATGAAAAACTGGCTCTTAAATTGGCTACAAATTTTGGTGGCGGTGAAAGAAAAGGAGAGCTGTGTGGTGCTGTTGCAGGTGCACTTATGGTTTTAGGATTACGGTGTGGGCATTGTGAAAGTGAGGATGCAGAGGGTAAAGCAAAAGCTTATGCTGTATCCACTGAATTTATGAATCGTTTTATGGAGAAAAATGGCAGTGTAGTCTGCCGTGAACTACTGGGATATGACCTTACCAAGAAGGAAGATATGGCTATCATTCAGGAGCAAAATCTATTTAGAACACTGTGTCCGAAGATGGTAGAAAGCGCGGCTCAGATATTAGATGAGATGATCGCAGAGGGAATATGCTAGGAGAGACTTGATATATGAGGGAAAATGATAAGAAAACAGTTTTACTAATCAAATTAAGATACGGTATGACTAATACCTTTTTGGTCTCTGGCAAAAGTGGATGTCTTCTCGTTGATACAGACTACGCAGGAACTATGCCCGCCTTTTACAACGCCATAAAACAATATGATATAAAGGTCAGCGACATTTCCTATGTTTTGGCTACCCATTATCATCCTGATCACATAGGCTTGGTCAGTGAACTGATGAAGCAGGGAGTAAAGCTTCTTGTGGTTGATACCCAATGCCCACATATTCATTATTCTGACGAAATATTTGCCAGAGATAAAAGGTTAAACTACGAACCTATAGATGAAGCAGGTGCAACTGTTATTAGCTGTAAGGAGAGCAGGGGATTTCTAAAAGACCTTGGAATTAATGGGGAAATAATTTCGACAGCAAGTCACAGCGAGGATAGTGTATCATTGGTGCTAGATGAAGGTGTATGTATAGTAGGTGATTTAGAGCCGATTGATTATCTGTGTGGTTATGAAGAAAACGTCCCATTGCAAAAAGATTGGGAACTGATTATGAGCTATAACCCTAAGCTGATTTATTATGCTCATGCAAATGAGAAGGTGTTATAATAGATAAAAACTAGTAAAATCAAGTATGCCACGCTCGGTAGCATACTTGCTACAGCTCATTTCTTGTGCCTATCACTTCGGTGGGATATGTTAAGGCTACAGGCGCTGAGCTGAGTATATTTAGACCATATTTATGGTGAAACGGAGGAATTATTATGACACTAGCAGACAAATATTATGGCTAAGAAGATAACTGGAAATAAATTTGAGATGGGAGACTACAAATTCCAGATGGCTGTATATAAGGTAGAGAAGTAGGTTATTTATTTCAAACTTTTTGTACGCAAAAATATGCATTTTTTACGCAAGCAAATAATAATCGAAAAAATTATAGTATACTTCCAAATGAAAAATATAATATTTAAACATTTAGTTAGATGGAGGTTTTTAAAATGAAATTTTTGAAAAATACTTGCGTAAAGCTTTCTTTGGTTGGACTAATGGCGTTGACTTTGACAGCCTGTGGAAATAAGGAAGAAGCAGGTAAAGTAACAGAAAAGGCAACAACAGAAAGTGTTGTAACAACAGAGGCAAATGCTACAACAGAGGCGACAACAACCGCTAATGATGTAGCAACAGAAGTGGTAACAACTGAGAGTGTTAAAACAACAGAAGTGGCAACAACAGAAGCAAATGCTACAACAACTCAGGAGACAACAGAAGCTACTGATACTTCAAAGGATGAAGCTATCATCACAGTAGATGAAGCAATTAATATGGTTAAAGGACAGATGGGAGAAGATTATAGCTATATTCCTGAAGATGAGCTTGAGGAAATGAATGGCAGCCAGTATTATGTGATTCATGTTAAGATGCTCTTAGATTCGGGCACTATGACAACGATGACTACATATATGGTGAAAACTGATGGTTCCGAGTTATTTGATATATATGCTGCGGATTATTATGGTGAGTATGTTAGAACCTATGATTCCGGTGAAACAACATTTGTTGTATCAGAGGATGGTACCTTTGTGATGACTACAAGTGGTGATGTAAATCAGGTGATTAGTGGATATTATCAGGTAGGAATCACTGATAGTGCAAGCGTAGTACAATTGTATGTATATCCTGATAAGGTGGTTACAGACGGAGAAGAACAAGTGATGGAAAATGTAGAGGGTACAGCAGTAATTGAAGGTGGTGTGCTTACCTTGACAATGGAAAGTGAACCTACAGAATATACAAAAAGATAATAATGTGATAGGTTGAAACTATATGAGAAAAGTAGGGCATAAAGTGCTCTACTTTTCTTGTTTTAAATAATAGTTGTTGTGATATAATTCTTAATAGAGAGCTTTGAAATTGAAAGAATTCATTTTTATGTAGTATTGATTATTATGGTGATTGATAAGGGATTAGCGGACAAATATGAATTTTAAATGACAAGATTTTATTTCTTCTAAGATGTATTATCAGTTCAAACAGAAGAAAGGAAGAATGATATATGGAATGGTTAACAGCAATCAGAAAATCAATTGAATATATAGAGGAGCATTTGAAGGAAAACATCAGTGCGCAGGATGTGTCAGAGCAAGTGTATCTATCTCCATTGCATTTTCAAAGAGGTTTTTTGGTTATGACAGGTTACTCTGTTTCGGAGTATATTCGTAACCGAAAGCTATATATGGCTGCCCTGGACATAAAGAAGGGAGACAAAAAGATAATAGATGTGGCTTATGATTACGGATATGATACCCCTGATAGTTTTACAAAGGCATTTACAAGATTCCATGGGCACTCACCTATGCAGGTAAAGCAGGGGGAATGCATAAGAACCTTTCTTCCAATCTCTGTTAAGATTACAGTTCAAGGAGGAGATAATATGGACTACAAGATTACAAAAATGTTTGGATTTAAGGTGATAGGTTTTGCTAAGGAGTTTTCCTTTGATACAGCATATGCAGAGATTCCAAAGTACTGGGACGAAATATGTGAGAAATATGCTGCAAATGTATACGCAGGCAATCCACCTGCAAACCCACAGGAAAAAGCTTTGATAGATAACTGTATCGGCGAATATGGAATTTGCATCGACGAGGACGATGCTGCTAAGCAGGGCAAATTTACTTATCTTATAGCAGGTAAATACACTGGCGGAGAAGTTCCTGAGGGCATGATGCTGTATGAGTTTCCACAGGGAGAGTGGGCAGTGTTTGACTGTGTGGGTCCGATGCCTGATGCACTTCAATCCCTTAACACAAGAATATTTAAGGAATGGCTTCCTGGAAATCCGGACTATGAGATTAGTGGCAATGCCAATGTGGAGTGGTATGACTGTGTAAATGGAGAGAAAACAGACGCTGATTACCACAGCGCCATTTGGATTCCTGTAAAAAGAAAATAATAGAAATATGGGAAGAGTAGGTTTATAATAAACATACTCTTTTTCCTATTGAAAGATATGGGATGAAGGATGACTAGTTGGAGAAAAGGATAAAATGGGTTGAATTTTAGCACAGAATTATAATTGAAATATGTTGATGTATAATATAGTGTAAAAATATATAAATCATTATCAAGAATTATAGTGATGTAGATTAATAAACGGAGGAAAAAACATGAAGATAGAAACCAAGAGACTATATATAACAGAATTTACACTGGATATGGCAGAAGCAGTACATAAGAATTCTTTGGATGAGGATAACCGCAGATTCGTACCAGATGAGGTATTTGAAACTGTCCAGGATGCTTATGAAACCATTGAATATTTGATGAGCCAGTATGATGGTGGAGAAGGACCATTTGTATATCCAGTAATCACCAAGGAAGGATTAAATGTTGGTTATGTGCAACTTATTGAGATAAAGGAAGGCTGGGAGGTTGGCTACCACATAGCCAAAGAATATACTGGCAACGGATACGCCAGCGAAGCTGTTGAAGCATTCTTGCCTGTTATGGCTAAGGACAAAGGGCTTGATAAAGTCTATGGCATATGCTTACAGGAGAATATTGCATCTGTGAAGGTAATGGAAAATGTGGGATTTACTAATCTATATACCGGCATGGGCAAGTATCAGGGAAAAGAAAGTGCAATTGTAAAGAACATGTGGGAGTATAAGGGGTAATAATACAAATATGCTTAATAGATAGAGTATGGCGTAAATTGAAGTTGATTGAGGTATTCAAATGAATGATCAAATAAGAGAGTATTTAGCTAAATATCCAAGTGAAATAATTCATATGTACAATGATTTAAGGAAGATAATTTATGATGGCATTTCATATGAGCCAGAGGAGAAATTATGGGCAAAATTACCGAGCTATTATGTAGGTGAATCTTTCGTGAGACTTATTCCCTTTAAAGACCATATTAACATTGAGGCACAAACCATAATACAACACAAAGATGACTTGGAAGGTTATAAAATCACTCCAAAAGGAATGTTACAAATTTATATAAATCAGGATATACCTGGCGAAGTTTTGAAACAAGTATTTGTAGAGGCTTTAGGAGGATGAGTTTATAATGGAGGATAATATTATGATACGACAAGCAAATATCGATGATGCTCCAAGAATAGCAGAAATACTGGTTTTTACAAAGAGAATGAATTATCGAGAGATTTTTCAAAATGATAAAGTGTCCTTTGGAGAAATGTTGGTATATCCATTAGCTAAAAAATATATTGATAATCCAGACGAATTAGATGGGGTATGGGTTTATGATGATGAGTTTGTTAAAGGAATGATTCATATTGAAGAAAATCAGATTGTAGAACTATATGTTGATACTTTTTTCGAAAAACAAGGTATTGGTAGTATGCTGGTAGAATTTGCTATCAAGAAGATGAATTGTGATTTTTTATGGGTTCTAGAAAAGAATATACAAGCAATAAAATTCTATCAAAGGCATGGCTTTGTAATAACAGATGAAAAACAATATGAAGAAGGAACAACAGAATATATTGTGAGAATGGAAAGATAAAATTTTGCAATCATATCGCCGAAGGCGATAGTAAAAGTTATGCCGGCACATGGAAATATATGCCGGCATCTGTGCTTATCTATCGATATTTTAAGTATTCCAAGAATTTTTTAACTGCCAGAGAAGCGTTTTTCCTGCTTCTTAGTGCAAGACCTATATCACGGTATGCAGGAATATTTAATTCCTTTGATAGGATTTTATATGGAATTCGTTTTAATATCAGTTCTGGAAGGATTGCAATTCCTAGACCACTTTCCACCATAGACATAACGGCATAATCATCCCAAGTTGTAAATTTGACATTTGGAGTCAGATTATTTCTCTCAAATATTTCAGATATTTCTGCTTTTGCCCCCTTTTCAAGCAACATAAAAGGTTCTTTGCAAAGGGCTGAAACAGGGAATTTGTCAATATCCTTTAGTGGATGGTTTTCAGGAATAATTGCCATAAGCTTATCCTGATGCAAAAATATGGTTTCGAATTCTTGATGGGTAGGCAATCTTAAAAAGCCACAATCCACTCTGCCGGTATGAATCCATTCTTCAATCTCTGTATAGTCACCTAGCAAAAGCTCGTAGTCTATGTTGGGATAATCCTTTTGAAACTCTTTAATAATATTTGGAAGCCAATGTGTAGCAACACTTGAAAATGTACCAATTCGAATTAAACCTGAGTCAAGTCCATTGATTTCATCTATCTGCATTTGAAGCTTGTCAAATTCAGCACAAAGATTTTTAGCATAAGGCAATAGCTTCATACCATCGCTGGTTGGCTTAATACCGTATTTACTTCTCTCAAGAAGTGTGATATTCCATTCTTTTTCAAGGTCGGCAATCATTCTGCTGACACCAGATTGTGTATAGTTAAGTATTTCTGCTGCCTTAGTAAAGCTTCCGTATTCAACGGTTTTCACAAAGGACAGATATTTTTGTAAATTCATCTCCATAATATCACCTATTCCAAAATGTAATACTTACCATAACAATCATTTGATTTTGTTATGGTAAGTAATATGATATATTTCCTTATATCAAAAATCAAGAGGTTAATATGGATAAAAAAGCATTTATAAAATATTTGTCAGCGTTATTATTGTTTGGTTTAAATGGCATCGTTGCCAGTCACATTCCCCTTAATAGCTATGAGATAGTTTTTTTAAGAACATTTTTAGGTAGTGGCTTTTTAGTGATTCTTTTTATCATTGGTAAAGGTAAATTTAATGTTCGTACATATAGAAAAGATACGGTGCATATTGTGTTATCTGGAATTGCGATGGGAACTAGCTGGATGTTTTTGTACGAAGCCTATCAGCAGATTGGTGTGAGTCTGGCATCCCTTTTGTATTACTTAGGCCCGGTAATAGTTATGATATTGTCACCGCTGATTTTTAAGGAAAAGCTTACCACTCCTAAGATAATAGGATTTTTAATTGTGCTTATGGGAATAGTGTGCGTTAATGGTAATGTTGTTGCTGGTAATAGTAACACATGGGGGCTTTTTTGCGGTGCTATGTCAGCCGTAATGTATTTCTTTATGGTTACTCTTAATAAGCAATCTAAGAACATTATAGGAATGGAAAATTCCGTAATACAGCTTGCTATAAGCTTCTTGACAGTAGCCGTGTTTGTGGTATGTAAGCAAGGCTTTGTTATAAATGTACCTTCTGACGCATGGATATGGATATTAATACTGGGTTTTGTGAATACAGGGATAGGATGTTATCTGTATTTTTCTCCACTTGCAAAATTACCCGTTCAAACCGTAGCTGTGTGTGGCTACTTAGAACCATTGTCAGCAGTTGTATTTGCATCAGTTTTACTTAAAGAAAGGATGACCGTAGTGCAAATCATTGGGGCGGTATGTATAATAGGTGGTGCTATGGTTGGTGAGCTGGTGAAGGTGAAGAAAACTCTATAATCATATCGCCGAAGGCGATAGTGAAGGTTGTGCCGGTGCATAGAAATATGTGCCGGCATTAGTGTATACAGATTATGAAGGGGAGATAGCGCAATTAAATTATATTCCGGCCGCGACAGTGGTCGGGACTAAGCTGACCGTTTTAAGTGTCAGCGTGGGCCGACCCTAGGCAGGCCGGCTAATAAAGTATATACGCCTCCCCTTCATAATCGTCCCATAAGAAACCCCGGCACATATTTCTATGTACCGGGGTCGCGACTTTCACTCTATGTTTATCTCGAACACTTGAAAAGCAAATCTTCCCATCTTCTATCAACCTCAGCCTGATACTGAGCAAGAAGCTCCTCGTTGCCAGGCTTGAAGAGATGTGCGAAGCGTCCCTGTGGTCTTAAGAAGTCCTCAATAGGAAGCTTCTTCTTAGGCTCATAGTTAAGAATCCACTTGCCCTCAACCACCTCGAAGAGTGGCCAGTAGCAGGTCTCAACTGCAAGCTTACAAATCTTCATAATATCTGGTGTATCATATCTCCAACCTCTTGGACATGGTGCCATAACATTAAGGAATGCAGCACCTGGAGTATATATTGCTTTCTCTGCCTTCTCGTATAAATCCTTCATAGTTCCAAGAAGAGTTGACTGCGCAACATATGGAACATCATGGCTTGCAATGATAGAAGCAAGATCCTTACGGTTCTGCATCTTACCAACTGACTGTGATCCAACTGGAGTAGTAGTAGTGTCAGCGTACATTGGAGTAGCTGAAGAACGCTGAATACCAGTGTTCATATAAGCACCATTGTCGTAGCACACATAAACCATATCGTGGTTTCTCTCCATAGCACCTGATAAGGACTGGAATCCGATATCGTAGGTACCACCGTCACCACCGAAGGTAATAAACTTATAATTCTCAGTAACCTTGCCCTTCTTCTTAAGAGCATTGTAAGCAGTCTCAATACCAGAGAGAGTAGCACCGGCATTCTCGAATGCATTGTGCATGTAGCTATCCTCCCAAGCTGTGTATGGATACATAAATGTTGAAACCTCCATACATCCTGTTGCATTACCGATAACTGCCTTATCCTCAGGCTTTAGGGCACGAAGTACTGTTCTAGCAACGATAGTACCGCCACAGCCTGCACACATTCTATGACCCGGAGCAAGACGTTCCGGCTTATTCATAACCTCTTTAAAATTAAATGCCATCTCGACTTACCTCCATTACTTTCTTAATCCAACATACTTAAAGTTCTCAGGCTCCATAGAACCATCTGCTATCTTCATTAAGTCTTCGAAAACTGAAGTAGCTGACTCAACGGTGTAATCACGACCACCGATTCCGTAGAAGTAGTTAACAGCCTTAACATTAACACCTGCGTCAAACATAGCAGCCTTAACCTCTGAACCAACAGGACCACCGCAAGCTGAAAAGCTTTCAGCTCTATCAAGGATAGCAACAGCCTTAACATTCTTAAGTGCTTCTGCAATCTCCTCACCAGGGAATGGTCTGAATACTCTAATCTTAAGAAGACCAGCCTTGATACCCTTAGCTCGAAGTGCATCTATAGCATCCTTTGTAGTTCCTGCTGCAGAACCCATAATTACGATGGCAACCTCAGCATCATCTAACATATATTCCTCGAAGAAGCCGTACTTTCTTCCTGAAATTTTCTCAAACTCAGCCGCTACATCTAAGATAACCTTCTTGGCATTCTTCATAGCAAGTCTCTGGTTCATCTTAGTCTCCATATAAAATGGGGAAGTAGCGTAAGGACCAACTGCCATAGGCATATCAGCATTTAATAGATAATTCTCTGGATTATAATCACCTACGAAAGCCTTTACCTTATCAGTCTCAATAAGCTCAATATTCTCCACAGCGTGGCTTGTGATGAAACCATCCTGACAAGCCATGAAAGGAAGCATTACATCAGGATGCTCTGAAATTCTAAAGGACTGAATAAAGTTATCATAAGCCTCCTGGTTATTCTCAGCGTAAATTTGAATCCAACCGGCATCTCTTGCACCCATTGAATCTGAGTGATCACAGTTAATATTGATAGGACCTGTAAGAGCTCTGTTAACAAGAGCAAGTACAAGTGGAAGTCTGTCAGAAGCTGCTACATAGAGAAGCTCCCACATGTAAGCTAGACCGCAGGATGAAGTAGCAGTAAGGGCTCTTGCACCTGCTGCTGAAGCACCCATGGTAGCACTCATTGAGCTGTGCTCTGACTCCACAGGGATAAACTCTGTGTCGATTTCTCCATTTGCAATAAATGTGGATACCATCTGTGGTATCTCAGTTGAAGGGGTAATAGGAAATGCTGGCATTACATCAGGGTTAATCTGCTTGATTGCGTAAGCAACTGCCTCATTACCGGACATTCTCTCACGAATAGACATATTACATTCCCTCCTTCATAGTAATAGCACCGAAGCTGCAGACTCTCTCGCAGATTCCACAGCCCTTACAGTGGTCATAATCAAAATCCTCTCTCTTGCCATCCTTAACAGGAATTGAGCTGTCAGGACAAACAGGAGTACAAAGTAAGCAGTGAGTACACTTATCCCAATCAATAACAGGAGTCTGAGTTCTCCACTCACCAGTATTAAACATCTTAGCGCCACCCCCACCATAAATCTGGTTACCAGGTGTTAAGTCCCCATAAGGACTTTGCTCATTTATCTTAGTTATATCAGTTGCCTGTGCCATTTATCTTACCTCCGAAAGTGCCATTTTAAGAGCGTTCATGTTACCCTCTATAACCTCTGGCTTTTTAGCGAATTTGTGCTTGTAGGATTCCTCCATCTGAGTAAGGAAAACCTCCTCGTCCATAATCTTTGAAACTTTAACTATGGAAGCAAGCATAGGTGAGTTAGGGAAATACTTTCCAAGTGTAGCCATAGATACCTTTCTGGCATCAATTATGTACACACCACCCTTATACCCATTTAAAAGAGGAAGAATCTCTTCCTTTTCCTTAGTTGTATTAATTACGATGGCACCATCTTCGCTTAGTCCCTTAGTAACATCAACTGAGTGAAGAAGAGTTTCATCAACAACAACTACAAAGTCCGGATTGTAAATGTTTGAGTGAACTCTAATTGGCTCATGACCAATTCTGTTGTAAGCTGTAATAGGCGCACCCATTCTCTCTGGACCGTACTCTGGGAAGCCCTGAACATGCATACCAGTACTAAATGCAACATCTGCAAGAAGTAAGGCAGCAGTTTTAGCACCCTGACCACCACGGCCATGCCATCTGATTTCAATATTCTTTTTCATAAATACACTCCTATAAAAACATATATGGTAATTTTAGGTAAAAATGACTTTGAGACAACAAAAAATAGGTTCTCTCGTCAAAAACAAACTAATTATATCATTTGATAAGGAAAAGTAAAGTACAAAGGTAGTAAATATTTAACAAATAATATTATTTCTTGAATTAATATGGTGAAATTGATATAATCTTAAAGGGTATGCGAAAAGGAAACAAATACAGGAGAAATAAGATGAGTAAAAAATGTTGTGGAATAATATATAACGATAATGAAAAATTCTGCACCATGTGTGGAAAGTCATTAGTAGACCTTCCTGATATAGAATCAGAGGAGAGTAAAGGTTTAGAAGATGGTAAATCTTTGGAGGTGGATATGGCAGAAGTGGAGAAAATTGCTGCCAGTGTCCGTGATGAGGTATCCAAGGATGTACAGGAAAACCATCAACCATCAGACCAGTTGGCTCAGGGAGAAGAGGAGGGTAAGGCAGAGAAAACAGATGTAGACATGAGCCAGGCTACTCCTCAGGAAGAAGAAACAGAGACCAAGAGTGAAGAACCTGCGGTTGCTGAGGAAACAAACGAGGATGCTGACAAGAAATCGGTTGATGAAGACGAGGATGATGACGAGGATGATGACGAGGATGATGGAACCGCATCACCGGTTTTAAAGTTTTTTGGCACATTAATGATATTGCTTATGATAGCCTCTGTTGTAACAGTGGTGCTTGGCGTGTATTTTATTATGCTAAATCCTTTCTATAAGAATCACGATATTAATAATCCGGTTGTATATGAAGAGATGGCAACAGATACGGATGTTACAAATATTGAGTCAAGACCGGCTCTTACACTGGTAAGTATAGAACCAGCGACAACAACAGATGCTTCTGAAGAGATAGCGACAACTACAGACGCAACAGAAACTGACGCCTCTGATGAGGATGGGTCAGAGGATATGGAATAGGAGGTGGGCAAGATGAGAAAGACATGGAAAATTGTTACCTTGGTATTCTTTATACTGACAGTGATTGTTCTTGCCGCAGGCGCTGTATTCTTATATTCGGATTACAAACTGTTCAGGTTTTTTAAGAGTATTGATAATGGAGATTGGTCTGTAACCAGAGAGTATTATGATGACTTAACACCTTCTCAGCAGCAGACAGCTATGGCTCACATGGAAGGCTATGCTCAGGAGCTTTGCAGAGAGTATGCCCTAGGAGAGAAAAGCTATCAGGAGGTTACAGCTTCCTTTGACGCAATCAACAGTCTTGATAATACACAGGATTTATATAACAGACGAATCACAGAGATTAATTATAACGAATTAAAGGATGCTGTTGATGATCTTTACACTGCTAATACAAGCTTTGATACTGATGGCTCAGTAAAGGCTAAGAAGAGAATTGATGATGTTCAAAAGCGTATGGACACTGCCACTAAGGAGCAGCTTCTTATTCAAATGCTTAACGACAAGTATCAGGAATATCTTGATTGTAAGATTGACAAGACTAAGATGTTGGAATTTATTGCAGTAGTTGCTGGTATGAGCTACTATGAGGCTCATAATTATACTGGTGTTATAGGACAGAATGTAGAGTGTGTAGAAAATTATAGAAGTATTTATACTCAGTTCCAGACTATGCTTATAGAGGAAAGATATTTCGATATTCTAGATGCATATGATATTGCCTACCAGGCAATTGATCCGGCAGATACAGTTTATAGAGGAAAGTATGAGGAGCTTTATCAGACTACCTTCTATGATGGTATGGATTACTACCAGACTAAGCTTGACAATCTTATAGCGGCTAGCGATGGTGAAGCCGCAGTTGAGCTTATGAAGGAGATAGAAGCAAGATATGGTTCTGCCTTTGATCTTGATTCAGCCAAGAATGAGCTTGCTGCAGATTGGCAGAAGACTTATATGCAAATAGCCATGAATTATGAGGCTATTCTTCAGACTGAATTTAGTAAAACAGATGATGGAATCTATATATTTGAGAATGAATATCAGCGACTTAGACCTGACAGTATGCTTCTGTATGATATAGATAAGAATGGTGTAGCAGAGATGTTCTTATTTAATAGTGAGGAAGCTACAGATGAGAATACAGAATGCTTTGCATTTACCTATGCGGATGGTTCATATGTATATCTTGGTTATGTGAATATATTAAGCTTCTGTACAGATAGCAATATTATTGCTCTTCCAAGTGAGTTTGGTAGAGATTTTGCAGAGGAGCATGTTCTTCTTAGATTCACAGGCAATAGCTTGGAACAGAAGAAATATACTAAGAAGGACGGAGAAACTTATATAGTTGATAATGCAGAGGTTACTGACGCAGAATTTTTAACTGCACAGACATCTATTGTTGATCATGCTAATAACCAGAGACCATCTATTATGGAATATGTTGATTTAAGTGATTATGAAAGCTATATTTTAGCTTATTAATAAAAATATCTAAAACTAATTTAAATTATACTTGGAGGATTTTTGAGATGATTAAGTTATATGAAGGTGGCGCATACCTTTTAAATGGAACAGAGCTTGTGGCTGATAATGCAGATTCAGCAGCTGTTCTCGCAAGCAAAGGTATTAATGTAAGTAAGGAAGAGGCAGCTAAGAATACTATGGCATATGGTATCTTAGAGAAACATAATACATCAGGTAATATGGAGCAGCTTAAGATTAAGTTTGATAAGATGACCTCACATGATATTACGTTTGTAGGTATTATTCAGACTGCCAGAGCATCAGGACTTACTGAGTTCCCAGTACCATATGTTCTTACAAACTGTCACAATTCACTTTGTGCAGTTGGTGGAACTATCAATGAGGATGACCACATGTTTGGTCTTTCCTGTGCTAAGAAGTATGGTGGAGTATATGTTCCACCTCATCAGGCAGTTATTCACCAGTATGCTAGAGAAATGCTTGCAGAGTGTGGTGCTATGATTCTTGGTTCAGACTCACACACTCGTTATGGTGCACTTGGTACTATGGCAATCGGCGAGGGTGGTGGAGAGCTTGCTAAGCAGCTCTTAAAGAGAACCTATGATGTAGCTAAGCCAGGTGTTGTAGCTATTTACCTTGACGGAGAGGTTGCAAAGGGTGTTGGTCCTCAGGATGTTGCTCTTGCTATTATTGGTGCTACATTTGATTGTGGTTATGTTAAGAATAAGGTTATGGAGTTTGTTGGACCTGGTGTTGATAAGCTTTCAGCAGACTTTAGAATTGGTATAGATGTTATGACTACTGAGACTACTTGTCTTTCTTCTATTTGGAAGACTGATGAGAAGATTAAGGAGTGGTATGATATTCACTACAGACCAACTGCATATAAGGAGATGAATCCAGGTGCAGTTGCTTACTATGATGGTGTTGTATATGTAAATCTTTCTAAGATTAAGCCTATGATTGCTATGCCATTCCACCCATCAAATGTTTACACTATTGATGAGTTAAATGCTAACCTTATGGATATCTTAGAGGATGTTGAGAAGAAGGCACTTGTATCACTTGATGGAAAGGTTGACTTTACACTTAAGGATAAGGTTCGTAATGGAAAGCTTTATGTAGAGCAGGGAATCATCGCTGGTTGTGCAGGTGGTGGTTACGAGAATATTGTAGATGCTGCTGATATCTTAAAGGGCAAGTACATAGGTGCTGATGAGTTCACACTTTCAGTATATCCGGCAAGTACACCTATTTATATGGAGCTTGCAAAGAACGGAAGACTTGCAGACCTTATTGGAACAGGTGCTATCGTTAAGACTGCATTCTGTGGTCCTTGCTTTGGTGCCGGAGATACTCCTGCTAACAATGCATTTAGTATTAGACACTCAACTAGAAACTTCCCTAACAGAGAAGGTTCTAAGATTCAGAATGGTCAGATTTCATCAGTTGCACTTATGGATGCACGTTCAATAGCTGCAACAGCTGTTAATAAGGGTTACCTTACTTCAGCTACTGATTTAGATGTACAGTATACTTCACCAAAATATTTCTTCGATAAGACTATCTACGAGAACAGAGTATATGATGGTGTAGGTAAGGCAGATAAGGATGTTGAGATTAAGTTTGGTCCAAATATTAAGGATTGGCCTGAGATGATTTCTCTTACTGATAACCTCTTACTTAAGATGGCATCAGTAATCAATGATCCTGTAACAACAACAGATGAGCTTATTCCTTCAGGAGAAACTTCATCATTTAGATCTAATCCACTTGGACTTGCAGAGTTTACACTTTCACGTAAGGACCCAGAGTATGTTGGCCGTGCAAAGGCTATTCAGACAGTGGAGAGAGTTCGTGAGTCTGGTGAGTGTATGTGTTCTACATCTGACGAGATGAAGAATATAATGGATACTATTAAGGAGAAGTTCCCAGAGGTTAAGGGCAAGAATACCGGATATGGTAGTACAATCTTTGCAGTTAAGCCAGGTGATGGCTCTGCTAGAGAGCAGGCTGCATCATGCCAGAAGGTTCTTGGTGGATGGGCTAATATCGCTAAGGAGTACGCTACTAAGAGATATAGATCTAACCTTATTAACTGGGGTATGCTTCCATTTGTAATGGATGAGGACTATGCATTTGACATAGATGATTATGTATTTGTTCCAGGTATTGTTGATGCAATTAAGAACAAAGATGATGTAATCAAGGCATATGTTGTAAATAAGGACATGAAGGAAATATCACTTACACTCGGTGCACTCACTGATGATGAGAGAGATATAATTTTAGCAGGTTGTTTGATTAATTACTACAAAGAAAACTAATTAGTATAAGCTATTTATCTAAGTGCCTAATTGGATAAAAGGGGGATTGCTATGAATAAACAGATAAAAAATATAGCAATAGTAGATGACGACGAAATTAGCCGTATTATTTTGTACAAGTATTTGATTTTGGAAAAGCAGTACTCCACTAAGCTTTATGCCAGTGGAGAGGAGTTTTTAGAGTCAACCTCAAAGGTGATTCCAGATCTTGTGATTCTTGATATAGAGATGCCAGGAGTAAATGGTATCGAGGTTTTTGATAGAATGAGAAAGATTAAGGAATTAGAGGATGTACCAGTTATCTTCCTTACTGGAAAAGAAGATAAAAATACGGTAATGAAATGTATCGGCAGGGGTGCTGATGGTTATATGGTAAAACCAGTAACTAAGGATGTATTAAAGGCAAAGCTTGATGAGGTTCTAAAGAGATATAATGAGTTTAGAGCCAACAAGACAATACTTATGGTAGATGATGATGTGGAGTTTCTTAAGATATCTAAGATAAAGCTTTCTAAGTATTATAAGGTGCTTACAGTTGATTCTGGAAAAACCGCCTTGGATTACCTAACCTCACATAGAGTGGATGCCATTATTTTGGACTATTTTATGCCACTTTATGATGGCAAAAATATACTTAATATTTTAAAACATAGAGAGAGCACTAAGAAGATTCCTGTTATTATGGCAACTGCCTTGAGTCATGACGAGGTAGTTAATGCATGTGGTGATAATCAGCCTGATGCAATAGTTACAAAGCCCGTGAACATAGAGGAGCTTCTCAGCAAGATTAATATGCTTGTGCGAAACGATTAAGTTGTGCTCATTACTAAAAAAGCATTACAGGTCGAGAAAGCTTATTCGAACCATAATGCTTTTTTAGTTTGACGAAGTGAGGTGATGGCTATGAAGGATAGGTTGATTAATCTGGGTGTGGATTTGGATATAGGACTAAGCTATTGTGGTGATTTGGATTTTTACAAGGAGATAGTCCGGATAGCTGTATTATCCCACAAGGAGAAAAACTTAAGGCTAGAAGGTTTTTATAAGGAAAAGGATTACGACAATTACACTATTTTAGTACATTCCATAAAAAGTGGCGCTGCTAACCTTGGTGCCATGGAAATAAGTAAAATGGCAGGAAACTTAGAGAAAGCTGGACAAAACGGAGATTATGCTTACATAGTTGAAAATCACAGAGAATTTATGAACTGTTATACCAGTGTTATGAGTCAGTTGAGCGAAGTCTTTCAAATAAGTGTTGAAGAAAAACAAATTACTTTGGATGAAAATAGTGAGGAGTTAACCTTAGAGGAGCTTCAAGGACTTGCTGATAGAATAGAATATTTTCTTTTGGAGCTGGAGCTGGATCAGGCTTTGGAGATAATAAAGGAGTTGCTTAGCTATAGGATGCCTGCTGGAATAAGAGAATTGTTAAATAAAATGAGCCAACAGTTGGAGCATTTTGATGTGGAGGGTGCAAGAGAATGTTGTATGGCTCTTAAGAAAGAAAATAATTAATGTGGGAATTATCCAACGATAAAACATGGTAAAGGGCTGTTTTGCTCTGTAAAAAGATATTAAAATGTGGATTATGGTGTCGATATGTGTTATAATTCTCAACATAAAAAATAATGGAGGGATTTGAATGGATGTAATTATTTGGTTAGTTTTGGCGGCCATACTAATTGTTGCTGAGATAGCTACACTTGGTCTTACAACAATATGGTTTGCCGGCGGAGCAATTGTATCGGCTATTGCAGCTTATTTTGGGGCTCATTGGCTTCTGCAGATTCTTATCTTTGCTGTAGTATCCTTTGTTTTCCTTATCTTTACAAGACCATTAGCTCAAAAGCATCTTATGAAGGATATGGAGAAGACAAATATTGATGGACTTATTGGCACTATTGGATTAGTAACAGAGACTATTGATAATACTAAGGCACAGGGCGCTGTTGTTCTTGATGGTAAGGAGTGGACTGCACGTTCTGTTGATGGGGATGTTATCGAGAAGGATAGCAAGGTAAAAGTAGACAGCATAAGCGGAGTAAAGCTTATGGTAGCGAAGAGTGAATAAGGAGGATATGTAAAATGTTATTGTCAGGACTATCAGGAGGCCAGGTGTTTGGCGTATTTATAGTATTTTTAGCAGTTATTGTTGTTGCAAGTATGATTAAGATTGTTCCACAGGCTCATGCATATGTTATTGAGCGACTTGGAACATATCAGGCTACATGGGGAGTAGGCTTCCACATGAAGCTGCCTATTATTGATAAGGTGGCACAGAGAATATCTCTCAAGGAACAGGTAGTAGATTTCCCACCACAGCCAGTTATTACTAAGGATAATGTTACAATGAGAATTGATACAGTAGTATTCTTCCAGATTACAGATCCTAAGGCATTTGCTTACGGTGTTGAGAAACCAATTATGGCTATCGAGAATCTTACAGCTACAACACTTAGAAATATTATCGGTGATCTTGAGTTAGATGAGACTCTTACTTCAAGAGAGGTTATTAATACAAAGATGAGATCAACTCTTGATGTTGCTACTGACCCATGGGGTATCAAGATTAACAGAGTAGAGCTTAAGAACATTATTCCACCTGCAGCAATTCAGGATGCTATGGAAAAGCAGATGAAGGCAGAGCGTGAGAGAAGAGAGCAGATTCTTATTGCAGAGGGTGAGAAGAAGTCTGCAATCCTTAGAGCAGAAGGTCAGAAGGAATCAGTTATCCTTGCTGCAGAGGCAGAGAAGCAGTCAGCAATTCTTAGAGCGGAGGCTGTTAAGGAAGCTACTATCCGTAAGGCAGAGGGTGAGGCAGAAGCTATCATCGCTGTACAGAAGGCTAACGCAGATGGTATTAGATTCCTTAATGAGGCGTCACCTGAGCAGGGGGTTCTTACACTTAAGAGTTTAGAGGCCTTTTCTAAGGCTGCAGATGGTAAGGCTACAAAGCTTATTATTCCATCAGAGATAGCTAGCATTGCAGGTCTTGCATCATCACTTACAGAGATTGCAGGTAACAAGCAGGAATAATTGATTGTTGGATAAGGAGACTACAAGATGAAAAGCTTAATGAGTTTTTTGTTGGGAATTGCTTTAACCATAATTGGTGCAGCCCTATTTCTTATGAATATTAAAATTTCCAATTTTACCTTCTTTTATAGGTATAACGGAACCAATGTAACAGCATTGCTCTTATTGGTGATGTGTATATTGTTTGTGATTTATGTGGTATATCCAAATATTGTTACAGGTAGCATCCTAGGAATAGCCTTTTTGTTGTTTGTGATATCTGTTATTATGAGTATGAAATTTTATATAACTCATATTACAGCTCTTGAGATGGTAATAATTTTAGCAACATTTTTTGGTGGTATTGGACTTACCATACGAGGTTTGGTGCATTCTAAGGATGAGTATGGCTCAGGGAATGGCACTGGAACAGGTTCTATGTAAAGGATGTGGAGGAATTTATGGCTAAGAAGATTGAATTACAACAGGATATTATGAAGGAATTAGCTGATTATAGTCCAAAGATAATATATGGAACTGAGGAAATAATCGGGGAACTGAGACATAATAGAAAGAAGGATACTGACGAGCTTTTTAATCTGGTTATTCAGGGAATAAACTGGGAGATAGAGGTTTTTAACAATTGCGAGGAAATTATTAACCAGGAAGGTGTAGCTATTGACAAAAGTAAGATGGCGGCAGCAGTTGTTAGACTTGGAAAGGTACTTCAGGAGAAGGATGATATTAAAATTGCAGCCTGCCTGGAAGTTGATTTTCTTCCGTTTCTAAGAAATATGGAGCAGTCTGCTTTGAAATTACAATAGATGAAATCGTTATGAATCTCCACAGGAATTAGCTTGTGGAGATTTTTATTTGGCACTTATGACAAACTAACAGAATTTGTAAAAGAAATATTATAAAAAATGCATAAAAGTATTTATCTTTTTTTGCTTTAATGTTATAATACTTTTAAATTATGCTAAAAGGGGTGACATTATGATTAAGAAAGAAATGATAGCTATGCTGTTAGCAGGTGGTCAGGGTAGTCGTCTTGGCGTGCTTACATCTAAATTGGCTAAGCCTGCAGTTGCTTTCGGTGGAAAGTATAAGATTATAGATTTTCCACTTAGTAACTGTATTAACTCAGGTGTAGATACAGTTGGTGTACTTACTCAGTATAGACCGCTTCGACTTAACCAGCATATCGGTATTGGTATGCCTTGGGACTTAGATCGTAATATAGGTGGTGTAACCGTTCTTCCACCATATGAGAAGAGTGAGAACAGTCAGTGGTATACAGGAACTGCTAACGCAATATATCAGAATATAGAGTATATTGATTACTATAATCCAGAATATGTGCTTATCCTGTCAGGTGACCACATTTACAAGATGGATTATGAGAACATGCTTGATTTCCATAAGACAAGCAAGGCGGATATTACCCTTGCTACATATCAGGTTCCTATGGAGGAGGCAAGCAGATTCGGAGTTGTAATAACTGATGAGTCTGGATGCATTCAGGAGTTTGAGGAGAAACCTGAGAAGCCTAGAAGTAATAAGGCGTCTATGGGTATATACATCTTCAACTGGAAGCTTCTTAAGGAGGCTCTTACTGTTATGAAGGATCAGCCTTCGTGTGATTTCGGTAAGCATATTATTCCATACTGCCATGAGCATGGTAGCAAGATTTGTGCTTATGAGTATAAGGGATATTGGAAGGATGTTGGAACTCTTGGTTCATACTGGGAGGCTAATATGGAGCTTATCGATATTATCCCTGAGTTTAACCTTTACGAGGAGTTCTGGAGAATTTACACAAAGAGTGATGTATTGCCTCCACAGTATATTGCACCTGAAAGCTCGGTTGTTAAGAGTATAATCGGTGAAGGAACTGAAGTTTACGGAGAGGTGAGTAGCTCAGTAATAGGTTCCGGTGTATCTATAGGTAAGGGTGCAGTGATTAAGAATTCCATCATTATGAATGGAGCAACTATCGGTGATGGAGCTATAATTGATAAGGCAATTATTGCAGAGGGTGTTGTAATTGGAGCTAATACAGAGCTTGGTGTAGGAGAAGAAGCTCCTAACGAGTTTGCACCACATATCTATTCATTTGGCCTTGTTACAATTGGAGAGAACTCGGTAATACCTGATGGCGTTAAGATTGGTAAGAATGTTGCTATCTTTGGAGAGACAACATTAGATGAATACCCAGATGGATTACTTAAGAGCGGTTCAAGCATAATAAAGGTAGGTGAATAATATGAGAGCGATAGGTATTATTTTAGCCGGTGGTAACAGCGGCAGGATGGGTGATTTATCAGCGAAGAGAGCGGCAGCAGCAATGCCTATAGTTGGAAGCTACAGAGCTATCGACTTTGCACTCTCAAACATGACTAATTCACATATACAGAAGGTTGCAGTTTATACACAGTATAACTCACGCTCACTTAATGAGCATTTGAATTCTTCTAAGTGGTGGGACTTCGGAAGAAAGCAGGGAGGTCTGTATGTATTTACTCCAACTATTACATCAACTAACAGCTTCTGGTATAAGGGTACAGCAGATGCTCTCTTCCAGAATATCAATTTCCTTAAGTCGGCTCATGAGCCATATGTAGTAATTGCATCTGGTGATGGTATTTACAAGCTTGACTATAACAAGGTTCTTGAGGAGCATATTGCAACAGGAGCAGACATAACTATAGTATGTAAGGATATTCCGGCAGGAGAGGACGACATCAACCGTTTTGGTGTTGTAAAGCTTGCTGAGGATAACAGGGTGTTAGATTTTGAGGAGAAGCCACTGGTTGCAGAGACTAATACAGCATCAATTGGTGTATATGTTATAAGACGTAGACAGCTTATTGAGTTATTAGAGGCTTGTGCAGCAGAGGGTAGAAGTGATTTTGTTAATGATATTCTTGTAAGATATAAGAATGTTAAGAAGATTTACGCTTACAAGCTTGATTCTTACTGGAGAAACATTGGAACCATCGATTCATACTTTAAGACAAATATGGATTTCCTTAACAAGGAGGTTAGAGATTACTTCTTCAGACAGCATCCAGATGTATATTCAAAGGTAGAGGATTTGCCACCTGCTAAGTATAACGGTGAGGCAGTAGTTAATAATTCTCTTATTGCCAGTGGATGTATAATCAATGGAACTGTAGAGGATTCTATATTATTCAAGAAGGTATACATTGGAAACAACTGTGTAATCAAGAATTCTATTATTCTTAACGATGTTCATATTGGTGACAATTGTTACATTGAGAATTGTATCGTTGAGAGTAGAGATACATTAAGGGCAAATACAGTACATACTGGTGATCCTAACCAGATTAAGGTTATTGTAGAGAAGAATTTTAGATACGCACTGTAAGATATACTGCAGGACATTATAAAAAGGGGGATGGTACAATGCAGATAACAGATGTAAGAGTGAGGAAGGTTACTAAGGAAGGTAAGATGAGGGCAGTTGTGTCGATTACTATCGACGATGAATTTGTGGTTCATGACATTAAGGTCATAGACGGTGAGAAGGGCTTATTCATAGCAATGCCAAGTCGCAAGGCTTCCGATGGAGAGTATAAGGATATAGCACATCCTATTAACTCTGCCACAAGAGATAAGATACAGACTCTAATACTTGAAAAGTATGCAGAGACTGCTTCTGAAACTGAAGAATAATCAGTGCATAATTGGGGCTGTCTTTTAGACAGCCTCCTTTGATTTGGAGGTGAAAACTTGGAAGAGGAATATAGCGTAACGGTGACGGATCTAATTAAGAAGATGAATCTGGTTAATCATACACCGGATATCGATACAGATAAGATTCTCATCAAGGACCCTAATATGAATAGACCAGCGGTACAGTTAGCTGGATTCTTCGAACATTTCGACTCTGCAAGAATTCAGATATGTGGTAATGTAGAATATGCCTACATTGCCAATATGCATAGCAGAGAAGAAAATATTGAGATTTTTAACAAACTGTTTGAATATAAGATACCATGTCTTATTTTCTGTAGAAACCTGCAACCATATGACTTCATTATAGAAGCAGGTAACAAATATGGAATTCCAATTCTTACTGATACATTAGAGACTACCTCGGAATTTGTACATGAGGTTGTAAAATGGCTCCATGTTGAGCTGGCACCAAGAATATCAATTCATGCAGTATTGGTAGATGTATATGGTGAGGGTGTTCTTATCACGGGCGATAGCGGAATTGGTAAGAGTGAGGCAGCCTTAGAGCTCATAAAAAGAGGACATAGATTGGTATCTGATGATGTAGTTGAGATAAAAAAGGTTAGTGAAGATACCTTGGTTGGAACCGCACCAGAGAGAACCAGACATTTTATTGAGCTTAGGGGTATTGGTATAGTGGATGTTAAGTCTATGTTTGGTGTCGAATGTGTTAAGCAGACTCAAAGCATTGATTTGGTAATAGAGCTGGCAGAGTGGGACAAGGAAGCAAACTACGACAGATTGGGTCTGGAGGATCAGTACACAGAAATTCTTGGTAACAAGGTTGTGTGCCATTCTATTCCTATTAGACCAGGTAGAAATGTTGCTATTATCGTGGAAACAGCTGCAGTTAACCATAGACAGAAAAAGATGGGCTACAATGCAGCTCAGGAGTTATATAACAGAGTGACAAGAAGTATGGCTCAGAGCTTGAACAATAATGATTAACTTTTAGGAGGATTGTATTAATGGCAAAGTATGTGTTTGGAGTTGATATAGGAGGAACTACAGTTAAGATAGGTCTCTTTACAACAGATGGAACTCTTACTGATAAGTGGGAGATACATACAAGAACTGACGAGGGCGGAAAATATATCTTAGGTGATATTGCAGAGTCTATTGAGACAAAGCTTGCCGAACAGAGTATTAATAAGGATGATGTTGCAGGAATTGGAATGGGTGTTCCTGGACCTGTAAAGTCAGATGGAACAGTGCTTAGATGCGTAAACCTTGGCTGGGGCGTGTTTAACGCGGCGGAGGAGTTGTCTAACATTATAGGACTTCCTGTAACTGCTGGTAATGATGCTAATATGGCTGCTCTTGGTGAGATGTGGCAGGGTGGCGGAAAAGGCTACAAGGATATCGTAATGGTTACTCTTGGCACTGGTGTTGGCGGAGGAATTATCTTAGATGGTAAGATGCTTTCAGGTGTTAACGGTGCCGGTGGAGAGATTGGACATATGCAGGTAAGCGATACAGAAACTGAGGTTTGTGGTTGTGGAAAGAAGGGCTGCTTAGAGCAGTACACTTCGGCTACAGGTATTGTTAGATCTGCAAATATTGCAATCAGTAATACTGATAAGCCATCAGTATTAAGAGAGGTTCAGTATATCTCAGCCAAGGAAGTATTTGATGCGGCTAAAAAGGGTGATGAATTGGCAGCACAGCTTGTAGAAAACCACGGCAAATGTTTAGGTAAGGCATTGGCGCAGATTGCTTGTGTTGTTGACCCTGAGGTATTTGTAATCGGCGGTGGTGTATCTAAAGCAGGTGAGATAATCACTGACACTACTGAGAAGTATTTCCAGGAGTACGCATTCCATGCTTGTAAGAAAACACAGTTCAAGCTGGCAACACTTGGCAATGATGCAGGTATGTATGGCGGAGCATGTGCGATTTTGAACAGCTAATTGTTAAAAACAACTAATCAAACTTAAGATTTTTAAGAATTTTGTATATTTTTTTGCATTGAATAAAATGAGTCCATATTGTATGATAGGGTGTAATGGAGTAATGTGCCTTATTGTGCTTATATGGGCTCATTTTATATTTGGAAGGATATTATAATGCAAAGCATTTTTGGAGATATAAAATATAGAGAAAACGAATTGATGAGTGGTCATACCACCTTTAGAATAGGTGGACCGGCGAAGTATTTCTTCACACCTGAAACTGATGAAGAATTAGTTGAGATAATTAATATATGCAGGTCTAATAATATAAGATATATGATTATGGGTAATGGCAGTAATATGCTGTTTAGTGACCAGGGCTTTGATGGAGCTATTATTCAAATTTATAATAATTATAGCATTATAGATGTGCGTGAGGATGGGATATATGCTAATGCAGGAGCACTTTTGTCAAAGCTTGCTGTGACTGCTAGAGATAATTCTATGACCGGAATGGAGTTTGCCGCAGGTATTCCTGGAACCTTAGGTGGAGCTGTTGTTATGAATGCAGGTGCCTATGGTGGAGAGATGAAGGATATAATAGAGTATGTAGATGTTCTGGAACAGGATGGAACAGTTAAGAGATATAACTGTGATAGCATGGAGTTTGGTTACAGAAAAAGTATTATATCTGATGACAAAATTGTTTTGGGAGCTAAGCTAAAGCTTACAAAGGGTGATAAGAGTTTGATTCAGGCTAAGATGGATGAGCTTAAAGAGGCTAGATGCGCTAAGCAACCGTTGGAGCTACCTAGTGCGGGGTCCACATTTAAAAGACCTGAAGGGTATTTTGCTGCAAAGCTTATAGATGATGCAGGCCTTAGAGGCTATAGCTATGGTGGAGCTAAGGTGTCAGATAAACATTGTGGATTTGTGGTGAATTATGATAAGGCAACCTGTCAGGATGTGTTAAAGCTTATAGAGCAGGTGCAGGATACAGTAGAGAAAAAGTTTGGGGTAAGGCTTGAGCCGGAGGTTAAAATTATTCTATGAGATTTGTTATAGTTACAGGAATGAGTGGAGCGGGTAAATCAACAGCCCTTAAAACCTTAGAGGATATGGGTTTTTTCTGTGTTGATAATTTGCCTGTTATGCTTATAGAGAAATTTGCTGAAATTGCACATGATGATAAGCTTGAGGTTGATAATGTAGCCATAGGCATCGATATTAGAAGTGGTGATGCATTAGGAGAGCTTTCAGAATGTCTTCAGGAGATGAAGAAGAATAACTATAATTACGAAATATTGTTTTTAGATTCCAATGAGACGGCTTTGGTTAAGAGATATAAGGAAACTAGAAGAAAGCACCCCCTTTCTAAGACAGGCAGAATTAACGAAGGAATAGTTAAAGAGAGACAGAAGATTGAGTTCTTAAAGCAAAGAGCCGATTATATAATAGATACAAGTAGCTTGCTTACCAGAGAGCTTAAGGTTGAGCTTGATAAGATTTTTGTAAATGGTGAGGATTATAATAACATAATCATTACTGTAATGTCCTTTGGCTTTAAATATGGAATACCAAGAGATTCTGATTTGGTGTATGATGTGAGGTTCCTACCTAACCCATATTATGATTTGGCACTCAGGCCATTAACTGGCAATGATGAGCCGGTTAAGAAGGTTGTAAGTGATTGTGATGAGTATAGAGAATTTATGGATAAGCTATCTGATATGGTGAAGTTTTTGCTTCCGTTTTACAAGAGGGAAGGAAAGAGCCAGCTTGTGATTTCTATAGGCTGTACAGGGGGAAAACACCGCTCTGTAACAGTGGTTAATGATTTGAGTGATAGGTTAAAGGAGCTACCATATACTGTAAGGTCCTTCCACAGGGATATTACAAAGGATAGGATAGTAAAAGGAGAGTAGAATATGTCATTTTCGTCAAATGTGAAGGACGAACTAAATTCGGGCATTAGTAGCTCGAAGCATTGCAAACTGGCTGAGCTAGCTGCGATGATTATTATGACTGGTAAATTCATAGATGAACAATGGTGTGAGCCTGAGGATAATGTATATGTTTTCGGCAAGGTGAAAAAGCTAATAAAACTGCTTGATTTAGATATAAACAGCCAAGAGGGCAGACTATCTCTGAAACTTATAAAGACTGATGATAGATACACCATAGATCATATGCTGATAGAAAGAAGCTGCTGTAAGCAAAGCTTTTTGAGAGGAGCATTTCTGGCTGCGGGTTCTATTACAGATCCGGAAAAAGGATACCATTTTGAAATTGTTTGTGACACCAAGAATCAATCGGACATTCTGTCGGGAGTAATAAAATCCTTTGGTGTAGAACCAAGAGTTATCACAAGAAAGAAATATTATGTGGTATATGTTAAGGATGGCTCGGATATTGTGGACCTGCTTAATGTTATGGGGGCTCACATGTCTCTTATGAATATGGAGAATGTGCGAATACTAAAGGATGTAAGGAACAAATATAATAGACAGGTTAACTGTGAGGTTGCAAATCTTAATAAGACGGTTTCCGCTGCCGTAAAAATTATAGATGATATAGAGTTTATAAATAATACTAAGGGACTTAAAATTTTGCCGGATAACTTGAGAAGACTGGCAGAGCTGAGAGTTGAATATGACCAGGCTTCCTTAAAGGAGCTGGGGGATATGATGAATCCACCGTTAGGAAAGTCCGGTGTAAATCATAGATTAAGAAAAATAAGTGAAATAGCTAGTGAGCTAAGGAGGAGTTAAAATGATTAGTAGAGATGTAGTTGTGAATTTGCCAGCTGACGCTGAGGCTAGACCAGTTGCTGTATTGGTTCAGCTTGCCAGCAAGTATGAGAGCAAGGTATATATTCTTGCGAAGGATAAGAAGATTAATGCAAAGAGTATTATGGGGATGATGAGCTTAGGCTTTGGTCAGGGAGATAAGCTTACTATTCAGGCAGAGGGAAATGACGCAGAAAGTGCAGTTCTTGAGATTGCTAAATATATAGAATCTGTAGCTTAGTTTATTGCATAAAATAACAAATTATGATAGAATATTTAACAACTTTGACAAGAATACAAAGGAGGACATTATATGGGACTTTTCGGTAGTTTCCTCGAAAAAATTCCTTTCTTGTCCAATCTGGGGGGCAAGAAGAAATCAAATAAGAGTAATGTTGAGCTTCAGTATGATAAGGCTATTAACCAGATGGAGAATGGTAATGCTGAAGAAGCTATAGAGATATTAGAGAAGATTGTAGACATTGCTATTGTTGATACTAATTACAAGAATTTCGGTGTGGACTCTCTTAAGATATTAGGTGAGCTGCATGAGACAGGTAAGTATAGCAACAGTAAGATTGCTGAGGATAAGGCGAAGGCTTGTCAGTACTATGAGAAATATGTAAAGCTTAATAAGGACGGAGAGATGATTTATAAGCTTGCTAAGATGCTTCTTGAGATTCAGAATTTCTCTAAGGCTATTACATATTTTGAGAAGGCTACTGAATGTGGAATTAAGGCTGCTTATATGAATTTAGGTAGCATCTACGAGAATGGTCTTCAGAGAATAGATCAGTATGGTAATAAGAGTGACTATGTTGTACCAGTAGATTATGACAAGGCCATGATGTGGTACAAAAAGCTTGCTGATACAGGGGATAGCAAAGCTAAGTCAGCTTACGATAGAGTTGAGTATGCAAGTCAGCACACTGACAGTATTGAGTTTGAGGAGAAGGACAAACTCTATACTGCGATTTCTGAGGAAAGAAGAGCTAAGGGTAAGGAACCAAGATATAAGGCCATCGACCCATCCAGACTTCAGTATCAGTATACTTATGTTCATAACCAGGTGGATGGATATATTCATAAACTGCCTAAGGATTGGGTAAAGACAATTAATGAGGATACAGACGAGGAGTACTATGCTCCAAGTATAACTTATAAAGATTTTGCTATGTATGTATCCTACGATAGTATTCCAAGAGACTCTAAGAAGACCTTGGAGAATTACCTTAGATATTGCAATGATGCATTTGAAGAGGAGCTTCAACTTAAAGCTTATACAACAGAGTACGCAGATGGTATATGTACAACCTTCTATCACAAGGAGATGGAAAAGGGTATAGTTACATTTGCATTCTATAAGGGCAAGAGACTTGCTTGTATGAAATTTGTATGTGCATCTATGGAGATTATAGAGCAGTATGAGGAGATTATCTTCGAGACTGCCAACTCATTTGCGTTTGTAGACCCTACACTTGTAAGTGATCAAAGTGCAAACCGTAAGGATAATCAGTACTATAGTGAGGCTGTTTACTGTTATTATCTTGAGGATTATGAGGGAGCCATGGCAGCAGCTAAGCAGGCGCTTAAGCTTGGAAGCATTAAGGCTAGTTATCTTCTTATAGAGCTCTATTTTGATGATGATTCACCATATAAGGATATAGAGAAGACTATAAGCTATGCTAAACAGCTCTTTGATGCTACTAAGGATCCGGACCTTGCATTCCTGCTTGGTAATATTTATGACCAGCATCTTAAGGATTACATGAAGGCTCTTAATTGGTATGAGCATGCACATAGATTAGGGCACAAGAGAGTAGCCTTCTATCTTGGTAGATTCTATTACTATGGAGTTCTTAGAACTAAGAGAGATGGTGAGAAGGCCCTTGAATATTTCAAGGAAGCACAGGCAAATGGTATATTGGAAGCTGAGGCTTACATTAAGGATATAGAGGAATTGAAGGGTGAAGATCTTCAGACCTCTGTTGACAAGTGGGAGAGAGCTGTTGAAGCTGGAAGTGGTGCTGCGGCCCTTAAGGTTGCTCTTTATAAGCAGAGCCAGGTATTCTTCATGGCAAACTCTTATGAGATAGAGAAAGCGTTCAATGAGGCTCTTGGTTTAGGAAGCTATCAGGCGGCATACGAGCTTGGTAAGATATATCAGCAGCAGGAGGCAGCTGATGACTTTAGAGGAGAGATTAAGAGTATTAAGTACTTCGAGAGAGCTTATGACAATAACTACGAAGACTTTGATAAGGACAATCTCTTTAAGGTAGTTGAGTACAAGGCTAGCAAGGTTGATAGCATAGATGACAAGATAGATCTTTATCTTCAGAGTGCATGTATGGGATATGTTCCTGCAGTTGAGAAGGTTATAGAGTTGGCTACCACTGTTGATAGAAAGGTTGAGACTCTTTACATGGAGCTTCAAAGTATTGCAGAGACAGGTGATGATTCAGCAATAATTGCTATGAATAAGCTGGAAAAGAAATTCAACTCACTTGTTATTAAGCAGCCAACAGATGCTCAGAAGATTATTGAGAATAAATTCTTTAGATTATGTGTGCCAAAGGAATGTACTGCAGTTATCAATGATGATGGTGGTACAATTAAGTTTGCGGATTCTGTAGTTGAATTTGCTGTAGCCGAGATGCCGGTTAAGGCAGATGAGGAAGCGGATTATCTTAAGATTTATAAGCTTATACTTTCGGAGTATCTTCCAGATGAGAGCGCAGAAATTGTTATTGCAAACTCTAGAATGATAGGTTCAGGAATTAGAGATAATAAGAATAATATTCACTCATACAGTATTCTTCTTATAAGCTCAAAGAACCAGTATCTCTTCAAGCTAAGCTCACGTGACAGAAGAGAGATGATGCAGTTTAAGGATAAGGTTCTTGAAATTGCCAAGTCCCTTGTAGAAACAGGCGAGATTTATGTAGCTGCTGATGGAGATAGAAAGAATATCGGTCTATCCTGGTTACTTAAGTCTAATGAAAGTGGATTCTTATCAATTGGTAAGATGGACTAAGCTCTGTTTTATAATTTAAATAATACGGACGTGCGAAGGAAATTCCTTGGCCGGCCTGCCTAGGGTGGGGCGCCCGCCGGACTAAGATGTCCGGCTAAGACCCCACACCTGTCGCGGCCGGAAAAAGGTTATGCGCACGTCCTTGTTTTTTGCATTAAAACAGTTCATAAGTTAGACTTTGAAAATATTAACCTGATAATTCAAAAAAATAACTTGACTTTTTTAAGAATGGTGTTATAGTTGGAGTAGAACAAATGGAACACAAGGAGGATGATTAATATGGATGCAGAAAAATATACTAGAAAATCCTTAGAGGTAATTGAAAACTGTGAGAAGCTTGCTTATGAGTACAACAATCAGGAGATTGACCAGGAGCATCTTCTCTGTAGCTTGGTAACTGTGGAGGATAGTCTTATAGCGAAGCTTCTGGAGAATATGGGGATTAATGTAGATGCATTTGCTAGAGAGTGTGAGAAGCTGGTGGCGTATAGACCTAAAGTGTCTGGCGGCAAGCTTTTTACAAGTGCTGATTTTTCTAAAGCAGTGATACAGGCAGAGACTGAAGCTAAACAGATGGGTGATTCCTATGTATCTGTTGAGCACCTGTTTTTGGGTATCCTAGAGAAGATGAATAAAGCTGTTAAGGGTCTTGTTATGGGCTATGGAATTAATAGGAATAAGTTCCTGCAGGTTCTTGCGGCTGTAAGGGGAAGTAGAAGAGTTGACAGCGACAATCCAGAGGCAACATATGATAGTCTTAACAAATTTGGCTATAACCTAGTGGAGAGAGCAAGAGACCAAAAGCTTGACCCTGTTATTGGAAGAGATAATGAAATAAGAAATATTATTAGAATATTATCTAGAAAGACCAAGAACAACCCGGTTCTTATAGGTGAGCCTGGTGTTGGTAAGACTGCTGCCATAGAAGGGCTTGCACAGAGAATTGTTAGGGGAGATGTACCGGATTCTCTTAAGGATAAGGAGATATTTGCCCTTGATTTAGGTGCTATGGTTGCAGGTGCAAAATATAGAGGTGAATTTGAAGAGAGACTTAAAGCTGTTCTTGATGAGGTAAAAAATTCTAATGGTAATATTATTCTCTTTATAGACGAGCTTCATACTATAGTGGGGGCTGGAAAGTCAGAAGGAGCTATGGATGCGGGAAATATGCTTAAGCCTCTTCTTGCCAGAGGAGAGCTTCATTGTATAGGCGCAACTACCCTTGATGAGTACAGAAAGTACATCGAGAAGGATGCTGCTTTAGAGAGAAGATTTCAGCCAGTTTTAGTAAATGAACCTACAGTGGAGGATACCATTTCTATCCTTAGGGGTATTAAGAATAGATACGAGGTATTCCACGGAGTTAAGATTAATGACGGCGCATTAGTAAGTGCAGCAACCCTTTCTAACAGATATATTACCGACAGGTTCCTTCCAGATAAGGCTATAGACCTTGTTGACGAAGCCTGCGCTATGATTAAGACGGAGCTTGACTCTATGCCTGCAGAGTTAGATGAGATATCTAGAAGAATTATGCAGTTAGAGATAGAAGAAGCAGCTCTTAAGAATGAGGATGATAAGCTTAGCCAGGATAGACTTGCAACTCTTAGAGAGGAGCTTTTAGAGCTTAAGGAAAAATCCAAGCATATGAAAGCAGTGTGGGAGAATGAGAAGGCTGGAGTTGAGAAGGTTAGAAAGCTTAGAGAGGAACTGGAAATAATTGATAATGAAATTCAGATAGCCGAGAGAGCTTATAACCTGGAGAAGGCTGCGGAGCTTAAGTATGGTAGACTTCCACAGATAAAGAAAGAATTAGAGGACCTTGAGGCAAGTGATGCCATTAGGCAGAAGAATCTGGTTCACGAGTGCGTGACTGATGAGGAGATTGCTAAGATTATATCTAAGTGGACTGGAATCCCTGTGTCAAAGCTTACTGAAAGTGAGAGAAATAAAACTCTTAATCTGGCAGATGAGTTGCACAAGAGAGTTATTGGTCAGAATGAGGCAGTGGATTTAGTTAGCGATGCAATCGTTCGTTCTAAAGCAGGAATCAAGGATCCAACTAAGCCTATAGGAAGCTTCCTGTTCCTTGGACCAACAGGTGTAGGTAAGACAGAGCTTGCTAAGACTTTGGCTGAAGCACTGTTTGACAATGAAGCTAATATGGTTCGTATCGATATGAGTGAGTACATGGAGAAGCATAGTGTGGCAAGACTTATTGGAGCTCCTCCAGGATATGTTGGCTACGATGAGGGTGGACAGCTTACTGAGGCAGTAAGAAGAAAACCTTATTCAGTAATACTGTTCGACGAGATCGAAAAGGCACATCCAGATGTATTCAATGTACTGCTTCAGGTTTTAGACGATGGTAGAATCACAGACTCTAAGGGCAAGACAGTAGATTTTAAGAACACAATTCTCATAATGACCTCAAATATTGGTTCAGAGTATCTTCTTGAGGGAATTGATAGCACTGGAGAAATAACAGCTGATTGCCAGGAAAAGGTTATGGGAATGCTTAAGAATCATTTTAGACCAGAATTCTTAAATCGTCTGGATGAAACTATAATGTTTAAGCCACTTGATAAGGATGCAATCTCAGACATAGTTAAGCTCTTGTTGGTGGACTTGAATAAGAGAATTAAGGATAAAGAACTGGCTCTAGAGATTACAGATAAGGCTATGGAACATATAATTGAAGCTGGCTATGACCCATATTATGGTGCAAGACCTCTTAAAAGATATCTTCAGAAGAATGTGGAAACCTTAGTAGCTAGAAGAATACTTCAGGATGTGCTTCGTGCCGGAGATGTTATGACAATCGACTATGATGGTGAGAAACTTTATATAAGATAATATAATATGAGGCTGGAGCCAGAAACAATAATTTCGGGCGCGGCCTCTTTTTATACGCAAAAATATACTTTTTATACGCAAATTATCCAAGATGAAGAAAAATTTGATATACTTACAATTGGAATACTATTTAAATTTATATAAATCTAGTTAGAAAATGTAAGAGGTATTTGATATGAAGAAAATGGCAGTTATAGCTTTAACGATATTATCTTTAATTATAATAGGAATATTTATTATAACAAATAAATATTTGAGTGAAGAACCAGAAAAGGTTCAAACAAAGGTAGGAATCCTATACAACGGTGAAGTGGATGATAAGGGTTGGGGACAGTCTCATTACGAGGGAATTAGCGATAGCGCCCGAGTTTTAGACCTTAAAATTATCTATAAGGAAAATGTACCTTATGACCAAAGCTGTATGGAAACTATGGAGACTATGATAGAGGATGGTTGCCAGGTTATTATCTGTAATTCATTTGATTATGGTGAGTGGATAGTGAAGGTGGCGGAAAAACATCCAGAAGTTGTGTTCTTGCACGCTACAGGAACTGAAACAGGAGATAACATAACAACATACTTTGGAAGAATGTATCAGATGAGATACCTAAGTGGTATTGTGGCAGGTATGCAGACGGAGACGGATAACATAGGCTATGTAGCTGCATTTCCTATATCTGAGGTTAATCGAGGAATTAACGCATTTACACTAGGTGTGAAATCTGTAAATCCTAATGCAACAGTTCATGTAATATGGACAGAGTCTTGGACTGATTATGACATGAATAAACAAGGAGCAGAAAAACTGATAGACCAGTGTGATGTAGATATAATTGCTATGCATTGTGACAGTGTAGCACCACTGGATGTGGCTGAGGAAAAAGGAGTTTGGTCTATAGGCTATAATATGGATAACAGTAAGCTTTATCCTAATAGCTTTTTAACCGCACCTGTATGGAATTGGTCAACCTTCTATACGCCGCAAATAGAGAAGATTATTCAGGGAAGATATTACTCAGGTAACTATTGGCAGGGCTCGGAGTCAGGACTTATTAAGCTGGCACCGATGACCTCAAATGTTAAACCTGGGATTGCTAATGCCGTAGCAGAAAAAAAGGCTATGCTTGACGCAGGAACCTATGATGTGTTTTATGGCCCTGTAGTTGATAATGAAGGAAATATTAGGATTTTAGAAGGCGAAAATATGCCGGATGCGGCAATGCTTAATTCATTTGACTGGTATGTGGAGGGCGTGAAAATATATGAAAAATAAAAATTTAAAATACATATTACTAATATTAGCCATGATTATTTTTGTTTTTACGGTAATTATTATTACCTTTACAGGAAGGACAAAAAAAGAAGATAAAGACACCATTAAGGTGGGGTTTATCATGTCTGGCACATCTGACGAGGAAGGGTGGAATGGTCTACATTATGATGGAATAACCTCTGCTTGTACTCAGCTTGATATAGAGTTGATGATTAAGGAGAATATTAAGGAACATAGTGGCCAATGTGAGATTGCTATACGAGACTTGGCTGCAGAGAATGTGGATATTATTATATTATCTAGTTATGGTTATGCATCAGAGGTTAAGGATGTGGTAAAGGAATATCCGGATATAACATTTTACTCCGAGTCCTTTGATTATTATGGTGATAACCTAAATTGCTACTTCGCTAGAATATATCAGGCCAGATATTTGTCTGGAATAATAGCTGGGCATATGTCTGAAACAGATGTTATTGGATATGTGGCTGCTATGCCTAACAGTGAGGTGAATAGGGGAATCAATGCATTTACCCTTGGGGTAAAACATGCAAATCCGGAAGCTAAGGTAGTGGTTTCCTGGAGCAATTCTTGGGATGACGCAGACAGGGAAAAACAGCTTGCCCAGGAACTTGTAGAAAAGGAAAATGCAGATGTATTGGCTTACCATCAAAATCAACCTAATGTGGTGGAGTTTGCTGAAACTGTAGGTGTATATTCTATAGGCTATCACGAGGCTTATGAAGGATCAAGTGATAAATTCTTGACAGCGGTTGAGTTTAGATGGGATATAACCTATAAGGAATTGTTGTCCGATTACATACGAGGTAAATCTGATGTAGTGAATACATATTGGTTTGGTTTAGAGAAAAATGCAATAGGATTAACGGATATATCTCCTATAGTTAAACCGGACATAGTAACAGATGTAAATACTGCAAAAGAGGAGATAAAATCGGGAGATAAGATTTTTTCTGGAGTGATATATGATAATCAGGGACAGCTTCGTTGCCAAGAGGATGAGATAATAAGTGACCAGGTGCTTATGAATAGTATGGACTGGTATGTTGAGGGCGTATACATATATGAAGAATAGAAAAAGATTTATAAATTTTAGAACAGTACTTAGTGTAGCTGCGCTGTTTGGTGTAATGATTGTGGTGGGAAGCTTGCTTGGTATGAAGTTAAATCAAATTCTTATAGAGCATATGGAAAAGCAGGTTACAGAGCAATCCAAGCTTTTGTCAGAGCAGATTGAGCAGGTTATAGAAATTCAGTTTGTGCAGCTTAGCAATATAGCCAGTGCGGTGGAAAAAAATGAGAATAACCCAGAAGCTGTTCTTCAGACTGTCATGCAGGAGCGTGAAGGGGTTTCTGTAGGAGTACTTAAGCTAGACGGCAGTGTGCTTGCTGGAATACCTTTAGATATTACAAAATATGATGGAGTAAAAAGCTCATTTAGAGGAGAGGAAGCTGTATCGTATGTTGCTGGTGAGGGTATGACATTTTCTGTTCCTGTATATCGTGGTGAAAATATAAAATATGTACTTTACAAAAAATACGATGAAGAGATTTTATCTGATACCTTTGGCAGGGATTGCTATGATGGAGAAGGTCATGTGCTTTGGGCTAACAAGAACTTTGAAATCATAATACCTTTTGTGGATTCATCCTACAGTGGTGATTTTCTTCATCAGCCAGAGTTGCAGGAAGGATTTAAAACCATAAAGGATAAGATGGAGCTTTCTACAGCTGCCAGCACATTTGTGAAGTGTGATAAGGAAAGATATTTTGTATTCGTATCTGAGGTGGAAAACTACGGTGTATATACAGTGGGAATAATACCAGAGAATGCGCTATCAGACGGAATAACATATATTACAACACTTGTTTTGTGGGTGTTCGGACTCTTACTTGTACTGTTTGTTATAATAACAGTGTATATGTTTATAGCTGCAGAAAAAGCTAAGGAAAGTGATGAGCTTAGAGAAGCTAAGGAAGAGGCAGAGAATGCCAACAAGGCTAAAAGTCAGTTCTTAGCCAATATGTCTCATGAGATAAGAACACCTATCCATGGAATTATGGGTATGAACGAGATGGTGCTCAGAGAGGCACAGGATGAAAATGTTCGTGGATATGCGAAAAATATAAAGCATGCTAGTGAAAATCTTCTTGAAATTATCAATGGAATACTAGATTTCTCTAAGATAGAGGCCGGTAGAATTGAGATAGAAGAGGGCGCTTACTTGGTGAGAGGCTTACTTAATGATGTGGTAAATATGGTTGCGCCTATCGCTAGTAAAAAAGGCCTTGAATTTGAGGTAAATGTAGACGAGAATCTTCCAGCCGAACTATATGGCGATGTTGGTAAAATCAGACAGGTTATGGTTAATCTTCTCAATAACGCAGTGAAATATACTAATGAGGGAAAGGTTACACTTACCGTTAGAGGAAATCTGGTAAATGATAATATTAATCTTAAGATAAAGATAAAAGATACTGGAATTGGTATCAAAGAGGAGAATATAGAAAAGCTTTTTGCTGATTTTGAAAGAGTTGATACTGAGAAGAATAAAGATATAGAAGGAACTGGACTTGGTCTTGCAATAGTGAATAGACTGATTCAGTATATGGGTGGAAGGATAAAGGTAACAAGCGAATATGGAAAAGGCTCTACATTTTCAGTTTGCGTGCCTCAGAAGATAATTGACAGAAGGGCTATAGGAGATTATAAGATGGCTTTAGAGGCTGTTGAAATTTCTGAGGAAGGAATCCGTACAGCAGGTTTTGTTGCACCGACAGCCAAGATTCTTGTGGTAGATGACCATGAGATGAACCTATTGGTTTTAAAAAATCTTCTTAAGGAAAGCAAGGCACAGGTTACTACCTGTGGTAGTGGTAAGGAATGTATAGAGCTGATGATTAAGAATTCCTATGATGTGGTGTTCTTAGATCACATGATGCCTGAGATGGACGGTATAGAAACCTTAGAGCAGCTAATTAAGAAAAATCTTAAGAAGGATAGCAAGATAGTTGCTCTTACTGCTAATGCAATAGTTGGTGTTAAGGAAATGTATCTATCAAAGGGTTTTGATGATTATTTAAGTAAGCCTATAGATACTAGAAATCTTGAGAAGCTCCTGCTTAGATTTATTCCGGAATCAAAGCTTAAGGAGATGGATGCTCCTAAGCTTGTGAATAATAACAAGAAAGAATCTATATCAGATGGAACTGATGTAATGAAGGGGAATACGGATTTAGAAAGCAACTTCAACTATATTAATCAAACTACAGGGTTAAAGTACAGTTCAGAAAGCAAGGAAATGTATAAATCATTCTTACAGATTTACTGCGATTTTGCCCAGGATAAAATAGATAAGCTTACAAATACATATGAGTGTAAACAGTGGCAGGACTATGTTACTTATGTGCACTCTGTAAAATCCACATCTCTTAATATAGGTGGAGAAAAGCTCTCTAAATTGGCAGCAGATATAGAGGGACAGGGTATGAAATATCTTGATGGAGATGAGTCTAAATTAGATTATCTTCTAAACTCCCATGATGAACTAATGGAATTATATCAAGCAACCTATGAAGAAGCTTTGGAATTAATCAAAATCATGTAATTAAACGGGACTCTAAAAGAAAAAATTGCATATCGGTGTGTAAAAAAGGAAGTACTTATGAAAAATGTAAATAAGAAAATGTATATGTTAACAGTGATAATAGCAGTGGTAACCTTGTTTGCTACGGGTAAAAATCTGCTTATATCAGCAGGTGTGTCAGTGTTACTTGTGGTGTGTTTTTGTGTAACCTACGCTAAGACTAACGAGTCGGTTCGTCTGGAGCAGGAAACCAATGAAAAGGTTGAGGATATGAACCGTAAGATAATCCAAGCATTGGCAAGGACTATAGATGCTAAGGATAGATATACCAATGGTCACTCCCTTCGTGTAGCGGAGTATTCCAAGGAGATAGCAAGAAGAATGGGTAAATCTGCTAAGGAACAGGATATCATATATTACGCAGGACTGCTTCATGATGTTGGCAAGATTAGAATACCGGTAGAGGTAATCAATAATCCGGGAAAACTTAGCGATGAGGAATTTGAGCAGATTAAGATTCATCCTGTAACCAGCTACCATATACTAAAGGATATATTTGATGACCCTAACATAAAAAATGGTGCTAAATTTCATCATGAGAGATATGATGGAACCGGATATCCGAATGGATTGAAAGGTGAAAATATACCGGAGGTGGCCAGAATAATCGGTGTGGCAGACTCCTATGATGCTATGGCTAGTAACAGAAGTTATAGAAAATATTTGCCACAGTCAGTAATAAGAAATGAAATCAAAACCGGTAAGGGTACTCAGTTTGATCCAGCTATCGCAGATATAATGCTTGATATGATAGATGAGGATGAGGGTTATACATTAAGAGAAGTGAAAAGTCTACAGAAAAAGATACTTATAGTAGATGATGAGCCAATGAATATTAAGATGGTAGAGGTTATTCTTAAGGATACACCTATGTATCAGGTTGTGGGAGCTACCAGTGGTATGGAAGCCCTTAAGATGCTAGATGCCCACGAAATAGACTTGATACTTCTTGATGTGAAGATGCCAGAGATGGATGGCTTTGCTACTATGGAGCTTATAAGACAAAAATACAATATACCTATAGTACTGATGACGGGAGATAGAAATATTGAGACTATCGAAAGAGCAACAAAGCTTGGGGTTGATGATTATTTGACTAAACCATTCTTACCACTGGCACTAAAGGAGATAATACATAGTACCTTAAATTAAATATAATGTGTGTTAATATATAGTTCGCCTTGCTGTATGCAGGGCGGATTTTTTGTTTGAACTTAAACAGGAGGATGCATTTTCATACGCAAAAAGTGACAAAATATACGCAAGAAATTAAGCCTGTAAAAAAATGTGTTATATTACACACGAAGCAAAACATAAAAACGGAGGAAATATATATGAGTTTTTCTTTTGGACTAAGAGATTTGGCGGATCCGATGAAGAGACTTGTTATGGGTGTTTTATTACTTGCATTAGGTATATTCTGCCAGATAGGAAAGGACTGGTATCAGGGAGTTGAAAGATCCACTTGTACAGAGGTTGAGGCAACCTTTTACGACTGTAAGTATCGTTCTACAGACGGAGGTATAGATTCAAATAGCATATATCTTACCTTTGAGGATTATAGTAATGATGTTGACATTCACTCTAGCTGTGCAGACGACAAGCTTACTCAACGATTGATGGAACTAAAATCTGGTACCAAGATGAAGCTTTTGGTCCATGAAAAAACCAATCTGGCATATGAGATTAAGGTAAATGGTGAAAACTGGCTAGACTTTGATGAGGCCAGAAGCGAGATAAAGAAAAATAACAATGTTATTACTATAGTCGGTTATGTAATGCTTGGAATTGGTGCAATATTTGCTGTATCGGGAGTTGTACCTATGTTTTTTGGGAAGAAGCAGGAACAGGATGAGGGCTTTGGTGAGTAGATAGAAAAATACTGCATAAATTATAAAAATAACTCTTCGGTGAATAACCGGAGAGTTATTTTTATATCTTTATTGATAATCCATCCAGGCCAAGCGTATTTCGTTACATATCTTTTTGCTAAAGAATGCATTATAAGATTGGTTGAAAACAATCTCTTCACTACCCACCATAGTGACCTTGGAAAGATTGATAACATTACCCGCTCCACACTGTACGAAATTTTTATCCTCTAAAAGCTCCTTGGTTGCTTCTGAAAAAGGAACTCGGATATATATGCTTTCTATAGTAGAACCATCAGCTAGATGATAAACTAGTATTCTCTTACATAGCTCTACATATAGTATGTTGTTTGTTGTGATACGAACATTTCCGTCCTTTGTTTTAACCGTAATGCTTCTGTCAGCTTTAGCAGATATACTCGCTATGGCATCGTCTAAGGTAGAGTAAAGGTCCTCTGGAATGATAGGCTTTAGTATGTAATTAAATGCTTTTACCTTATATGAATCAAGTGCATAGTCTTTGCTGGCTGTAAGATAAATAATAACACCATTATAACCGCTGTCTCTAAGCTTTACACCAAGATCAATACCGCTTACTGCTGGCATTAAAATGTCCAATATACAAATATCGAAGCATTCGCCCTCTTGGATATCGTCCAATAGGTCGTTTCCGTCGGAGAATATAGAGACGGAAAGGTCTGGAATATTATTTTGAGAGGTATATTCTCGTAGTAATAAGTGGATCATTTTACAGCTTTGAATGTCGTCGTCACATATGGCAATATTCATTATCTCACCTCCTGTAATTAATAATTACATAAAATATATCACAAAATCTGACAAAATTCATCTTAAATATTAAATTTTACGCAAAAACAGGCCTTTTTTACGCAAAAAATTATATTTGACAATATATGTGTTAATCTACAGAAGATGAAATACACATATATGTAAATTATAAGGAGATAAAATTATGAAGAAGAAGTTTTTACAGGTTATCTTGGCCACATGTCTTATGGTGGGTGTTATGACAGGATGTGGTGATAGTAAGGAGAAAACAACTGCTACAACTACAGAAGTCACTGAGGTTACTGCAGAGAAAACCACAACAGAGGCTGTTTTAAAAGATACTACAGAGGAGGTAACTACAGAAGCTACTGCGGAGAAGGAGACCACAGAAGCAGCTGCAGATAATAAGACAACTGAGTCAGTAACTGGTTCGGTATCTCAGGTAGATAACACACAGGTGTGTGAACAGTGTGAAGTGGCTAAGGAGTGTGGAACTTATCAGGTGGATGGACAGACATTTGTGATTTGTGATAGCTGCTATGGAGAGTTTGCTACTGCATATGGTATTGAACAGCAGTGTGTACTGTGTGAGGAATACAAGATGTGTGGAAGTCATGAGGTAGATGGTCAAATATATGTAGTGTGTGAGAACTGCTATGGAGAGTTTGCTAATGCTTATGGTATAGATCAATTATGTAGCTTATGTGATGAGTACAAGCAGTGTGGAAACCATGAGGTAGATGGTCAGATATATGTAGTGTGCGATAGCTGTTATGGTGAGTTTGCAACTTCATTTGGCCTTACTCAAAGCTGTAGCTTGTGTGAGGAGTATAAGATGTGTGGAAACTATGATGTAGATGGTCAAATATATGTAGTATGTGATGATTGCTACGTGGAATTTGCAACTGCATTTGGATTAGAAATTCCAGAGTAATTCGTAAGATAATACTTTTTATACGCAAAACAGGCTCGATTTTACGCAAAAAGATTTTGATTAAATAATGTGTGATATTATAAAGTGGATTTCAAATAATAGAAATCCACTTTTAATATATTTCCAAATAAGTTGGGATTAAACAGTGGCTACACATAATCGGTAGCAAAAATCAAACCCTCTAAGAGAAAATGTACAGATTCGCATAAAAATACATTTCCCCTCCTTGCGAATCTGTTACATTTACTCCGTAACAAGGTAATATTAGTTTTTGTGGGAGAATCATTGTATGAATAAAATGAGTAAGAAAATTAGAAGAATAATTGCGATATTAGTGACGATGTTAATGATTAGTCAGCTACCAGGAGTAGGTTATATTATTTCAGGAGCTGCTGATGATCCAATAATATCAGAACCGGTTGGAGGCCTAACCCACACATGTACAGCTGAGGATGAGGGAAGAACATTTAGTATGTTTTATCTGAACCTAGCGACCTTGATTGTTCCAGCGGATTTAGGTGTGACAATTGGTGCTGTGGAGATTACTGATTCAGTGAATGCAGGAGCTAGCTTTACCATAAATAATAATGGACATATTGAGACAGCAAATATTCAGTATGGTCAGGTTTCTATGAATGGTGGAACTTATACTTCCATAACATTGGCAGAGGGTGCCACAATTAATGCAACAGGAATTACTGCTACAAGTAGCATTACCTCTAGTGGTAGCTTTAGTGTTGAAGGTAACAATGTGTCTAATGGCTCTGTAACTGCTGTTAGTATAGGAGGAAGCGGAAATATAGCAGTGATGAACAAGCTGGAGCTTACTGGTACTGGCACCACGGCTACTTTGCTTGTATATACTGATACCCAGATTATTAACAGTACCGGAGCGGCTTTTACAGTTACTCATTTGAATAATAATAAAGAATATAATATTCCTGCTGGTACTAACAGCACTCTTCGTGAAATGTATGGAGTGGAAGTGGATTGTTCATCGGTAGATGGAAATGCTACATGCACAGCTGGAAGCGACCAGCTTAATACACCTATTTTGCATGGTGATTCTACTGAAGCTATTACATTTACAGCTGAAGATGGGTATTGTTTCCTAGATGATTATCAGGCTGCAACAGATGGCACAGGAACGGTGACAACCACTGTGGTTGATAAGAATACAATAACTGTTACATATACTGTTGGCACTGATGATGAAGGAATAGTAACCATTAATTTGCCTGAATTGAGTAAATTGCCTGTAGGAACAGGAGAACTTACTGTGGATAATATAAGATATATGGAAACTGTGAATCCACAGATAACATCAAGCACTAATGATGATTCTTCACCACTGTTTGAGTATAAACAGGTAGATGCAGATGATAGTACCTATACAACCACAAAGCCAACATTGGTAGGCTACTATGTTGTAAGAGTGACTCTTCCTGCGAACAAAGATTATTACACTCTGGTTTTAGAAAAAGAATTCTCTATTCTTAGGGCAGTGGGTAGTGCTGAATTTAGTGTGGCGGATATAATATATGGAGAAACAGTAAATCCACAGGTCACATCAAGCACTCATGATAAAGATGCAGCGGTAATACAATACAAGCTAGTAGGTGCGGCTGAATCAGAGTATTCTACAACAGCGCCAAATGCAGTGGGAGAATATGACGCAAGAGCAACACTTGCAGAAAATGAATCCTATGAGCAGGTAGTGAAAACAACAACATTTTCTATACTTAGGGCACAGGGCAGTGCTGAGTTTAGTGTGGCAGATATAAAGTATGGTGAAAAGCTGGATCCACAGGTTATATCAAGCACTCATGATAAGGAAGCGGCAGTAATAGAATACAAGCTAGTAGGAGCGGCTGAATCAGAATATTCAACTACAGTGCCAACAGCGGTGGGAGACTATGATGCCAGAGCAACCCTTGCGGCGAATGAATCCTATGAGCAGGTGGTAAAGACAACCACATTTTCCATAACCAAGGCAAAGGGAGCAATGACACTGGTTGTGGAAAATATAATATATGGTGGTGTGTTTGAGCCACAGATTGCCTCGGATACTAATGACGAAACTGCAGCCGTAGTTGAATATAAGGTGGCGGAATCAGATGACTCTACTTACACAACTCAGGCATTTACTGCAGTGGGCAACTATATGGTTAGAGTGATCCTAGCAGAAAACGAATCCTATGAGCAGGTGGTTGATACTGCGGAGTTTTCTATACTCAAGGCACCGGGTAGTGCTGAGTTTAGTGTTGCCGATGTGAAGTATAATGAAGTGATTAATCCAGAGGTTACATCTAGTACCCATGATGTGTCAACGGCTGTGATAGAGTATAAGTCTGTTGCCTCGGAAGATACAGAGTATTCTGAGGATAAGCCTACAGCAGTGGGGGATTATGTCGCTAGAGTGACATTTCCTGAAAATGCTTCATACCAGCAGGTTGTGAAAACAACTACATTTTCTGTTGAAAAGGCTGATGGTAATGGAACAATTAATGTAAATAATGTATTCTACGGAGCTACTGTGAGTCCTGAGCTATCATCAGGGACTAATGATATATATATGACGCTTGTGGAGTATAAGGTTACAGACGCAGATGATTCTACATATTCAAGGGAGATTCCAACAGCAGTGGGTAATTATACAGCTAGAGTAACCTACGCTGAAAATGATTCATACAATCAAGTGGTGGTAACAGATGAATTTACCATAAGCTACCTTCCTGCACCTGCAGTTGCGGTTGTTCTTAGCGGTACTGAAGGTTCCAATGGTTACTATACAACGGCCGTAACCATAAGCGCTCCGGCAGGGTATCTGGTGTCTGACAGGTTAGATGGTGAGTATGCTACAAGCATCACATTTGATTCCACATGGGAAGCGGGATATCTTTACTATAAGAATATACAGACTGGTGAGAAGACCACAGGTGTGTGGCAGGATGAGATTATGATAGATCAAACATTGCCATCAATAACAGCAGATAATGGTGCTACATACTATGCAGAATTTGTTGAGATAGCTATAGAAGATGCTAACCTTTGTGGAATTACAGTAAATGGAGAAATATATGCAGATATAGTAGGTGGAAAAGCTACTCTAAGGCTAGAGTCAAAAAATGGTTTAGAGGAATACGAGATAGTAATTACAGACATGGCTGGTAATACCAAGGTTATGATGGTTATTGTGGCTGATAACTGGATGGAACAGGGGGTTATTCCTACAGGTGAAAATATAAGCCTTATGGTAGAGTATGAATACTCATTAGGAGATGGAGTCTGGCAGGTAGAAGGAGATGAAACAAGCTACAACGGCAACACTTCCTTTTATGTAAGAACTGAAGGTAAGTATACATTTGTGCAACAATAGATACTATGATTAAAAATTAAAGAGATGCTATAAAAGGCGGATTATTATAGGGATATATGGCAGATTTATTCCTAGATAATTCGTCTTTTGTTTTTTTGCGCAACAAAATATACGCAAAAAACTGCAATTTGTACGCAATACTATGATATTTTGTCAAAATATGATAGTATACAATTGTGTTTAAATGTATGTTAAATAGTAGCACATAAATCTGGTTTGATGTATAAGTAATGGAATCGGGAGGACCTATGATGAAAGAAAGGATTAAGAAGCTTATAGCCCTTGTCATGGCTATGCTGCTGATGAATCAGCTACCGGGCTTTGATATATTGATTGCTCAAGCTATGAGTATAGACACCTACACACATATTACAGAGGATTCGGATAAAACCTATATATTTGATAGTGGCGGTTGTACACTGGAAATTGATTCCGGGATTACAGTAGCAGGTGTTCAAACTAAAGGAGTTAACTCATATACTGTGGAAAATGGAGGTACAGTTAATACTGTAACAATAAGCGATGGCACTACTAATTTAAATGGTGGAAACTATGGTACAATTGTCACCAATATGGGTACAGAAGGAGTAGGTGTTATAGCTAATGGGATAACAGTAGGTTCCATTGAAGCAAATGGCCCTATTCAGTTTACAGGTGACAATACAGTGGCAAGCCTATCTGGTTCAGGAGAAATATCAGGAACAGGTACAGTAACCGTATCAGATTATCTTGCCATATCAGGTACTACAACAACTATTAATGTTAATAAAGATACAGTGATTAGTACATCAGATAGCGATGTGACAGTATATTATGATGGTACTGCATATAATATTCCAGCAGGAAGTACAGACTCATCTATTCTAGCGGAATATGGTACAAGAGTTTCCTTTGGGCCGGTTGATGGCTATGTTACATGGTCGAGCCAAGATGGTAAGCTTGACACGCCACTTTGGTTTGGTGAATCTATAGGAACCTACCAATGTATAGTGGCAGAGGGATATTATTTTCCGGAAGGATATACAGTCACAACAACTGGTAATTCGACTCCTACAGTAACAAGAATAGATGAAAGTGAAATTCAAGTATCCTATACAGTGGCTAATACTGATTCGGATGAGGTTATAATAACCTTTCCGACGCCTAATGAGTTGGAGACAGGAACAGGTACTCTTACAATTCCTGATATGGAGGTTGGTGATACCTGGGAGGCCAGTGTTGTTTCTGACACAAACTCAACTGCTCACGATGGAGTGATGTATAAGGTGAAGGGTACAAATGATTCTACCTATACCACACAGACTCCTACGGCAGCAGGAGATTATGTGGCCAGAGTGATTCTTCCTAAGACTGGAATATACAAGGAGCTAATCTTAACAGATGAATTTTCAATAGTTAAGAAGACTGGAGAAGCTTCATTTTCGGTTGCAGATATAACCGTTGGTAATGCTTTGATTGTTGAGGTTGCATCAACCACACATGATAAAGATACAGCTGTTATAGAGTACAAGGTAACAGGGGCTGATGATTCTACATACGCTACAACTAAGCCGGAGGATATAGGTAATTATACAGCCAGAATAACATTTCCTGAAAATGATACATACAAGCAGTTTGTGCTAACTGATGAGTTTGCCATTAATGCAATCCTTCAAAACGATGGAGCGGGTACACTTACAGTATCAGATACATATTATGGAGTAGCTGTAGAACCTCAGATATCATCGGCAACTAACCAAACATCAGGCGCCGTGGTAGAGTACAAAAGGTATGGAGCAAACGACGCAACCTATTCAAATAAGGTGCCAACAGCTGTGGGTAATTATGTAGCTAGGGTTGTGTTGCCTGAGAATGACAAATATAACCAGTTGATATTGACAGAAGAGTTTAGTATATCCTATCTCCCTGTACCGCAGGATGCATATACATTGGTGGGAACTGTAGGTAGCAATGGATATTATGTATCTGATGTTACAGTAGTTGCAAAGGAAGGTTATGTTATATCAGATTCTTTGAATGGTGAGTATGTGGAGCAGTTTACCATAAGCTCATCTGTGAGCTCTAGAACGCTTTATTTTATGGATGAGAATACTGGTGCCAAAACGGATGGAGTTTTTATGTCTGTTGTAAATATTGATAGAGATACTCCAAATATTGATGCTGAAAACAACAAGATATATTACGCAGATTCTCTTGCTGTAGCAATAAATGATACAAATCTAGCAACCATATTGCTTAACGGAGAAGTAGTGGAAATTACTGGTGCTTCTACAGTGCTTAATCTTAAATCAGAAGGTGGAGTACAGGAATATGATATAGTCGTTACAGATAGAGCTGGCAATACTAGAAATATGAAGGTTACAGTTGCGGCTGAGTGGACTAAGACGGGGGAGATACCAAGTGGTTCACAGGTAAAGCTTAAAACAGGACAATCCTACACCTTAGGTTCAGGAACATGGACTGTAAAGGGAGATTCAACAAGCTATAGCGGAGGCTCAATCTTCTATGTTGGTGGTGAAGGACAGTATACATTTAATAAGCAGTAAAGGATGGAATGTGGGAGGAACCATATGAAGAACAAAAAGATTATATTAATAATAATTGGTATATTGTTGGTGGTATGCGTAGCGGTGGTAGCTATAGTATTATCAACTAAGAAGGAGGATTCCTATAGAATTGTCAAGGTATATGAGTTTGATGGAGACGGAGTGGTAAGCAGAGAATCCCTAGGAGATATTGAGCCTTATAATAATATGGTGCTTGAGTCAGGTGACAATATCAAGCTTAATACAGGCCTTATGACTCTTAAGCTTGATGATGACAAGTATGTATATGTAGAGGAAAATACTGAGTTTGAATTACAGGCTACAGGAACTGCTAAGGACAGTAAAACAACAATCAATCTAAAAAGTGGTGCCATAACTAACGAGATTCAGAATAAGCTTAGTGGAGAGTCTTCTTACGAGATTAATACTCCAAACTCAACCATGGCAGTTAGAGGAACTACATACTATGTACAGGTTTACCAGGATGATAAGGGTGTGGAATATACTAGGGTGTCTGTATTTGAGGGTAAGGTTACTACTAAACTTATGTATGCAGATGGAACAACTGCAGATACAGAGGTTGGTGTTGAGGCAGGTAAGGAGGTTATTATTTACGAGGATGATACAACTACAGATTACCTTGATGGTGTAACTGATATTGATTATGATACACTCCCAGATGATGTACTACTTATAGTAGGTGGTGCTCTTAATATGGATGAGACTATGACAGATGAGGAAATTATTAAGAATTTCAAGGGACCATTTACGGTAACCTTTACATATAATGGAACTGAGTTTGGTACACAGACAGTAAAGAAGGGCGAATGTGCTCAGGTACCAACACTTATGCCTGCACCAAGCGGAGAATGGGATTTTGATTTCTCAACTCCAATCTTACAGGACACTGAAATAAAATGGAAATAAATCATTTAGAGGATTAACAGTTTAATCCAGGAGGTTTGCTATGAATATTGAAATATTAAGACAGGTACCTGCCATACAGGAATTCTTTAATATAGAAGAAGATAAAGCTCTTCCGGAAGGAACCAAACTTTTCTTGGAGGCTATGTCAGAGGTAACTATTCCAACAGGCCAAGACATTGTTACATATGGCAATGAATGTGATGATGGAATGTACATAATTCTTGAGGGTACTACGGATGTTTTAAGTAGCAGTGGGCAGCTTATTAATAACCTGGGTAAGGGTGACTTTATAGGCGAGATGGGGCTTATCAATGATGATAAGCGCGGAGCTACAGTTCGTGCCACATCAGAGGTTGTTTGCGCTAATATTTCAAAGACATTGTTCGAGGATATGGCAGCTTCCAACAAAAAGCTTTATGGTACATTTATAAATATGCTTTATAATAAAACTACAAAGCTTGTTACAGAGAGAGAAAGAATTAAGTCGGAGCTTGAGGTAGCGACTCGCATTCAGGATAGCTGCCTAGAGCATGACTTTACGGAATTTAATAAATTGGAAAATGTAGATGTTATTGCCAAGATGCGTCCTGCCAAGGAGGTTGGAGGGGACTTTTATGATGTGTTTATGATAGATGATAAACATCTATGCTTCCTGATAGCTGATGTTTCAGGCAAGGGCGTTCCGGCAGCTATTTTTATGAGTATGGCTAAAACCTATATTAAAACCTACGCTACATTAGGACTTCCTTTGGCAGAGGTAGCCACTAAGGCTAATAATCAGCTGTGCTATAAGAATGATCAGGGAATGTTTGTAACATCCTTTATTTGTGTGTTGGATTTAGATACAAATGAGGTTAAATTTATTAATGCCGGTCATAACAGGCCTTTTGTGAAGAAGGCAGATGGGCAGTTTGAGATGATTCCTGCCAAGGTTAATCTTGTGTTTGGTATGATGGAGGATATACCATATAGGGAGCAGAGCTTCGTGCTGAACAAGGGTGACTGTATTTATATGTATACAGACGGAGTTACAGAGGCAGTTAATCCAAAGGATGAGCTTTTAGGGGATGCTTATATTACACAGGTGTTAAACAAGCATATAGAAAAATGTTGTAATGTGGAGCAGTTTGTTGATACAATCTTTGAAGAGGTAGATGCGTTTGCGGATGGTGCGATGCAGGCAGACGATATTACCATGGTGTATCTGAACAGACAGTAGGAGGAAAAGTATTTGAAGAAGACTATTAGATATATTGTAGAGTCAATTATTGTATTTGTGCTCACATTTTTAATTATCATTACTAATATATTTCCGTCTCTTGATTATATGTTAAAGGATTTCCTGTACCAGAGGCCCCGTGGTGTTGACAATGATATTAAGATTATTGCTATAGATGAGAGGACGCTAGAAGAATTAGGACCTATTAATACTTGGTCTAGACAGTATTACGCAGATTTGGTTAATTATTTTAACCAGGACGAGAATGCAAAGCCTTCGGTAATAGCATTCGATATTTTGTTCTCAGGATATTTTGGAGAGAATGCCACAATTTCTGAAGGAGATATAGCATTTGCTCAGGCTGTTAAGGAAAGTGGGAATGTAGTTGTAGTATCTCAGTTCCAATACGAGGAGAAACCAACCTATTATGAAGATGGTACTAAGGGCTATGAGATAAAGGATGTGTATTATCCTTTCCCGGAGCTTAAAGATGTAGCCCGTATAGGCTATTCTAATATAGCTCAGGATTCAGATGGAATAGTCAGAAGGCTGATTGTGTCTGAAGAATATGATGGACAGCTGACCTATGCGTTTTCCAGGGAAATATATGAATTGTATTGTGAGAACCAGGGGATTGCTACAAACCAGATAGAAACTGACAAGTACAACAAGACTATGATTAACTACTCTGGTAAGCCTGGTGATTATGAGTATATATCCATGGTGGATGTCCTTAACGGAAAGATTGATAGCCGTGTATTTAAGGATAGTATAGTTTTGGTTGGAGCCTATGCTTCAGGAATGCAGGATAACTTCAATGTACCCAATGGCTACAGCAAGCAGATGTTTGGAGTGGAAATCCATGCAAATATACTGCAGTCCTTTATCCAAGGGAGATTTTCTATTAATGGAAATCCTTACCTTACAGGAATTATATTAGGCCTTGTTGCCAGCCTGCTACACCTTCTGTTTAGAAACGCAAAGATTTGGATATCAACTATGCTGTTAGTGCTCTCTATAGCAGGTGAGCTTGTGGCAGGAGTTGTGCTTAACAACAACGGACGAGCTATAAGTCTGGTGTATTTTCCAATAATGCTTATAGTGTCCTATGTTTATGCTCTTGCACTTGGATATATTTTGGAGAGTATAAAGCGTAAGAAGGTGTTAAATGCATTCAAAAAATATGTGGCACCGGAAATCGTTGATGAAATAGCCAAGAAAGGTGATTTCCAGATTAAGCTTGGTGGAGAAAATAGAGATGTGGCAGTACTTTTTGTGGATATACGAGGCTTTACTACTATGTCTGAGGTGCTTTCTCCTGAACAGGTTGTGGAGATACTGAATCATTATCTGGCCCTTACTACAGAGGCTATATTTAAGAATAAGGGAACCTTGGATAAGTTTGTGGGAGATGCTACTATGGCGGTATTTAACTCCCCATTCGATTTAGATGATTATGAATTTAGGGCTGTTTGTGCAGCTATGGATATAGTAGAAAAAGGAGTTGCCCTTGAGGCTGAGCTTCTTGAAAAGTACGGCAGAACAGTAGGCTTTGGTGTTGGTGTAAACTGTGGACCAGCTGTTGTGGGTAATGTAGGATGTGAAAACAGAATGGATTTTACTGCCATTGGAGATACTGTCAATACTGCAGCAAGACTTGAGTCTAATGCTAAAAAGGGTCAGGTGCTTATAAGTGATGCAGTCTATGATAGGGTTAAGGACCGTGTTGAGGTAGAAGAGGTTGGAGAGATACCTCTCAAGGGTAAATCAAAGGGAGTGTTTGTTTACTCTGTTACTTCTGTAAAGAGAGATTAAATTGGAGGCAGGCTTATGGAGATAAAGAAGCTATTGATGATACCCGACAGAAAAGATATTGATTCTAGCTTAGCTATTGCAAAAAGCTATAATTGTGGATTTGAATACAATGATTTCTTTATACCGAATATTTTGGATGATCAAGAAAAGCTTGAAGAGATAATCAGTCTATATGAAAAGAAGGGTGACCTTCCTGATTGTTGTACATTCCATGGAGCTTTTTTGGATGTGACTATTTTTTCGGATGACAGCAGAATATACGCCGCTTCAGACTATAGGGTTGAACAGAGCATCGCCATTGCAAGAAGATTAGGGGCTAAGGCTATAGTCTTTCATACTAACTATGTTTCTAATTTCAAGCAAAAGGCATATAGAGATAGCTGGGTAGATAAAAATGTCACTTATTGGACTGAGAAGCTTAACAAATACCCTGATATTATTATCTACATCGAGAATATGTTTGACGATGACTGGGAGCTTATATTGGCACTTGGTGAGAGAATGAAGGGTGTGGAAAGGTTCGGTATTTGTCTTGATTATGCTCATGCTTGTGTGTTTGGTGATGAGCACAAGATAAATGATTGGTGTGAAAAGCTTGGCCCATATATAAAGCATGTACATATTAATGACAATGATTTTACTTGTGACTCTCATGATGCCTTAGGCACAGGTAAGATTGATTGGGAAGGCTTCAAGAACAATTATTGTATGTATTTTCCAGATGCATCGGTTCTTATAGAGATGAATGGTTTGGAAAAAATCAAAGGGTCTCTGGAGTTTATTAAAGCTCTATAAAGACTTAGGAGGTGGCCGGTATGACAAAAGACATAACTGTGAAAGCAATCCTAGAGAATTTAGATACAGTACTTGGCTTTGTTGAGGAAAATCTTGAGATTGCTGAGTGCCCTATGAAAATTGCCATGAAGATAGTAGTATGCGTGGAGGAATTATTTGTAAATGTTGCAAACTATGCATATGAAGAAAATTGTGGTGAGTGTCAAATCAGTATAGAAAAATATGAAGTTAATCCTAGTAGTATTAGGATAACTATGATAGATCAGGGGAGGGCTTTTAATCCACTGGAGAAAGATGATCCTGATACCACGCTAGGCGCTGAAGAAAGAGATATAGGTGGCCTAGGGATATTTATGGTAAAAAATATTATGGACAAAATTATTTACGATAGGAAACAGGGAAATAATATAATAATTATGGAAAAGTCCTGGTAAGTATAGTATAATTAGTTATTAGTTACGATTTGGAGGAGGTATACTATGGAGATTAAGAAGACACAGAATGATTCAGAGCTTGTTATGGAGCTTAGTGGACGATTGGATACTAATGCAGCACCTAAGCTTATAGCAGATATTGATGAGAGCTTAGTGGAGGGAGTAAAATCATTTGTACTGAATATGGCAGACTGTGATTATGTAGCCAGTTCAGGACTTCGCGCAATCCTAGGTGCTCAAAAGAAGATGAACTCGCTTCAGGGAACTATGGTTGTTAAGAATGTAGTAAGTGATGTTATGGAAGTATTTGAGATGACAGGATTTGCAGATATCCTGAATTTTGAATAAATATCATAAGAATATCAAGGGAGGTTACTTATGGATTTTACTAACGAGATTGTAAAATTTGTATCTGATAAGGTTGGAGGAGTTTTGATTATCTCAGATTCTTCTGATGAGATAGTATATGCGGATTCGTATTTTACAAAAAAGTATAATCAGGAAATAACAGGTATGGATGCTACTGAGGTCTTTATGTGGCTTGACGAGTGCCCAGAGCTTACTGTGGATGGTCCAGCTGTTGAGTGGGAGAATATAGACAGAGCAAGTAAGAAATATTACAAGCTTAATTCATCTAGATTTGAGAAGGACGGTAAGACATATAGTATTCATCATGAGGTGGATATTACAGAGTATATGGGTCTGAACCGTGATATCACTAAGTATATGAGCTTCTTCAAGAAACTATCAGCATTTCAGAATGCGGTACTTCAGAAGCTTTCTAATACATTCTATGAGCTATTACCTATGCTTACAGATTACTTTAATGTAAGTAAGGCATATTTCCTTATTCAAAGGGAAGGACATATGGATGTAATTACATATAATAAGATGGGTGATGTGTATAGCAATGACCGTATAGGTCTTAATGCAAAGGTGGAGAGCGCATTTACTATGAATGCAGATGATGACATCTTAATGAGTTCTCTTGCACCTGAGCTACAAGAGGTTATGACTCTTAATGGTAGCAAGGAGGATAGTGTGTTTAACAAGCTTTGTGATGGAGCTGTATCAGGACAAAAATATGCTATCTATTTTGGAGCATGGCCTAATATGGATAAGGATTCCATGAAGGAGAAAACTCTCCTCAGCGTTATTAAGCTTTATGTTGAGAACGGAATAATGAAGGAAAAGCTTCGTTATAGCAGTGAACATGATGGCCTTACCGGACTTTTTAATAAGGCAAAGTATCTTGAGATGATGGATGCTGAGTATCAGCTTATGGATTCAATAGGTATATTTAATTTAGATGTTAACAACCTTAAGGTGCTTAATGATACCCAGGGTCACGAGGCTGGAGATAAGCTTCTTGTTAAGGCGGCTAACAGCATACGTAAGGTTACTAATAATAAGGTGCATGGTTACAGAATGGGTGGAGACGAATTCCTTATGATAGCATGTAATGTTACAAAGGATGAGGTTGATAATCTTAAAAGCCGTTGGGAGGCCGAGCTAGCTCGTCTTAATACAGTGGAGGATGGTATTAACTGTGTTATAGCCGTAGGCGTTGTGTATGGTGAAAAAGGCTATAATTATGCAGAGCTTATGAAGAAGGCTGATGAACTTATGTATGAAGATAAAAAGGCTAAAAAGAAGCCGGGAGAGGAAATAAGATAATACATTTAGGGAGGAAAAACTATGAATTTTGTGGATTTAATTGAAGAAGCTAAGATGGATGGATGCTCTGATGTGCATATAACAGTAGGTACATCAATTGCTCGTAGAAGATATGGAAAGCTTGAGATGCTTGAGCCGATTCCAACAGCTCAGGAGTCAACTAATTTGATTATTGAATGCCTTACCCAGGAGCAGATTGAGAAGGTTCGTGCAGGTCAGGATTTAGATTTTGCATTTATGCTTCCAACAGGAACAAGAATAAGAGCAAATATTTACCATCAGAGAAATAATGTTGCAGCTACATATAGAATTCTTCAGTCTAAGATTCCAACATTTGATGAGCTTGATATTCCGGAAGCTGTAAGAAAGCTTGTTAATGAGCCAAGAGGACTTGTGTTGATTACAGGACCTACAGGAAGTGGTAAAACAACTACATTAGCTTCTATGATAGATTATATTAATAAGAAGATGGCTATGCATGTTATGACCATAGAGGATCCTATAGAGTATGTTTACTACCACGCAAAGTCGATGATTCATCAGAGACAGGTTGGTACTGATGTAGAATCCTTTGCTTCAGCTCTTAGATCAGCTCTTCGTGAGGATCCTGATATAATCCTTGTTGGAGAGATGAGAGACTTTGAGACAATTAGTGCAGCTATCACTGCAGCTGAAACAGGACATTTAGTTCTTGCAACACTTCATACAACTACAGCGGCTCAGACAATTGAGCGTATTATAGATGCTTATCCACCTCATGGACAGGCACAGGCAAGAACGCAGCTCTCAAATGTTTTAAGGGGTGTTGTAACTCAGCAGCTTATTCCTAGAGATGACGAGGATGGAATGGCTATGGCTACCGAAATTCTTATTAATAATGAGGCTATTGCTAACCAGATTCGTGAGAATAAGACACATCAGATACCTTCATCTATTCAGTCTGGTGTTGCTCAGGGAATGCATACTATGAACGCAGATCTTAAGCGACTTGTCAGAGAACACAAGATATTAAATTCTACAGCTTTAAAATACTGTACTAATGTAAAGGATTACGAGAACCAGAGATAAAATAAACAACATAAAAGACTGGAATAAGTTAAGTCTACAGTGACTTGGTTATTCCAGTCTTTTTGCCATAAATAACAGGTGTCTAAGACCGTCTCTGACTGCTTTGAGATGGGGCTTTCTGGGGGCTTGACTTACAGATAGTGTGGTAGGAACCTCTTTGATGGTTGCTCCATTTTTTGCGAACCGAGCGATGATTTCTGTAGCGAATTCCATACCTGTTGATGTAAATCTAATATTGCTTGCGAAAGCTCTGTTGAAGCCTCGTAAACCACAGTGAAAATCCTTTACTAAGACACCGTACCTTATTCTTCCTATGAATGATAGGATTGGAACACCTATGTATCTGTGACTAAATGGCATAGCACCCTTGCTGATACCACCTGCATATCGGTTTCCTATTATTAAATCAACACCATCCCGCAAATGCTTTAAAAATGGCATCAAGCTGGTGAAATCATAGGTAGTGTCACAGTCTCCCATAATTATATAGGTGCCTCTGGCTTCCTTGATTCCCTTTCTAAGAGCTAAGCCATAACCGGGTCTGTATTCGTGAACAACTCTAGCTCCAAGCTTTTGGGCAAGCAAAACAGAATTGTCTGTACTTCCGTTATCGGCTACAAGTATTTCACCTTTGATTTTGTGTTTTGTCAAAAAATTTTTTGATGCTATTATGGAATTTTCGATATTACCCTCTTCGTTTAAACAGGGCATAAGAATAGTTAATTCGATTTCTTCTTCCATAGTTTTTTCCATTCCTTTGCTATTAAAATTCTATCGCTTCCGTATGTTATAATTAATCCCAAACAAAAAATCGTGGCAAATTGAGCTCTAAATGTAAAGAAATGATGAAGATAAGAATGATTTCCTAATACAAAGTATCTGATATAAGGAATAACTGCAATAATTAATAACAGGTGATTGAAGCAATTTTTTTCTTTCCTAATAAGGAATATAACGCTTAATGTGAATGCAAAAAAAACAATTGCAAATATTAGTGAGCTGCTACCTAGTGTACTAAATGGAAACAAATTGCTAATATTCCTTGCTTCGGCTCCTATTCTTTGGGAGAAAAAGGATAGCTCGTCTGCTTGGCCCACGGCGCGGTATTTTGCCTGGTTAAATGCATCTAAAAATATATTTCTCTTAAGAATAATGGATGCGAGAGTCCACTTTGCCAAGTGGGTAAATATATATCCAATAAACCATATTATACCGTACTGTGTTAGTGATTTGAATTCCTTGGAAAAAGAAATAATCTTACCTGAGGTATAGTTATATGTAATTATAAGCACAGCAGGTACAAGGAAGGTTAGAGTTTCTGTGGTTAAAAAGTCAAAGTAAGCAGTAATATTACCAACGGTTAAGAATAGTATTGTAAAATCGCAATGGTTAGATTTTAGTTTTAGTAGTGTTATTATGGATGTAATTAGCATTATTAATATAGTCCAAGTGTATTCCAGGGACATAGGAACATACCACATTGAGGTCATAATCGTAGCAGCAATAAAACAAAAAGCTCCAGCCTTACCGATTTGCTTTGCTATAAGTATCAGAAGTGCCAAAAGCATAAATGCTAAAATTACACAAATAAATATGTATATTTCTTCTATGTCAAATAATATTAATAATGGTCTTACAATAGCAATGGAGCCGTGCCAGTATCTGGAATATTCCAGTGTTGGGCTAAGTTCATTCGTAACTGCAGTTAGGAGATTGTAGTTTTCGTTATTAGTAGGAGTGAAGTAATAGGATGAACTCATAACTGAGGATACTGGATGTACCTCATTATAATAATATGTTATATTTAACAGAATGCTGTCAGCATATCTGTCGATTTTTGTAGCCTTATCTGTAGAGCTGGCGTAGAAGAAAACATCCTTCTCGCAGAGATAATTTGCTGACTGTTCCAGGTTTTTCTTAATATAGCTTCTTGGAATAAGAGCAACAAATGCTAAAGCCATTACTTCTAATATAATTAATAAAAGAAATAACTGAATATAGTGGCAAACAATATTTGATTTTTTTTGAGCTTTATCCGTCATAAATTTTCTCTTTCTTAAGAATAAATGTATAAAAATATTATACATTTCATAATGTAAAAAGTCATTAAAATATTTGAAGTGGTAGTATGAAAAACTAGCGGAAAAATTATTTTGTCTTTTTTTAAAAAAAGTTGTTGACATTAAAAAGCTGCTGTGATATATTTTAATAGCTGTCGCAAAAGACAGACAGAACCTTTGACAAATTAATAACATGATAACCCTGAAAATTCTTTAAGAGATTTTCAAAAGATTTAGTACAAATCTTACATTCAACAGAATGGAAACACAAACA
>JAZPXZ010000062.1:0-2277 GCA_045543915.1 Wujia sp.
TAGATAATGCCACTAGTAGCATCAATCCTAGTATTATTCTTCTTGATATTTCTTTCATTATATCCCCTCGATTAGTTCTTCGTCATACTCATTATCTTCTTCAATTTCATCTGCTGTCTTCTTTTCTGTGATATCTGAATAAGCTTCCTTGATTCCATTCTTTACAGCCCACTTAATCACAAAATATATTGCAATAAGCACCAATATTCCTGTTCCACTACTAATTCCTAAATCTGCCCAAACTCCCATAATTCATTTCCTCCTTCTTGATTTTTTATTAATTATTGATTACTATTGTTTTAATTATTTGAATAATAATTTGACAAGTTTCGTTTTCATCTTGACAACTTTCCTTGTCATTTCACAGTATACACATGACAAGAATAGTTGTCAATACTTTTTGACAAGTTTTTTTGTCATTTTTAGTATTCACAGATCAAACTAAAAATTTAAAGATATAATTTATCAACAAAAAAAGGGAAGCCTCCGCCAGCTTCCCTTTTTTCACTCATAATTAACTTTGATTAAATAAATATAAAAATATACACCCACCAATAACAAATATAAAAATCAAGACTATCAAAATAAACCCAATCAAATGCATTATGTTTGAAGTTTTCTTTTGATTTATTATTTCTGACAGAGAAAAAATAAGTGCAATTATGCCAATAACATATATAGATATATTACCTCGCCACTCCCCAACTAATTGTAATACAGTATATATAATCATGGCGATAATACTGACAACACATACAATGATTGAAATTACTTTTTTACTCATTGCTGATTACTCTCCTCTGGAAACAAGCTTCTAGTTAACATATCATAATATGCATTTTCATTAGCTATATCCTCATTCATTTTATTTGTTTCATTTTCGAAAAACATTTGAATCTGACGAGACACTTTATCAATCACCACATCCTTGTTCAACACCAATATCTCATAGCATGAAGTTGGCAAATCTTCAATACTCAATGAAGACTTATAAAGAATATTGGTTTCATTATTCATAGAAATATAATATCCTTCCCTTGAAAAAGTAAATATTAGGCAATCATCCCTATCCTCATATATGTTTATAGGAAATTTAATAACATCCCCATAATGATGAAATGTCTCAAGAAGTATCAAAGCACAAGAACAAATATCATCAAATTTGGAAGTAAGCTGAATCATTTCAACTTTCAACTTATCATCACACTTTCTTCTTAATTCTTGATGATCATGCAAAACCTTATTATATTTTTCTTTGGTTTCATTAAACCTTTTACATGCTTCCATAAGATTGTCCATAGGCTTACCTCAATTCAAAAAGTCACTTGCCATGCTATATAAATTTATATTATCAAATATAATTTAAAAAAGAAAGGAATTTCTTTGCCACCTATTTATCACAATCTTAATTAACCAAAATAAAAAACTCGGAAGCCAGCTTCTAAGCCAACACCGAGAATAATTTCAGGCATAAAAAGATGCCCAGAACCGGAATCGAACCAGTGACACGAGGATTTTCAGTCCTCTGCTCTACCAACTGAGCTATCTGGGCATGTAATTTATCATTATGTAATTAGTAGCGGGGACAGGACTTGAACCTGTGACCTTCGGGTTATGAGCCCGACGAGCTTCCGACTGCTCCACCCCGCGATATTAAGTTATTAAAATGGGCGGAGGTGGATTCGAACCACCGAAGCAAGATGCAGCAGATTTACAGTCTGTCCCCTTTGGCCACTCGGGAATCCGCCCATATCATCTAATAAGATGATTAAAGCCGACGATCGGAATCGAACCGATAACCTGCTGATTACAAGTCAGCTGCTCTGCCAATTGAGCCACATCGGCTTAAGAAAATATTAATTTTTCTTAAGTGGGACCTACAGGGCTCGAACCTGTGACCCTCTGCTTGTAAGGCAGATGCTCTCCCAGCTGAGCTAAGATCCCAAATTTTTATAAATATTAAATTTATAGCGACCCGGAAGGGGTTCGAACCCTCGACCTCCGCCGTGACAGGGCGGCGCTCTAACCAGCTGAGCCACCGGGCCTTACCAAAAGGTAATGTACCTTCAGAACTTCACACAAAGAGGATTATATCATCCTTTATCCAAATAATCAATACTTTTATTCTCCCGTTTCTAAGAAACCTCTAAGGATAAGCCCTCGACCTATTAGTACTAGTCAGCTGAATGTGTTACCACACTTACACTCCTAGCCTATCAACCTTGTAGTCTTCAAGGGGTCTTACTCTAAAAGATGGGATATCTTATCTTGAGGGGG
>JAZPXZ010000063.1:0-5138 GCA_045543915.1 Wujia sp.
TGCCCGCATAAAATAAAACTACATTAGAATAAGTATCCAATATAGACTTTACAAGATGATAATACATATCATTATCTCCTTCTATCTTGTACATCGCTCCTCCAGAAAAAATGACGACTTTATCTTGTACATCAATCGGAAAACCTTGAAAACTTATACCTGATTGCCACGGATAAAATGGATTTAAGAGTAATTGCTTTTTATGAAATCCTCTTTTATCAAGAGATATAGTCATTCCATAATTTCTAAATTCAAAACTATAATCAAAAAAGTCTGGACTACCTAGCCAAAAAGCATGGTCTGTTAAGTTTATCTGATATTTTATAATAGATTTGAATGGATAAAAAGATATAAATGGAATAGTAGTGTTTGGGTGTATTTGGAATACAGCAGCCTTAGGACAATATTTATTTATTAAAGAATACAAATAATCACACTTATCCTTCCATGTTCCTCCTGGTAAAGTATATATTTCAGCGTCATGTTCTCGCAATAAATTAATAATATCGCTATCTGAGTTATACTCAGACCTTTCTAATATATACACTATATGATACTTATTGTATAATAATGCATCTAAATACTGCTGAGTCAAACACCTATTATCGTAACAAAACGTATCATAAAAGAACACAACATCACTTTTAGTATAAGTGTCAGGCTCGGGGTAGAAATAGTGTGAAATATCTTCTAGCAATCTTTCTAATCTAATATCTCTATAGATATTATTTATATGATATTGAAAATTTGCTGCTGATTCTATACACTTTAATGCAGCAGGATAATCCTGCTTATTAAACTTTTGAATTGCTTTATCAACAAGCTTTTCATATAAACAATTTAATTCCTCCAGAGAATATTTCCACCTTTTCATACAAGACAATTATATAACAAAAGCATTTAATAGGTTGACTATCCTATTAACATCATCGAGAGCAATTACTGGTCCTATCGGCAAACTTAACTCCTCGTCAGCCAATCTCTCTGTAATTGGAAGGCTTAACTGAGGGATATTCCAAGTCTCTTTAGCATAACACTCCTGCTTGTGCGGAGCGATAGGATAGTGACATACAGTCCCCACACCATTCTGCTCCAAATAATCATGCAGACGATCACGATTCTCCTTACCATTAACAATGATTGGGAAGAGATGATATGCATTCTGCTCATCAGGGAGAAGATCTGGAAGAGTAATCAATGGATTATTGATATGCTCATAATAATAATGAGCAACCTCTTTTCTATGCTGATTATCTTCAGTCAGATACTTCAACTTCACATCAAGCACGGCTGCTTGAATCTCATCCAAGCGAGAATTACGACCGGCATACTTGAACACATACTTCTTCTGACTTCCATAATTTGCAAGAGCGCGCACACAAGCTGCAAGCTCTGGATTATTTGTAGTAACTGCGCCACCATCACCAAGTGCACCAAGATTCTTTCCTGGGTAGAAAGAATGACCTGCTGCATCACCGATGTTACCAGTCACACGTCCATCTGTATGCTTACATCCATGGCTCTGAGCACAGTCCTCAACAAGTTTCAGGTTATACTTCTTGCAAATCTCACCAATCTTTTCTGTATATGCCAAACGTCCGTAAAGGTGCACAAGAGCAATCGCCTTAGTCTTAGGTGTGATAGTAGCCTCAATCAAGTCATCATCAATTTGAAGTGTATTGGGCTTTGGCTCTACAAGTACCGGTACCAGGTTATTCTCAGTGATAGCAAGAATAGTTGCAATATATGTATTTGCTGGTACAATGACCTCATCACCGGGCTGCATGATCCCCATCTCTATATATGCACGGAATATCCAGATAAGCGCATCCAAACCATTCGCACAACCAATGGTGTACTTGCTACCAATGAACTTTGAATAGTTTTCTTCAAAGCGTTCGTTCTCCTTACCCTGGAGATACCAACCGTTATTTACAACGCGAGTTACAGCCTCATTGATCTCTGCTCCATGAAGAGCGGTCACGTCTTTTAAAGATAAAAACGGTATCATGATAAATTAATCTTCTTTTATATATTTATGAAACTTAGCAGGAGATCCAACATGTATTTCTTTAGTTGGAATATCTTTTGTGGCAAGGCTTGATGCACCCAACATAGCATAATCACCAATTTTACAATTAGCCAACACAGATGCCCCGATAGCAACATTAGCACAATAACCTAATTCTGCATAAGAAACAATAATGGCTCCCATTGCAACATGACATATATCCTTTATAATAACATCATGACCAATATTGGTATTGGCTTTAATCATTGTGCATTTCCCGACTCTTGTTCGAGGTGCTATGTATGCATTCGCCATAACAAACACCCCGGGTTCTAATATTACAGACTCTGATACAAAAGCTGTATTATGGATAATTGTAGCCCATCTGTCATCTGGAATATTGATTCTTTCAAAAACTTCAGCAGTTTTTACGTTTCGACCTATAAGGTGAATTCCCCACGCAAAATAATATCCTTCATCCAAAAGTCTTGGTATATCTGAAATTTTCCCTAAAACAGGATATCTATCAACTTCATTATCATAGTCATTGCAATAGCCTATAACTTCCCACTCAAAATTAGAAAAACGTGCTCTATTGTCATTTACACATGCTTCTATAATAGAGCCATGTCCACTTCCACCAATGATAACGAGAGGCTTATTAAGTTGATTACTCATTTCTGAATTTATTAAACTCATTATAATCCCGAATATAATCTTCCGTATTATAAATATCAGAGGCTAAAACCATGCATATTGCTCCAGACGAGAAGTCATCCAAATCGCGCCATAATCCAGGTTTTACATAAAGTCCTTGATACGGTCTGTTCAGGAAATAAGATCTCTTTACTTTACCGTCATCTAATGTTACCCTAAAAGATCCGGATGCTGCAACTATCAATTGATGCAAATTTTTGTGCGCATGAGCTCCTCTAGATTCTCCGCCAGGAACATCATAAAGATAGTAGACGCGTTTCACATTAAACGGAAGGGTCTCTCCATTCTGTACAACCGTAAGATTCCCTTTTCTATCACTATGGTGCTTATCTAACTCTATGATAGAGCAATCAAAAACATTATATTTTTCCATCCGCTTTCATCTTTAGATATTCTTCATAATCTCTTATATAATCTGCTTCATTATACTTCGTTGAAGCAAATTCTAAAGCCAATGAATTGGTCGAAAAGTTTTCCAAACGCCTCCAAAGTCCCTTAGGAATATATAACCCATAGTATGAACGGTTCAAAGTGAATTTCTGCTGAACCTGTCCATCATCTACAATCACATCTAAACTTCCTGATAGAGCAATAATGAATTCCTCAGTATCTATATATGCATGGCCTCCTCTTCCTTCTCCACCTGGTACATCGTATATCCAATAGGTTCGTTGGATATCAAAAGGGATATGGTTGTTTTGTTCTGCAAATGAAAGATTCCCTCTTGCGTCTAAAAATTTTGGCAAATCGACAATTCTTGCAATCATAATATCCTATTCTAATGGTTTTCTACAAAAAAGTATATCCCTAAAAAGCCAAACCATACATAAAAAATATAAGATATAGTTTATCATATATCCGATATTTAAGCCAACCACTCCATATTGCTTCATACATATATAACGTATTAACAGACTAGTCAATCCAAATAGAACTTCAGTAACAACAAACTCTTTTGTCTTAAGTTTTGCAAGCATTAAATTCGATATTAACCATGCAGCAATCTTAAAAATATCTCCGAATAATTGCCAGACAAACAAACTCTCCATTGGATAAAATTCCGGAGTATATAGCAGCCAGATTAAAAAATGCCTGAGAAGATATATTATGAGAGTAGAAATAAGCATGAAAGGAATAATAAGCTTATAGCTTCTCAGTATATCTTTCTTTAATTCCCATTTATCCGTCAACTCACTCATTCGAGGAAGTATATAAACACTAAGAGAAGTTGTAATTACAGTCAAATACATATGACTGATTTTATTCATGCCATCCCACCAGCCTGCTTCAGTAATAGAAATCTCACTAATAACATAACCTCGTAATATCATCTGGGTTACAGGAGCGATACTAAGCATAACAAGTGTCATCAACGTATACTGGAGATATTGCTTGACAATAGCTCTATCATACTTGCCAAAGAAATTATCTAAGTTGAACCATGGACATTTACGACATTGATATATAGTAACGAATAGGACTACACTTTGGAATGTGACAGCGCTGATCATAGCCCCTTCCAAACCCCATACGACACATAGTGTAACAGAGAAGATAAGGCTAAAAATAGAAGATGATATATTTACAACTACATATTTCTTAAACTCCTTAAAACCATTTAGAATGCTGATTAATAGAGAATTAAGAGTAAAAAGAAATATTGTAACGCCAAGAACCACAAAAACATATCCATAATCTGGTGATAACATTATCTTATTGCTAAGAAACTTATGACCAGCAATACATACTATAGAGATTATTGTTGTAAAAATTAAGGATATTTTAAGGGCATTGCTGATATAGCTGCCGACCTTTATATTATCATCCTTATATTCAGCGATAAATTTTGTTACACCACTCCTGATACCACCTCCTGCAACTCCCTGGAGCATAGTATTTATATTATTCAATTGCCCCAGCATCGCAATACCGGAAGGTCCGATAATGCTGGCTACAACCTTGGTACTAATCAAGGCTGTACACATATGAATAAGTGTACTTACGGCATTCAAACTGAACACCTTAACTAAATCTATTTTTGACAGTTTATGTAAGAGAGTTTTAAGTCTATTCATTTAATGGAGTCTATCTTCTTGTATACATCTCCTCATAATACTTCTCATACTCCCCAGAAGTAATATTATCCATCCACTCCTGATGGTCAAGATACCATCTCACAGTCTTCTCGATTCCTTCCTCGAACTGGAGAGATGGCTCCCAACCCAACTCCTTCTGAAGTTTGGTGCTGTCAATAGCGTATCTTGCATCGTGACCGAGACGGTCAGTAACATATGTGATGAGGCCAAGGCTGTGCCCCTCTGGATTGCCGAGGATTCTGTCAACGGTCTTGATCATGACCTTGATAAGGTCGATGTTCTTCCACTCGTTGAAGCCTCCGATATTGTAAGTT
>JAZPXZ010000064.1:0-7712 GCA_045543915.1 Wujia sp.
TTATAGTTGGAGTAATGTGGGGATATCTAGCTAACCATAGCATCAAGGATTAGATTTTCTAGGTCTGAATTCGTAATTCAGGGGGCACAGGCCGACAGGATGTCGGCGTAGCCTTTGGGTACATGGATGTACCGTCAAAGGCGGCCCCCCGTCACCTTACGATATACTTGCTCAGACCGTAGAAAATCAATCCGAAGACTGCGTGTTAGCAGATACCCCACTACTCCAAACAGGAACAAAAAATTCCCAGCACAAAGAATGTACTGGGAATTCAACTTTTGCTCTAACTTGTGGCGATGCCTACGCCTTCCAGAAGCCCTCTAGGGTTGCGAAATAGTCATCTACGGTTTCTGCTCTACGAATCATCTTAACGGAACCATCCTCCTTAAGAAGGAGCTCTGCTGACTTAAGCTTTCCGTTGTAGTTGTAACCCATGGCAAAGCCGTGGGCCCCTGTGTCATGGATTACAAGGTAGTCGCCCTTGTCAATCTTAGGAAGCTTTCTGTCGATGGCGAACTTGTCGTTGTTCTCGCAGAGAGAACCAGTAACATCATAGGTGTAATCGCAAGGCTCATTTTCCTTGCCTAGAACTGTAATGTGGTGGTAAGCACCGTACATGGCAGGTCTCATAAGGTTGACTGCACAGGCATCTACACCGATGTACTCCTTATGTGTGTGCTTCTCGTGGATTGCCTTAGTTACAAGATGTCCATAAGGTGCTAACATAAATCTACCCAGCTCTGTAAATATGCTTAGGTTTCCAAGACCTGCAGGAACCAATACCTCTTCAAAGGCCTTTCTAACACCTTCTCCGATGGCCATAATGTCGTTAGGCTCCTTATCAGGAGTGTAAGGGATTCCGATACCGCCTGAAAGATTTATAAAGCTAAGCTCTATGCCGGTTTCCTCCTTAAGCTCTACTGCAAGCTCAAATAAAAGCTTGGCAAGAGTAGGATAATATTCATTTGTAACGGTGTTACTTGCAAGGAAGGAGTGAAGACCGAATCTCTTGGCACCAGCTTCTTTAAGCTCTACATAAGCCTTGAAAAGCTGGTCCTTGGTCATGCCATACTTAGCATCTCCAGGGTTGTCCATAATAGTAGTTGATATGGAAAATGTTCCACCTGGATTATATCTACAGGAAATAGTCTCTGGAATACCACATGTATCCTTTAAAAACTGTACATGTGTGTAATCGTCTAGGTTGATTGTAGCACCAAGCTTTCTGGCGTATACAAACTCCTCTGCAGGAGTATCATTTGAAGAGAACATAATCTCATCTCCTACGATACCCACCTTCTCGGACATAAGAAGTTCTGCGTAAGATGAACAGTCAGTTCCGCATCCCTCCTCATTTAAGATTCTAAGAATTGTTGGGTTTGGAGTTGCTTTAACAGCAAAATACTCCTTGAAGCCCTTGTTCCATGAGAACGCTTCCTTTAATCTTCTTGCATTCTCTCTGATTGCCTTTTCGTCGTATATATGAAATGGAGTTGGAAAATCTTTAACAATATTTTCAACCATCTCCTTAGTGACAAATGCTTTCTTCATAGTAAACCTCCATATTAGTAAAATAAGCTAATCTCTAATCTATTGATAAAATGAGGATTTGTCAATAGATTAGTTGAAAAACAATGACAATATAGGAAGAAAAATCACCAAAAATTGAAAAAACCAATAACTTAGCGGGGTAGAAAAATAAATGGGCTTATGTTATTATTGAAAAGGATTTAAAAAAAAGGAGCTATACGATATGTCAGTTGAAGGAATGAATTATGATAATATGTTTATTAGAATGCTAAATAGACTTGGGGATGCTATGATTCTCTCCCTTATGTTTATTATTGGAAGCTTGCCTATAGTTACAATAGGAACATCTATGACAGCAACCTACTACGCAGCCATGAAGGGTGTGCAGGGTGATGATGGATATGTATTCAAAAATTATGTTAAGAGCTACAAGGAGAATTTTAAGCAATCAGTAGTAATATGGCTTATTATGGCAGTTGTACTTTTTGTGTTCGGTGTGGATTTGTGGTTTTGGCTAAAGCAGTGGCAGGATGCACGAGTTGGCTTTGCGAAGCCTATGATTGCTGTAAGTGTGGTGCTTCTTGCTGTGGCAATATTTATCACCATGTATGTATTTCCCCTTCAGGCAAAATTTGATAACAAAATATCCATCCAGATTAGAAATGCATTTTTGCTTTCTATAAAGAACTTCCCTACCACACTTTTGCTTACTGTTTTTACTGTAGTGATTGGCTGGTGCTTTTACTATCAGGTGGCAATATCGGTAGTCGCTTTTGCACTATTCGGTTTTGGATTCTGTGCATATGTCTATGCATATTTTATGCTTAATTGCTTCAAACCATATCTGGAACCGGCACCACAGATAGAACCTGATCAGTGGAGTGTGGATTTGGAGGATGATGAAGAGGATGAAAGCCCTGAGGATGAAGAAGGGGATGCAGAGGGAAATGATGACTCTAAGAATGCAGAGGCTGTGGAAACTGAAATAAAAGGTGACTCAGATGAAAAGGATGAATCCGTTCCTGCTGAGGAAACTGAAATAGAAGAAAAAAAATAACAGATTTATACTAGGGGAGCTTTGCCGGCTCCCCTAGTATTATGTTGTGGTGGCTGGCAAAATGGGTATATGGAGTTGGGAACGACAGGAAATACCCGGAGGAGATCGAAAAAGAGCAAGCTGAGGGTATATGGAGTTGGGAACGGCAGGAAATACCCGGAGGGGTTAGAAAACTAGCCTGGCGAGGGTATATGGAGTTGGGAACGACAGTAAATACCCGGGGGAGGTCGAAAAAGAGCAAGTTGAGGGTATATGGAGTTGGGAACGACAGGAAATACCCGGGGGAGGTCGAAAAAGAGCAGGCTGAGGGTATGTGGTGGAAAGAATTGTCTAAAATACCCGAGAAAGCTAAAATACCAAGGGAAGCCAAATGGAGAAAAGAAAATAAAAAACGGATGTGCATGAATCGCCCCTCCAATTGGTAGACCAAAAATCTTACGATTGTGAGGTTAGTTCAGTGGACATCCGTTTTTATTTTGAATTAAAATCTCATTTTAGTACTTCTCAGGCTCTTCGTACTCCACGCCCATAGTATCTACGGTTACAGAAGCAATTTTCTGCTCCTGAAGTGGCTTGTCTCCCCAACCTGTAGGAGTAGTTGCGATTTTGTCTACCACATCCATACCCTCGGTGATTTTACCGAAAGCTGCGTAAGAGCCATCAAGGTGTGGTGAAGTCTTATGCATAATAAAGAACTGTGAACCTGCTGAGTTAGGCATCATTGAACGAGCCATAGAAAGTACACCAGGTTCGTGCTTTAAGTTGTTCTCAAAACCATTGTCGGCAAACTCGCCCTTAATTGAATAGCCTGGACCACCTGTTCCTACTCCGTCAGGACATCCGCCCTGAATCATAAATCCCTCGATTACACGGTGGAAGATAAGTCCATCGTAGAATCCCTTCTTAACAAGAGAGATAAAGTTTTTAACAGTATTTGGGGCAATTTCAGGATAAAGCTCCAGCTTCATAACATCCCCATTTTCCATTGTCATAGTAACTATTGGATTAGCCATTTTGTTTAGTCCTTTCTAATTATTATATTTTCTTGATATTTTCAAGAAAAGGTGTTACTATATAATAGCATTATTGTAAAATTACTTCAAGTATGTAATTTTTTAGAAAGTTATGTAAACTAAAATAAAGAAGAGGACTAGAATTTTGAACAGCATAGTTAGATTTATAAAAGGAATAATATTGGTTGTGGCCGTTGTTGCACTTTGCCTTATTGTAAAGGATTACATTAAGGGCTATTATGATGCCTACAAATATGAGCTTGAGGGCTTAGATACCGTAGACGGAGAGGATGTAGTGGTTACCATTCCTGAAGGAGCTTCAGCGGAGGAAATTGCTAATATTCTTAAGACAAAAGGCCTTATTGAGTATCCTAAGGCGTTTGTGAAGAGACTTCAGGATTCTGAATACAGAGGAAGACTTAAGAGTGGTACCTACACTTTGAATACTGGAATGAACACTTTGGATATGATGGCGGTTATGTGTCCGGAATATGAGGAGATACTTCCTATAGATCAGCTGGTTGTTCCAGAGGGCTTCACCATCGAGATGATTGCAGCAAGATGTGAGGAACAGGGTATATGCACAGCTGAGGAGTTTCTTAGAGAGGTAAGCTCTGTAACTTCGGCTGATTTTGAATATCTTAATGATGTTCCTGCCGGCATACCGGTTAAGTACAAGCTTCAGGGTTATATTTTCCCTGCAACTTATGATATTTATGAGGATACAACAGCAGCATCTCTTGTAGAGTGGATGCTTGATACCTTTGACAATTACTACACTGAGGACATGCAGGCGAAAGCGGCCGAGCTTGGTTATTCCTCCTTTGATGTTATTACTATGGCGTCTATAGTTGAGAGAGAGGCCAAGGTTGCAACAGAGAGAGCAACTATTGCGGGAGTAATTAATAACAGACTTAATTCAGGAATGAATTTGGAGATGTGTCCAACAGTGCTTTATCCGTTAACAGAAGGAATGTATGACCAAAGTCAGGTTCTCTATGAGGACTTGTCTATAGATTCAGAATACAATACCTACCTTAATTCAGGTTTACCTGTTGGTCCTATATGTAATCCGGGATTGGATTGTATTAATGCAGTTCTCTATCCAGAGGTGCATTCCTACTATTTCTATCATGTGGATGATGAGGATGCAGGTACTCATATATTTACAGAAACCTATGAGGAGCATGTGGATACTCAGATTATTGGTGGTCCTAATGGCGTTCCTGTAGAGGGTGAAGAAGGAAGCGAAGACGAAGAGTAGCATACTAATATATACGAGTAGGAGGGAAGTTATGAGAGTATTTAACTTCAAGGCAAGAAACATTGGAGAAGAAAAATATCTCACTTACACTATGGGAGAAGAGTGTGAGTTAGATGAGGATGTGCTTGATTACTGTGAGGAGAATAACCTCAAGGAATTAGTTGACATTATCTATGAAGAGGATGACGACTATGATTATCTCACTTATGATATCACTGGCAAGGTGACTCTTGAGGAGTACATCGCCGGAGAGATGAAGGCTCAGAAGGTACTTTTGTTAGTGAGAAATGTTGCAGCTAATCTTATATCCTTTAAGGAGCAGGCTATACAGCTGTCATATATTCTTCTTAATAGAAATTATATATATGTAAATGATGAGATGGAGCTTCAGTATATCTGCCTTCCTGTTGAGAGTAAAGCGGCTGTGGCAGCAGAGTTTAAAAGCTTTGTCAGACAGCTTCTTGCAAATATGAGATATGATGTAGAGGAAGAGCTTTCCTATGTTGGCAAGCTTCTGACATATATTAATAGTGATAGCTTTAATTTAAGAGGTTTGGTAGGACTTGCAGAGGCCCTTATGGAGGAGGCAGGACTTTCCTTTGAGGAGGCTTCGTCCATAGACGCAGATGGCATTGAGGTTGTAAATGATGAACCAGTTATGACTGAGGAGGAAACCTCTAAAGTATCAGACTTTATGAATGATATGGATGATGCGCAAGAACTTCCTGAAATTGGCGACGACGAGGAGGATGAGGCAGAGGAAATCACCACATCTGACGAGGAGCTAGATAGCATATTGCCAGCAGGAATGGCGGCTGTTAAGGAAGATGAGATTCCAACCATAGCAGATGTTGTTGAGGAAACTGCTCCAACACCTGCTAAGGAGCCAGAGACTGTTGCAGAACCAAAACCGGCAGCAACCACACCACAGTCTAAGGAAGCGGATATAGATGTAATTAAGAGTAGAATTAAGGAGCTGGTTGGTACAGTGCCAACACTTAGACCTACTGAGGAGCCTGTTGGTGAGATAAAGACATTGGATGATTTGGATAATGCCCTTGGAACTAACAGACCACCTGTAATCAAGAAGAATGTTGTTAAGGTTAATAGAGCTGCTCTTATTCAAAGTGCAGCAGAGCATGAAGGTGAGACAGAGAAGCTTGAGGGTCCGGGTCCAATACCTATGGAAGCACCGGCACCTGTTGAGGAGAAGCCAAAGAGCAATTCTATCTTAAGTAAGACAGTTTCAGAAGCGCCTAGAACATCTATACTCAATGCACCAAAGGCTATGCCATATCTTATAAGAGTGAATACCGAGGAGAGAATAATGCTTGGTAAGGTTATGTTTAAGATTGGTAAGGCGTCTAGAGGAGTTGACTATACTGTTGATGGCAATGGAGCAATCAGCCGTCAGCACGCTGTAATCATTCAGAAGGATGGAGTATGTTATATCAAGGATAACAAGTCCACTAACCATACATATGTAAATGACAAAATGGTTGAGGATGGTGTGGAAGAGATTCTTACACACGATTCAAGAATCAGACTTGGAGACGAGGAATTCTTATTTAAGATTAGATAATTAATATGAAATAATTGGGAGGTCTTTATGAAGAAGGTTGATTTAACTGTTACAAAGCAAAATAATGTTGATGTTGTAAAGTATGAACTTAAGGCAACAGATGTATATGATGAAAGAGTGTCTGATAAGGTATCTCAGTTAGGGGGAATTGTGCCATTTCAGTATTCTGATGATGAGGGGATAAGAAGCATCACATCATATGTTAAGGATGGTAACTCTCTTGAAACTATGCTTAAGAAGACAATGGACAAAAAGGCAGTTCTTGCCATAGTGAATGGCTTGGCAGGAGCATTTGAGGTGGGAGCCCAGGGCGTACCTGTTAGCTATATTGTTAAGGATTTGAATTACATATATGTTGATGAGAGTAACTACCTTGTAAAGTGTATCCTTCTTCCTATTAAGCAGGACGTGATGCCTATGGCTGAGCTTCCAAAGCTTTTTAGAGAACTTCTTTCAAAGATTAGATATGACGAGAAGGATAAGGATAATTATGTAGCCAGATTGATTACCCTTGTTAACTCGGATGATTTTTCAGCTAGTAAGCTTAAGGATTTTACAGTAGACGAGTTAGAGAAGATTGGTTGCTTTGTAAGCAAGGAAAATGGTCTTACTGATATGAATGCAGGTAAGGCACCTGCTACAAATAATGTAAAGGTTAATAAGCTTGGAGTCATGAATAATATGATGGGTCAACCACCTATGGGTCAGCCACCTATGGGACAACCACCGATGATGAGAGGAAGACCACCTATGCCAGGCACACCACAGGCCATGATGGGCCAGCCACCAATGGGTCAGCCTATGCCGGGAGCACCAGCACCACAGGGAATGCCAGGAAAGCCAGGACCTATGCCAGGTCAGCCACCTATGATGGGAGGTCAGCCACCAATGGGTCAGCCAATGCCAGGAGCACCAGCACCACAGGGAATGCCAGCTCCTGCAAGTAAGGAAGAAAAACTTGAGGAGGAAGAGGATTCCCCTTTTGAAGAGATAAAGACAGAGGAACCAAAGGTTGAGGAAGTAAAAGCTGAGGAGCCAAAAGCTGAGGAGGTAAAGGCAGAAGAACCAAAGGTTGAGGAGCCAAAAGCCGAGGAGGTAAAGGCAGAAGAACCAAAGGTTGAGGAGCCAAAAGCCGAGGAGGTAAAGGCAGAAGAACCAAAGGTTGAGGAGCCAAAGCCACCGGTAATGCCAACAGCGCCAGTACCAGCGGCGCAGGCAGCACCAGCTATGCCAAAGCCACCAGTAATGCCAACAGCACCAGCGGCG
>JAZPXZ010000065.1:0-20529 GCA_045543915.1 Wujia sp.
ATACCATATTCATCCAGCTTTACTATAAACCTAAAAGTAATAGCCAAGTCTAAAAATCTTATGTATGGGCAATCAACAAGCTTATCTTTATTTTTCTCATAATTAACCAGCTTTATGATAGTCTTATCCAAAGCATTGTCAAAGTCAACATTAAAATCCACCTTTTCCATAGTCTCTCTGGCTTTTACATATTCTCTACTAATCATAATCAATATATCATCAAGATTTTTCCCTTGCTTATAGAGCATATAGTAGTAATCTAAGTAAATATTTGGTGCAACAAATTCATTCTTAAGAAGTATAATTACACCCGTACATTCAACACCGTTATTTTTTACAACCTTGTCAACTCTAACAGAATCAATATCATAATCCTGAAGATAACCATAGATATTTTCTACTATGTCATTACAAAATTCTTCAAATTTCAAATTGTATCACCTATACGCAACGGGCATATGCGTATCCTTTCTTATTACAAATTAACTGTTTGGGAAACCTTTTCGTAAATAAGAATTTAAATTAAAAGAATAAATGAACATCTTTATTATAATACCTATAGAATATTTAAATCAACGAAAAAAAGCTGACAAAAGTATACATTTTGTAAACTTTTGTCAGCTTTTGTGACTATTTTATGTAAACTAAAATCATTTTTTAACACAAATTTTGTAGGAACACAAGGAACTTCTCCATCTCTTCTCTAGTTCCTATTGTAACTCTAAGATAATTATCAATTCTAGGTTTATTAAAATACCTAACTATAATCTTAGCTTCTCTAGCCTTTTCGAATATTTCCCTGGCCGGAATACTATTGTGAGTAATGAAAAGGAAATTAGCAGATGATGGTGGACAGCTAAAGCCAAGCTTCTCTATCTCACTCTTAAACCATTCTCTTGTATCTATTACCTTGGCAACTGTGCTTCTGAAATATTCCTCATCTTTAATACTTTCCACACCATAGATTATGGATGGCATATTCATGGTGTAAGAATTAAATGAGTACTTAACATCACTTAAATACTTTATAAGCTTTGGATTACCTATGGCATATCCAATTCTAAGTCCTGCCATAGAACGGGACTTAGAAAATGTTCTTACAACAAGCAAATTCTCATACTTATCTACAAGAGGAAGTGCAGTTTCTCCACCAAAATCCACATAAGCTTCATCAACAATCACTACCACATCCTGATTATTCTTCACAATATCCTCAACAAAGGAAAGTGGCTCAGCTATAGATGTTGGAGCATTTGGATTAGGGAATATAACACCACCATTATCTACATAGTAATCTTCCTTCTTAAGTCTAAAATCCTCATCTACAGGTACTGCCTTGTAAGGAATCTTGTAAAGGTCAGCCCACACATCATAGAAGGAATATGTAATATCCGGAAATAGAATCTCTTTTCCGGAATTAAAGAAGGTCAAAAATGACATAGCAAGAACATCATCTGAACCTACACCAACAAATACCTTATCGCTTGTAACTCCATGATAATCTGCAATTGCATCCACTAGGGCACTTGCAGCAGGATCTGGATATAGCTTTAGCTTATCCATATCCATTACTATATCCTTAACCCTAGGGGATGGACCATATGGGTTTTCATTAGTATTTAGCTTAATTATATTATCAATCTTTGGCTGCTCTCCCGGTACATAAGGAACAACCTTTCTCACATTAGCTTCCCAAGCTGTCATAATAATTCCTCCAGTATTTTACTTTAGCATCTCAAGTACCTTAAGCAGATACTCCCATGTTCTCTCAACACTATCAATATATAAGCTCTCTGATGGTGTGTGAATATCATCCATCTGTGGTCCAAAGGATACACAATCAAGTCCAGGAATCTTTCCTGAGAATATACCACACTCAAGTCCAGCATGTATAGCCTCAATCTTAGGACTGCTGCCGTACTGTCTCTTATAAGCCTTAATCATAACATCTCTAAGTCTTGAATCAGCTTTGTACTCCCATCCAGGATAATCACCTTGAATCTCCACAGAACCACCACACAGATTCATAATGCTTGTAAGTCTTGACACAAGCTCCTTCTTCTCCGACTCAACTGAGCTTCTTACTGCAAAGCTACATATAACCTCATGCTCTAAGGTTTTTGTAATACCTACATTTAGTGAGGTTTGAACCAGATTATCTATATCCTGACTCATCTTCATAATACCATTTGGCATATTATAAATAGTGTTAACAATCTTTCTTGTTGACTTCTCAGTCATTACATTTTCAATAGCATCTGATTTATGAACAGTAAGGAATATTTCCTTATCTGTACCATGATACTCAGCCTTAATAATCTTATCAAGCTCAACTACAACACCTGAAATTTCCTTCTTAGCATCCTCTGCAACTGCAATAATAGCTGTTGCTTCTCTAGGAATGGCATTATCCTTAAGGCCTCCGTTAATGCTTACTAATCTATAATCAACCTTCTCGCTAATAGCATAGAGAACTCTGGCAAGTACCTTAGTAGCATTTGCGCTTTCCTTAATTATCTCTACGCCGGAATGACCACCTGTAGCGTTATTAACCTTAACCTCATAGAAGGTCATGCCAGCTGCATCCTCAAGTTCAAATGGAAGGTGACATATAACAGACACACCACCTGCACAGCTTACAAGTAAGATTCCCTCATCCTCAGAATCAATATTAATCATGGTCTTAGCTTTAAGAGGTGAACAATCAAGTGCCACCGCGCCAAGCATTCCAACCTCTTCATCAACGGTAAATACAGCCTCTATCGGCGGATGAGAATTATTTCCCTCATCTGCCAGTATGGCAAGGGTGTATGCCACTGCAATTCCATCATCTCCACCAAGGGTAGTCTTGTTAGCAGTAATAACATTATCCTTAACTATAAGCTCTAAACCATCCTTCTCAAAATCAATGGTTGAGTCAGAAGTCTTCTCACATACCATATCGATGTGTCCCTGAAGAATAACCGGCTGACTACTCTCATAGCCCTCAGTACCTGGCTTAAATATAATAACATTATTCACCTCGTCCTGAACATAATTAAAACCTTTCTCCTTTGCAAACTCCACAAGGTAATCACTTATCTGCTTTGTATTATAAGAACCATGTGGTATATTACAAATCTCCTCAAAATATTTAAATACTGCCCTTGGCTTAATGCCATCTAATACTGCCATATTAACACTCCTTAAAATTTAATTATATTCCAACCTGCAAATTGATTAAATATCTCAACAAATTCTTTCTTCTTATTCTCATCTGCAACACTAGGGCTTACATCAGCTAATACCTGACTAAGCTTTCTATGGGAGGTATACTGATAATCATTATCCAGCATAGCCACATCCATACCAAATTGTGACCACAGCACCTTGGTCCATTCCCTAAGCTGTTCATTATCATATATTACCTTAATTGAAGAATTTATGCTATAGCTGTATGGAGATTTTGTGTCTAAATACACTCTCATCCTATCACATATCTGACTGTTGTCAGAGGATGTTGCAAATATAATATAATAATAGCCTTCCTCTGCTATCCATTCACCTAAATCACTATCATAAGCTGAAAACATAGATTTATCAAGGGTAAATGTTATCTCCTTACTTTCCCCCGGCTTTAAATAAACCTTTGCAAAATCCTTTAATTCTTTAACCGGTTTAGGTAACATAGACTCATAATCAATAATATATAACTGAACAACCTCAGCACCTGCCATATCTCCCGTATTAGTTACCTTTACATTAATGTCCATCTTATCCTTTATGGTCATAGCTTCAAAATTGTAATCCAAAAACATGTCATAAGTAGTTATCTCTACATCAAATGTAGTATAAGAAAGTCCATACCCAAAATGATACTTAGGCTTTATTTTCTTTTTGTCATAATATCTATATCCCACATAGATACCCTCACCATAATTAACCTTCCAGCCATCTCCTGGGAAGTTAAGGTATGTTGGTGTATCCTCATATCTGGCAGGGAAGGTTATAGGTAGCTTACCTGATGGATTAATATTACCTGCGATAATATCTGCCATAGCTTTAGCTCCACCCATTCCCGGTAGGAACATACACCATATGGCATCTATAGTATCATTATCAAAGCTCATATCTACCGGGCCACAGGTATTAAGGATAATTGACTTGTTATATGGGCAGTTATTGATTAGATCTAAATCCGCTTTAGAAAGACTTAAATCCTTTCTGTCATTACCCTCCATACCACCAAGAGTGCACACCATAATTATAGCTATCTCTTCCTTGTAGCCTGTTCTGTAACCACCTGCTATTTCATTTACAAGACTATCTATGGTCTCAATACAGTCAGCCTTATATACATTAGCTTCTCCATAGATATTTTCAAGCTCTCCTAAGAAATCACCAATTCTGTTAGTATTAATGCCAGCACTTCCGGCACCACACTCCATAAGTCTGTCTGCTCCACTACCTGCCACAATTATACTTTTACCCTTAGGAAGTGGATATTTTCCATTATTCTTAAGCATTACTATACCTTCCGCTGCTGCCTCATAGGCCGCCTCATCAGTAAATTTCTTTATCTGCTCAAGTGGTTCCATGTCATGGTTACTACACAGCGGATTCTCCTTAATATACTCAAGAATATCATCTTTGAAGTTCTCGCAAAGCCAATTTATAACATTTAAAATATTCTCCACTGCAATATCTAATGCTTCCTCAGGAATTGTTCCATCCTTTACTGCATTATATACACTTTCCCACTCGTGAGGTCCCGGCATAACTAAGTCATTGCCACCATCAAGTGCCTTTACAGGATTTGCAACCGCACCCCAATCAGATACAACAAAGCCATTAAAGTTCCATTCCTTTCTCAGCTTGTCACCAAGCAACCAGGTACTCTCTGTACATGGAACACCATTAATCTTATTATAGGCGCTCATTACTGTCTTTACATCGCCATCAGTTACACAAGCCTTAAAGCCAGGAAGATAAATCTCCTCCAATGCTCTAGTAGATATAGTCTCATTGATACCAACTCTATTGGTCTCCTGATTATTTGCAGCAAAATGCTTAACATTAGCTATGACTCCGTAATCCTGAACTCCCTTAACAAGCTCTGGTGCAAGCTTGCTTACAAGACAAGGATCCTCTGAATATCCCTCGAAGAGTCTGCCATTTAGTGGGTCTCTGTGTATATTTACATTAGGAGTTCCAAGTAGCATATGAACTCCAAATATACATGCCTCAATTCCAAGAGCCTGACCCACCTTCTTCACTGTGTCCTTGTTCCATGTAGAGCCAAGCAATATGCCTGGTGGAAAGCATCCTGGGGCATAATCAGTTGTTCCTATGGTATCCATCATACGCCCTTCAAGCTTATCTGCTATCCAATCATGTAGTTCTATATTCTTAGCCTCTAGTCTCTCTGGCTCATAGTAGCTATCTATTACATTTATTAGTGGAGAACTTCCTATCATATTCTCATCACTGTAATTATACACCTGTGTCATATCTCCGAAAAGCTGCTCAAAGTTCATACCGGTTCCACCATCTAAAAGCTGCATTCTAGGTATACCTAATCTTTCTATGGCAGCAGAGCCAAAGAAGGTAGCACCGTTAACAAGTTTTGCCTTTTCCTCTAGTGTCATTGCATTTTTTATATCTTGTATATTTCCCAATCTATTCATATAACCACCCTATATAGTAAGCTTAAACCTTTGCTATACCTTTCCTTCCAGACTATTATCTATTTTATCATTTGTAACACAAAAAATTAATGCGAACCTTACTTTTCGGTCCGCATTAATTTTATCATATTCCTTTGTATATATGAAGCGAAATATATGTAAACAAGCAATATATCTCATATTAATACCCTAATGTATGGTCAATAACCGAACCATCTATGGCATTAATTGTAAGTACGCTTTGTAATAAATCACCCTCCAATAAATCTTCTCCATCATATACATCAATATATCCCTCAAAATCCCATACCGGCACCAAATATCCATCATCGAATTCGTTAGGGCCACTTATTCTTGCATATCTAAGAACAACATTAGTTACATCGATATTATAAACATAATCTCCATAAGCATACTCATCTTCCCCGTAAGCTATAGCCACCATTTCTTCGAAGGTACCTTTAACATCTTCAAAAGTCATAAGCTGTGATTCTTCTACTACAGTCTCAGTAATTTCTACAGGAGCATTGTAATAAAATCCTACTATTCCTGTATCATTAACCATAATAACTATTGATTCTCCACACCAGGATTTCTTAACATAATCATCACCATACACACCCTCCATATATTTAGGACCTGCCTCATTACTTACCATTGTATTGTCAATTGAACGTAAATATGTAAATTTATATACAGGTCTATAATACAGTTCATCAGTGTTTCTTATATCTGGTATTTCAAAATATTTTCCTTCTTTACTACAAGCAAAATCATTCAAACCTAAGTCATTAAGGAGTGTATCAGCCGCCTCCTTTGCTTCACTTATAGATAAATCTAGTGTTTCCTTATCTGTACAAGTAATTTTTACTGTATTATCCATAGCAAAATCACTTTCTTCACCTTCCTGAAATAAGTCATATGATGCTGTATCTCCTACAAATAGATTTGATGCAAAATTATGTCCTATAGTATTCTTTGTATATCTAATTACATTTCCATAGTCAGTATTATTTTGAACATACAAGGATATGTATTCACCATTATCTCCATCACTAATTCCATAGAATACTTCATCCTCAGGCATTGTCTGCTGACTTTGCCAATCATAGTACTCTGAATCAGGATATTCCTGCTTCTTCTCTAATATAGTATGTATCATATTATCAGATTTATAATCCTCAAATGATACCTCATGAGGGGCATTCTCATATTCTTCTTCAAGACTTGATATTTTGTACTCTATTTCTACTTTTTCAGCCTCAATTTCTTCCGGAGAATAATCTCTGCCATTACTACCCAATGTGGATAATGAATCTTTATAATATTCTATTTCAGCTTTTATATCTGCTTTAGTTCGAATTTTTAATATAGCGCCATCATAAAAGGTAACATTAGGAGCCAAAGCAATTCTCACCTTATCAAGCATATCCTGATTTATATCCACCTGTTTAATACCATACACAGAGAGTTTATCTGTAGTAGGAATCTCCACCTGTGCATCCACATTTACAGTTACCTGTAATTTCTCATCTGTTATTGTTGTCTTGTATGTGGTGTAGTTCTCCTCTACATCCTGTGACATGCTTTCCATATCAAATGTTTCTTCAGTTACAGTTGCTTCTTCTATCATATTATCTAAATCATCATTTTTAATAATAGATTCCCCTTCATCCTTTGAGCATCCTGTAAAAGCAAGCATAAGTGCAGCCCCTAATAATAAACCATATTTCTTCTTCATATTATTTCTCCTTTAAATATAAAAATTCTTTTGTCCAACAATAATGTCCATGACTTCTGTATAGTATCATGGACATTTTCATCAAGTATTCATCATTTTTTAAACAAATTGTAAAATCATAGATGTCCCCTTGCCAACTTCACTATCTATAACCAGTTTACACTTATGCTTATTTATTATGGTTGCTGTCAAAGCCAGACCAAGTCCTGCACCACCACTTTGCCTGCTTCTCGATTTATCAATCATATAAAATGGTTCCAATATCTTGTCCTGTTCTTCCTTTGGTATTCCCTTACCGTAGTCAATAACCGAAATCATCTTAGGTTCTGCCTTCAAAACTATCTTACTTCCATCTGCACTAGCTTTAATTCCATTATCAACCAAATTAATAAGTGCATCTGTCATAAGATCCACATCAACCATAAATACTTCCCCATCCTGAATACACTCAAGAGTCATATTTTTATTCTTAAGAAGCTGACTACAAGACCGTGAAACCGAATCAAAAAGTTTTTCTGCGGATATCTCCTCAAGTTCTAAGGCCTCCTCATAATCAAGTTCAAGAAGCTTCATCATCTTCTTAGCCAAACGTTCCAGTCTGCCACATTCTTCATAAATATACAACAAAGCTTCTTCCTTATGCTCTTCACTTAGCTTTGTTGTAAGCAAAAGTTGAGAGTATCCGGAAATTGCAGTCATAGGAGTTTTAAGCTCGTGTGTCAAATCACCCATAAACAAGGTCTTCTTACGCTCCGATTCCTGAAGAGACTTGGTTCTTATCTCCACCGCCTCTGCCATCTTGTTAAAGTTTTCACTAAGCTGACCTATCTCATCATTTGAACTTATATCGATTCTATGAAAATACTCTCCGTCTGCTATTTTTTCTGCAGTTTCATTTAACTCTTCTAATGGTTTCAATACTCTATTCATTATCATAGATACAATTATTACTACCAACAGTATGATTCCTATCATAATAGCTAACATACCTAATACAATAAGAGATAGCTCATCCCAAACATAGGTTATATCTACAATTCTAAATACAGCAATATCAAATGTATTATTTACACTTTTAAATATAATATATTGTCTTCCACTATACCTATAATATGTGGACATATATTCACTGTTAACATACTCGTAATTTAAATTATATAAATCATCGAATTCAAATATAGTATGATTATAGATTTCCTTACTCCACAATATTTTATCTTCGCTATCTGTTGCATATTCAAAAGCCAAATTATAATCATCATTCATCTGTTTTAGCTTAAATTCTATGTAATTGTTAGTCGGAACATCATTTTCACTAGCATTCGTTTGATATAATGAATTTACAACTTTTTGATATTCATTAGTTGCCTTTGCACCAGCTTCCTCCATATAGCTTTCTCTAACTAAAGTAAATATAATCACATCGCTTATAAGAAGGGCTATAAATATTGCTACGGAACTAATCCACATAATCTTCGTTTTAAGTTTCAATTCTTATTCCTCCAAACGATAGCCCAACTTAGATACAGTCTTAATATTATCACTAAGTCCAAGCTTCTTTCTAAGCTGACCAATATGTACATCTACAGTTCTGGTTTCACCTACGTAATCCACACCCCATACCATTCTGAGAAGCTTCTCTCTAGATATGGCGATATTCTTATTCTTAGCTAAAACTGCAAGTAACTCAAACTCCATAGGCTTAAGTGCAACCTCTTCACCATCAACTCTAACAGAATGCTCCTCAAAGTTTATTTCCATATTTAAAATCTTTATTACATTGCTTAATTTATTTGTACGTTCCAACACCTTCTCAATTCGAACTAAAAGTTCCAGCATCTCAAAGGGCTTAACTATATAATCTTCTGCTCCACCCTTAAGTCCCTGTATCTTAGATGACACATCGTCCTTAGCTGTTAAGAATATAACCGGTATATCATACCTATTCATGATTTCTAATAATTCAAAACCATCCTTACCAGGAATCATCACATCAAGCAGCGCCAAATCATAGCTATGATCCCCCTCCATAGCATTATAAGCCTCTGCACCATCATGAAACATATTTGTCTCATAGCCTGCAACTGTAAGATTCATAGATATCATCTTGGCAATTGCAATCTCATCCTCCACAATTAATATTCTGTTCATTGTCATTTCTCCACTTCGTCATTTAATATTTTATCTTATATGGCTTACTCATGATATTATAATCAATATCTTGTACAAATAACATTCTTACGCCAAGGCAAAGTACACAAGCACCAACGCACCAAGCACAATTCTATACCATCCAAACAGCTTGAAATCCTTCTTTTTGATATAGCTCATAAGGAACTTAATTACAATTACAGATACAACAAATGCTGTAATTGTTCCCACTGCAAGTATTACAAGCTCACCTGATGAAAATGCTAATCCAATCTTTAGAATCTTAAGTAAGCTCATACCAAGCATTACAGGAACTGCCAAAAAGAATGTAAACTCTGCTGCTGCCACTCTAGATACACCTATAATAAGAGCACCTATAATGGTTGCTCCTGAACGAGAAGTACCAGGGATTATAGATAAAACCTGAAACATTCCTATGATAAATGCAGTCTTATAAGTAATATCAGCCAATGTTGCAACCTTTGCTTCTCTAGTTTTGTTCCAATTCTCAATTACTATAAACGCTATACCGTAGAATATAAGGGCTATAGCTATTACTGTAGGAGTATGTAAGTGCTCCTCTATAAAATCATCAAAAAGTATAGTTACTACTGCTCCTGGAATACAAGCCACAACTACCTTAAACCACATGGAAAAAATGTCCTTCTTCACCATAGGCTTCTTCTCATCGGTCAGCCCAAAAGGCCACATCTTCTGCCAAAATATCATTACAACAGCAAGAATAGCGCCAAGCTGAATAACGATAAAGAATAACTCCTTGAACTCCTCTGACACATTCATCTTAATGAATTCATCAACAAGCAACATATGTCCTGTACTACTTACAGGCAACCATTCAGTTATACCCTCCACTATTCCAAGGAATATAACCTTTAAAATCTCAATAAAGTCAGGCATTTATTTTTCCTCCTAATTTCCAAACCATTGATCTAATATATTAATACCCTCAACTAAGGTATCCACCCAGTCAACCTCTCCCTGTTCACTACCGTATGCAGATACCAGATTGAATTTTACATCATAATCTCTAAATCTTATACTATACTTTCTGTCACAACCCACAAATGAATTGTTCTCATCTATAACCCCTATTGCAAGATTACATTTATCGGAGGTATCAACATTTAATTCATAGCTATCCTCCATGACTATAAATAAGCTTGGATTCACAATGCTTGTATCTATATAAGCCATTCCAAACTGGTAATCTGCTACTTCAACTGTGGAATCACAAGCATCCTCTATATCAGAGGTATGCTCTACATCATTAGTTATAGTGGCTACCATATTCCCTTGATTATCATAAACATTATATGTTCCAACACCTTCAAGGAACACTATTCTTTTGCCCTTATCTGAAAATGCCACAGAATAATCGTCCTTATATATCCGTTCTATATCATCTTCACCTAATTCATCAAGTGTACCTAAGCTTCTTAGCCTTCCATTACTATATGTATATAGCAACACATTCTGTGGATTAGTTGCTATATCAAGGTCAATGTATTGATTATCACCTAGCCCTATGCGACCATCAATGTCAACACTTAATCCCTTAATCTTATTTACACTTGTATTTCTAAGGATGATAGTGGTTTTATCTCCATCAATATCTCTTACTGTAGTTACATTTCCCGGATTCTTGTCAATTATGTAGGTGTCATCACCTAGATTACCATCTAGAGTATCTGTGCCTGTACCAGCTATAATCACATCATTAGACACATAGCCTATAAGGTGGTCATCTCCCTTTCCACCATACATAACTGTATCTATATCAAATGCGCTGTTAACTCCCACATCATCATAAGCAGTAACAACTCCACCGTAGGACGAGGATAACACAACACGACCATTCTTTATTAAACCTGTTAAGCTTCCTGCCAGCTGCTCATAATCAATATTCTCATAGTCTATTATATTCCATGGTGTATCAAAATTTACATTCTCCATACCAGCTTCAATAACATTCTTGGTTATATCCAGGTACACAGGACCGTATGGTTCATATGTATTTACGGTATTTGTAAATGTTACAGTACCATTATCAGCCTGAAGCGTAGACCAAATTATATGAGAGCCTGCATCTGCAGTCTTAGGGATAAGAGTATATTCATTTAAACCATCTAAATTGGTTTCTCTGTCAACCTGGTACATATAATCTGCATATGTATGTTGTATCAAATCCGCAACCCCATATCCTTCAACATCTGTATAATTACAGAACAATATATTTTCAGCATCATCTGTACCTGTAAAATTATCTATATCCAAGTATCCGTAATAATATGTCAAATCTATAATATGACCACAGGCACCGTCAAAAGCATAACCAAATTTACCACTTATAAGTGACTCATATGCACATAAGGCACCACCTAGGGAGTGACCGGTAAGAGTAATGTTAATATCACTCTCTTTAATTCCTTCCTTAGCCAGCGCTTTTACCACCAATTTGTAGAATGCATCTGCATCATCAAACTGGGTACTTAGCTCATTAAATAAAGCAAACTTAAAGTCAGTTCCTGTCCAATCATTACTTTCGTCTAAGGCAAATTCCTCAGTAAACATCTCACTGCCTCGAAATGCAATTATAACTCTATCGTCATTCTTAAAAGCAACTGCATAAAATCCTGAAGTAGTATTATGATTACAGATATCATATATCTCCCAATCTCCGATTACAATGCCATAAAGTCCAATATAGGTAATACCTGAGTTCTCCCATATCTCACCTGAATACAACTCTTGGTTATCGTTCAAATATTCCTCTACCGTCTTTCCCTCATAGCCATCCAGATAATCATATACAAGCTTTGCAAGCAAAAGATGCTCCAACTCCTGCTGTTCTCCCTCTTCACCAAAGCTTTCCACTGGAGTTGTCATATCTTCTGTTGCGTAAACCGGCTGAGTGTATAAAGCTATCATGCAAAAACTCAGTATTAATGCAATTACCATTCTTAGACTATATGAATTGTTTTTATTCATTAATTTATCCACTATTTCATTCTCTCCAAAAATATTGTAAAATAATACAACTTGGATTATACAACATTTATCCTTATTTTAAAAGTTTTTGATTAATGGATAAATTGTACTATCATCTTCACTATGGTATAATCATATTAACAATCCAAAAAAAGGAGGATTAACCCTATGTACGAAAACGCTACAAGTCATACAGATATTAATATTGACGCGTTAATTAATGATATCAAATCAAGAGAACAAGAAATTAGAAATAAAGATCAAGAGCTACTTCGAAAGGACGAAGAGTTACAACATAAGGATCTTGAATTACAAAACAAAGACAGGGAATTACAGGCAAAAGATCTACAGCTACAAGAAATGTCTCAGTTACTTAATGCTATGGAAACCGAGCTTAAATATTACAAAAATCAAGAGGTATAAACTCAGGTTTATACCTCTTGATTTATCTATATTAGTTTTAGTATTATCTTAAGCTCCATAATTCTTTCATCAGCTTCAGATATAATTCCAGCTAAAACCTCACCCTCCATTAGGTGCATAAGTTGTCTACAAATGTATAATCCCAGACCACTACCATTTTTATTCTCAACATTGGTCCCTCTAAAAAAGCTGTCAAACAAATGGCTAAGCTCATTATCCGGCAATTTACAGCCTGTATTACTAATGCTTATAACATATTCCTCTGAATCCTTTGTAGTCTCAATCCATATTCTTCTGCCATCGCCGTATTTGATAGCATTCTCCACAATATTCTGAATTACCTCTATAAGTCTATCCTTGTCACCATTTACAAGACAATTCTTATAGTCAGCAATGGTAAAATCTATATTATTGATGGCAGTTTTATCCCTATAATAATCATCTATAAAGCTTAATACCTCACCTGTATAAACCTCTGTATTATTAACCTCAAAGGTAAGGAAATCTTCGCTGGATGCCTTTACAATGTCAGATATATAGCTTTCTATCTCATCCACCTTAAGATTTATGTTGTCAGCAACCTCTTTCTTTCTATTTTCATCCTTGTAGAGATTTTTGCTGATTGCCTTAGCATATAAGGATATGGCATTAAGTGGAGTTTTAATATCGTGGGACAAGGAAAGCAGAAGCATCTTCTTATCACGCTGAACCTCTAATTCCCTAGCCTTACTCTCCTCAAGGTTTTCCCTAAGCATATTCATACCCCAGATAAATCGGCCAAAATACTTATTCTTAGACTCCTCTAGAGGCTTATTCATATTACCCTTCGCAAGCTCATAAGGAAGCTCAGAGAATTCATAAAATGGTTTTATAATATTATTCCTAAGGTATAGATATATACACAGCAATACTACTCCTACAATTGCAAGCACAATATTTAGGAACAGCAAAACCTTATTATTATCTGAGCTTGTAGGAATATATGTAATCTTATAAATATATCTATCTGTTGCCACAATATAGTAGTCTTCATTTTCATGTTCAACTAAGTCTCTTATTGATGCTCCCGTTTCATCTATTTGTATTGATTCTAAGCCCGTCAAACAATCATAGGGTTCCATTCTGCAAACCAAATAAATCTCCTCAAGGGAATCAGGAGCCCTGTTATCTGTCTTTTCAAAAGCTTTTATAGCCTGCTCCACACGATTTAGCGCAACCTTGTGTTCTCTGCTATTGTCCGAAAAATCATAATGGTGAACTATTACATTTAGAGACACTATACATGCTATAAAAACAATTATTCCAATTATAAACAATCTGTCTATCTTTTTCATATAACATACCTTTATTAACAAAATCTATATCCCACGCCCCATACTGTCTGTATGTGCACAGGCTTCTTAGGATCATCCTCCAATTTTTCTCTAAGCCACTTAATATGTACTGTGAGAGTCTGTGGCTCACTATCGCTGTCAAAGCCCCATATCTTATTAAAAAGCTCATCCTTAGAAATCACCTTATCTTTATTCTCCATAAGATATAAAAGTAGGGCATATTCCTTAGCATTAAGAGACTTCTCTTCCCCATTCTTATATACTCTGTGTCCTATCTTATCTAGCTTAATATCACCACATACTATCTCGTCGGTGGAATATCTTCTCTTGAAGATTCCATTTACCTTAGCCAGTAAGATATCTATATCATAAGGCTTTTCTATATAATCATCAGCTCCAAGGAGAATTCCATTAAGCTTGTCTTCCTTACTATCCTTGGCACTTACTATGATAATTGGAGTATTTCCCTTCTCCCTTATCTTGCCACATACCGCAAACCCATCCATACCAGGAAGCATTATATCAAGGATAAAAAGCTTTGCATCCTCTTCTTCGAAAACCTCTAAGCCCTCTTCTCCTGAGGTTGCAAGGTATGCATCATATCCTTCTGCCATGAGGAAGTCTTGCAGGAGACCTCCTATTTCCTCATTATCCTCTACTACTATTATATCCGCCATTTTTTACCTTCCTTTTATGTAATATAAAGCCTACTAACCACACTACTCCTGCTACCAAAATAATAGGAACTGCTATGATTGTTATACCTAATGCTCTAAAGGCCCAATCTCCCGATATACGTTGTCTACACAAATCAATTCTATACACATCAATAAGTGTGTATCTCTCTTGGTTAGTATGATCCACATATTCTAGCGTTTTAGCAAAAATTTCTAGATTATCTTTGCTATCAGGGTATTTATCCACATATTCATCATCCATAGAAACTATCAAATTCTCATAGTAGTCCCCATCTAACCAAACCTCTCGATGTGCCTCAAATAGAAGATATTCCCTACCATCTATTTCTATATTCCCCTGTCTGGTACATATATCATAGCTATCAGGATATCCGGCTTCTCTAGCCTCCCTATAATTCTCCGAATACTTATTCCACTGTATCTTATACACAATCCATACGGTTGCATCAAAGACTATAAGAACAGCTATTACTACAAGTATTATGTACCCAAATATTTTCCATGGCTTACTTAATGTTTTGTTCCCCATTTTGCTCTCCATTCACTAACGCATACAGCTTACTACCAATTGCTATGAACAAACAACCGACCCCATAGCATATAATATCCTTTATATCAAAGGTAGTTCCTACTAGTACACTGAAAAATTTATTATCCTGCAATCCTAACAGCTTCACAATATTAATATACTGCATTAATTCCACGAATGCACTGAACAAGAAAATGTACAACGGTAACAATTTAACTTTATTCGGTATAAATATACGAATAAATGTATAAATCACCGCCACAACCAATACATCTCCCACATATGGTCGTACAAAGCTATCGTGGACGAATAAGGCAATCAGAACTTCAATTATTAATAAAATTATTGTTATAATAAAATATGTTACTCTTCTTGACCTCATCACTTTCTCCTTATATCAACAAAGAATGCTAACATTAATCATCTAGACGCTTAAATCTTGGCACAATTTCCCCATCAATCTCAACATCCTCGAAGAACATATCCTTAGGTCTAACCCAAATACCAAAATCCCCATACTGTGCCTGGTAGACCACCATCTCCTCTAAAGTTTCGCTGTGTTTAGCAATTCCTATAACCTTGTATTTATTCCCTTTGTAGTGTTGGTATAATCCTGTCATATTTACCTCTTAATCAATTCATACTATCTATGATTTCAAACTAGGCAGCAGCCTTATCACTCTTATTTCCTACATATCCTGCGATACTTCCCACGATACCACCAAGTACGTGTGCTAGGTTAGACACATTATCCTCTATAGCAATACCTCTGTAGATTTCCTGTCCAATGTATATAACTGCAATAAGTATAAATGTAAGCGGAATCTCGCCCTGCTTAAAGCTTGTAAAGGATGAAAGAAGTATAAATGCGAATACCACACCACTTGCTCCACATAAAGCTATATTAGGAAAGAATATATAGTTAAGTATTCCTGTTATAAGTCCTGTAAGTGCTATAACCTCTATCAAATCCTTGGCACCATACTTCTCCTCAAGAAGTGGTCCAAGAAGCAGGATATATGCTATATTACCCATAAAATGTGACCAATTGGCATGTCCGAATACATGAGTAAACATTCTTACATAGGTCATGGGATTTGCCAGTGATGAATGATATGTCATAAACAATGCTCTTGTACTGGCATCACCTGTAATCATTCCAAGTATGGTTGCAATTAAGCATATTATGGAAAATATAAGTACCACGGGTGCGTTAAATGTAATTTTAAATTTCTTCATAAGATTCCCTCCCAAAGTGTCAAACTATTTGCTAAAATTATACTACATAAGTACCTTTTATTCCATAATAAACTACTTAAAAACTTCATAAGGGCTGTGCAATATTCTCCTTGGCCGGCCTGCCTAGGGATTGGGCATCGCTGACACTTAAAATGGTCAGCTCAGCCCAACCCTGTCGCGGCCGGAATGAAGTTTATTGGCACAGCCCTGTTTGATATTTTACCAGCCCATATCAGATAGCCAGTTGTTGATTTTTTTCTCGCGTTCCTTTACTACTGTCTTCACATCTTTTATAGTACCTTCTTCAGAAGCACTAAGTTTTCCAAGTTCAAGCTCTCCCTTGATGTTTCCGTCAACTATGTACATCACCTTGCTACATTTTGCAGCAACCTTCATATCGTGAGTTACAATCATCATAGTTGTTCCATCATCATTAAGAGAGTTTAGAATGCTCATAACCTCATCTGATGCACTTCTATTAAGGGCTCCTGTTGGCTCATCTGCAAATATAATCTTAGGATTGTTAATAAGACTTCTACAGATGCATGCACGCTGAAGCTGTCCACCAGATACCTCAGTAATATCATTATCTGCAATCTCTGATATCTCTAATCTATGCATAAGCTTCTTGCAGTTATCATCAATCTTTTTTCTCTCATCGGAGTCCTTAGTTGCCTCATAGGCAGGTAGGATAATGTTGTCCATAACTGAAAGGTTTTTAAGCATATGCATCTGCTGGAATATAAAGCCCATATATTTAAGTCTTGCCTCTGCTAAGTCTTTTTCACTTAGGTTTGTAATCTCCATATCTCCAAGGACTACAGTGCCTGCTGTTGCTCTATCCATACCTGATACGCTGTATAAAAGAGTGGATTTACCTGAACCAGATGGTCCCATAATAGCCACCATCTCCCCCTCTTCTATCTGAAAATTAATGTTCTTAAGCACATTGTTCTGTCTCTTATTAGTTATATATGTTTTACAAAGATCTGTTACCTTTAATGCTGTTGCCATATTATGTTCCTCCTATATCATAACCTTACTCAATCTCATTCATATCATTTACAGTTATCTTTCTAACACTAAGCATTGTAATCATACACATCAGCACTGATGCTGCAAATATTACCAGTGGGTATATTACATATACCTCAAGATAATTAATGTCAAACTCTATCTTGCTTGCCCCCATCATCTTAAACACCTGACCTGATGTAAGCTGTGAGAAAGGTGTTCCAGTAAGTGTTCCAAGGACTACTCCAAGGAATAGTACTATGGCAATTCTTTTGGTCTGCCAGCTTATTATTTTCCCATTAGAAAATCCTATTGATTTAAGCATTGCCATCTCTCCTCGTTCTCGAACTAGAAACATTTTCTGCATAAGCATTACAATAAGTATGTTTACTATGATTACTACAGCAAGCATTGCATACTTGATAGGAACTAACATATCTGAGATTCCACCTATGGAACTATCTTGAAATTCTACGAAACTTTGAACTGTATAACCTGGCATATTTTCCTGAAGCTTATCTAAAGCCTGCTCTTTTTCTTCTTCAGTTAAATCCTCTACAAAGTTATACTGTGCTCCAAAGCAAAGAGAAACTGATGCATAATCCATCATTGCTGCTTCTGTTAATCTGATTCCTTCTCCCATATTATTCATAGACTGGTATATAGCTGTAACAACAAATGGTAAATTCTCTCCATTAACTGACACAAAGACAGTGTCTCCAATATTAACTCCAAGTCTATCTGCCACTACATGAGTCATAGCTATTTCATTTTCATACTTAGGAGCTGTTCCTTTTGAATACGTATATTCATCTGTGTCATTTCCTAATCCCTGCAATGCCATGGTTTTAGTAGTCTTTTCTCCATAAGTCACTTTAATCCCCTGCCAACCAACTTCCATAGATGCATCTTCAACTTCATAGCCATTTTCTTCAATAAGAGCCTCTGTTTCCGCCAGCAAATCATAATATCCCTGCTTATCACCTGTTGCTATTACTTCATTGAATTCAACCTCATTTGTAACAAATACATCCGTTGCTATTGTTCCAAACCAAGCTGCGATTTTCTCTGAACGCAAGGTATTAATTGTATTAATAGGCATTACCACCATCCATACACCTACTATAGTTGCAAAAAGCAATATAAGATACTTTTTTAATTCACAGAAAACATCATTAAAAGCCATAAATGTAGTTGTATTCTTCTTAGTCTTATTTAACTTAATAAATCCCTTTCGCTTAAATCTTTCACCATTATTGCCGCTTCTAATAGCATCCATAGGAGTCATTTTTTTAATCCTAGCCGTACTAAGATAAGCAAAAAGAATTACCACAACTGCCACCACAATACTTATTACAAGCTGCATTAATATATTACTTCCACCATTGTCTATAACCATATTTCTCATGGCTGACTTAATTAATGCATTAGAAAATGGAATACTTAGACCAAAACCAATCAAAGCTCCAACTATAGAAATTAACATATATTTCACAACATATAATTTTCTAATTCCTACATCACTTATGCCAATAGCTTTCATGACGCCAATTTCCTTATAGTCCTCATTAACGGTGAATACTATGGCAAATCTAAGTATTACTATAGATATAATAACTAAAAGTAAAGATGCAAGTATAAATACACCAGCTATAATCATGTCCATTATGTAAGTAATCTTAAATGTGTCTATGCTGTCACCAAATACCATTGGTATATCTTCCTTTGAAAAGGCATCTATAAACCCATCCACATCATTTAGTTCAATAGAATATATCCTACTATATGTGAAGCTCTCATCAGAAAGAAGCTTATCCATATCATTTGGGCTTATTATAAATCTATGAGAACCCATCATATCTGCACCAAAGCAAGCATCCTTTGAGATACCGGCTATTCTAAGCTTCATAACTGAACCATCTGACATATGAAAGCAAATAATATCACCTATCTCACATTGATTTTCTTCAAATTCTTTCCTAGTAAGATATATATATCCATCCTCTACAATAGTTATCTCTTTATTATTCTGATCAAAGAATTTTTGCTGCTTACTGTCAAATGATGAAATTAGTACTGTACCGTTTAAAGTAAGCTCTGTTCCATCCTCTTTTTTTATCTGACTTGAGCCACCGAATACTATGTCATCCACTGTATAATCATCAACAAATTCATTGTTAGACAAATATTCATCCATCATAAGATGTGCGTCTAGAGGATTGTCCCTACTACCACCTAAATTTCCTACAATTACATAATCATCTACGCAAGCCTTCTCAAAGTAGGAATCTAAACCACCTGTTATAAGAATAAGATTATTCACACTACCTGCTATAAACATAGCTGCCAACATAATAAAAACAAGCAGTATAAAATTAATGGTTTTCTTACTTTTTAAGCTTCTTTTTAAAATCTTAAAATTCATAATTTGCCTCCTTCTTAATCTATCTGCTTGAATAATAATATATAAATTATTAAAAATTCCTTAAACACCTAAAAAATATTTTATCATAAAAAACAAACATCCTCCACTGCACTAAGTGAAGGATGTTATTCTCTATTCCATCTGTTCTACATATTCAGTTATTGTTATGTCCTTCTTCTCACATTCCCCAAGGATAATCTCATAGGACAAAGTCTGCTCCTTATTAAACTTTATAAACCACTTATATATAAATATTTCAGCTACGATCATAATAACTGTAAATACAATATACGGTATTGG
>JAZPXZ010000066.1:0-3582 GCA_045543915.1 Wujia sp.
GCTGCTTATTTGGAGATTGCTCTAGCTACATTAGTTGCAAATGCCCGGTATATGCTTATGAGCTGTGCTATGAGTCAGAGACTTGACCCTAAGATGCCATTCTTTCATAGATTTACTATGGCTTTTCATGTGACTGATGAATTGTTTGGCATAGCGATAGCAAGACCAGGATACTTAAATCCATATTATTCTTATGGAGCAGCACTTATTGCTTCTCCTGCATGGGGAATTGGAACTATGCTTGGAGTTATAGCTGGAAATATGTTACCTGTTAGACTTGTTAGTGCTTTTAGTGTTGCACTTTATGGTATGTTTTTGGCCGTTATTATTCCACCGGCTAGAAAGAGTAAGATAGTAGCAGGATTGATTACAATATCCTTTGTGCTTAGTTTTCTTGCGTCCACTTTACCAGTTGTCAGTGCCATGTCAGAAGGAACAAGAACCATTATACTTACGGTGGTTATAGCGTCTGCTGCCGCATTGATATTCCCTGTACCAACAAAGGAGGAAGCAGAAGATGAATAATTATATATACATATTAATAATGGCAGTAGTAACCTATGCTATTAGAGTTCTGCCTCTTACTTTAATTAAAGGGCAGATTAATAATAGATTTTTGCAATCTTTTTTATACTATGTACCATATGTTACTTTGGCTGTTATGACATTTCCTGCTATTGTTAATGCTACACAAAGCACCATATCAGGCGTAGCAGCATTGATTATAGGTATTGTAGTTGCGTGGTTTGGGTTTGATTTGTTTAAGACAGCGGTTTCCTGTTGCTTTATAGTTTTGATTTTGGAATTATTTTTATAATATAATAAATAGCGTATTAATAATTTATATTAAATTGATTATTTATTGATCCGAGTAAATATGCGATAATATTTCGCCTATCTTATTCGGATTTTTTTATTTATTCTATTGAGAAAAATATAAATAAAGGATATAATAAACTATATATGTTTAAAAATGGTCAAATTATGTCTTGACATATACTAATATATTTGCTTGGAGGACATTATGTCAGATCAATTAAGAAAAGAAATTGAAAGAAGAAGAACATTTGCTATAATATCACATCCGGATGCAGGTAAGACAACACTTACTGAGAAGTTTCTTCTCTATGGTGGAGCTATTAACACTGCAGGCTCTGTAAAAGGTAAAGCTAATTCAAAATATGCTGTATCAGACTGGATGCAGATTGAGAAGGATAGAGGTATATCAGTTACATCATCTGTATTACAGTTTAACTATGATGGCTATTGTATTAATATTCTTGATACTCCTGGACATCAGGATTTCTCGGAGGATACCTATAGAACACTTATGGCTGCAGATTCAGCAGTAATGGTTATAGATGCATCTAAGGGTGTTGAGGCACAGACTATTAAGCTTTTTAAGGTATGTGTTATGAGACATATTCCTATATTTACATTTATTAACAAGATGGATCTTGAAGCAAGAGACTCGTTCGAACTTCTTGATGAGATAGAAAGTGTACTTGGTATTAGAACCTGTCCGATTAATTGGCCTATTGGCTCAGGTAAAAGGTTTAAGGGTGTATATGATAGAGAGACAAAGAATGTGTCTATGTTTAAGGCGGTTTCTGTGGGTGGATCCAAGAGTGCTGCTAAGGAGGAATATAGTGTAGATGACCCTAAGCTTAAGGAACAGGTAGGAGAAGAGCTTTATAATCAGCTCATGGAAGAGGTTGAGCTTTTGGATGGAGCTTCTGACGAATTTAATCAAGAGCTTGTTGATAAAGGCGAATTGTCACCTGTATTCTTTGGTTCCGCACTTACAACCTTTGGTATTGAGACATTTTTGGAGCATTTCCTAAAGATGACTCAGTCACCACTTCCGAGAGAATCTAATGAGGGCGCCATTGATCCTATGAATGATTTCTTCTCAGGCTTTGTATTTAAGATACAGGCTAATATGAATAAAGCTCACCACGATAGAATTGCTTTTATGAGAATTTGTTCAGGAAAGTTTGATGCCACTAAGGATGTATATCATGTTCAAAGTAAACGTAAGATGAAGCTTTCTCAGCCACAGCAGATTATGGCACAGGATAGAAAGATTATAGATGAAGCTTACGCAGGGGATGTAATTGGAATATTTGATCCTGGACTATTTTCTATAGGAGATACAATAACGGTTCCTGGCAAAAAGTTTGAATATGAGGGAATACCGACTTTTGCACCAGAACATTTTTGTAGACTTGTTCCTGTTGATTCTATGAAGAAGAAGCAGTTCATGAAGGGTGTATCTCAGATTGCTCAGGAGGGTGCTATACAGATATTCCAGGATTATCTACTTGGTATGTCGGAAATAATAGTTGGAGTTGTTGGTGTTCTTCAATTTGATGTTTTGAAATATAGACTAGAGAATGAATATGGTTGTGAGGTTCGTATGGAGCCACTGCCTTATAATTACATTAGATGGGTTAAAGATCCAGCTACAGATTTGAATAAACTTAGCAGAATAAGTGACTGTAAAAAGGTTAAGGATATGAAAGATAATCCACTGTTATTGTTTGCAAATGAGTGGTCAATCAGAATTCTACTAGAACATAATGAAGGACTTGAACTTACTGATTTCCGCAAGAATTAGGGGAGGATAAGGTATATGATACTTATTGATACGCAAAAGGAAGAGTTTGCCAGACTCAAAGATATTAGAATATTTGGTAAAGAAGAGGATGGTAATAAATTTAATAAGGATTTCCTTGTGATCGGCTTGGGTGGTGCCGGTGGAAGAGTTGTAAGTAATCTTAAAGGAATGCTTATGGATCAAATTAAACCAGAAGATAATATTAACTTTATTAATATTGATTCAGATATTCCTGCGATGGAACAGATGATAGAGGACAGTAAGGATGGCATTGGTCTTAATGCACTTGAGATAATTAGTATATATAGACCTAATATTGATACTGTTTTGGAGAATGGTATTCAGAATAATCCGGTTCATCCTAATCTAGCAAATTGGATGAGACCTGAGTTTCCTAATATTACTTTAGGAAGAGAGGGTACTAATGGTAATCGTCAGATTGGTAGACTTATGTTTTCTAATGCATATGAGGATATGAGAATATTGCTATTCGACAGAGTTAAGGAGTGCTACGAGCGTTCTGCAACAGGAAAGTTGGATGTTATTATTGTAACAAGTGTTGCTGGTGGTACAGGTAGTGGTATTCTGGCAGATGTTACATATAATATTAAAGCCTTGGCAAAGGTTAAGAAGTGGCAGAACTTTAGAATCGGTGGTTGTCTTCTTATGCCTGATTGTCATTTTGGTGTTAAGGCAATTAGCGATGACCCGGCAATAGTTACACTTCTTAATGCTAATGGTTGTGCAACCCTTAAGGAAGTTGACTACCTAATGAGAATCATGGATAAACCGGATGGATTTATATCTGAGAGCACAACTCACAGATTATGCATGAAGGAAAATATTTTCGATTCATGTCTTCTTGTTTCCGGCAAGAAGGATGATCAGGGATATATACCAGATGGTGTAATATTTAGTGATACTGCATATTTCTTATATAAGCTTGCTACTAACAAATATAT
>JAZPXZ010000067.1:0-69134 GCA_045543915.1 Wujia sp.
TAAATGATTGCAAATACAATTTTTCCCACTGCTGAACCCAAAAAGCATATTCCTACTACAAAAATAAATCCTGTGCCTAATATAGCCCTTACCGTGGAATGTATATCAAAAAATATAGGCATAGATATTAGTTGCCAGAGAACAAATGCACTCAAAACAATTGTTGATATCATAGAGTCCTTACGAACATCAAAAAATGTCCTGTAATATTCATAAACTATATATGCTAATAATAACCCTAATATAATATTAATTATTAATTCCATTTCTCATCACTTCCTCAGCTTTTCTCATATAGTATTCATTAATCTCTCCTCGTTTGGTTTGACTTATCATTAGTTTTTCACCATTCATAAGCTCAACATGGTCATATCGTTTTTTTGCTATATACCTCGAGTTCACTAATATAGATTTATGTATTCTCAAAAAATCCATCTTTGTGTTACAAAGCTTCTTTTCAACTTTATCTAGAATATCATAATATTCATAAACTGTACCATCTTCCATATGAATATCAATGCTCCTATTTTTACTTTCAAAATACTTTACATCCTTAAGCAACACCTTATAATATGTCCCTTTATGCTTAAAATCATAGCTCTCATCATTAGACAATATCTTCTCGTACACATCAATAAAATGCTTCTCTATTACCTTATCCTCAAAAGGCTTTATGACAAATTGATATGGTCTCACAGAGAATGTCTCTATAGCATAATTCTCATGGCTAGACACATAGATTATATACGCTCGCTCATCCCTTAGTCTGAGCTGCCTTGCTGTCTCTATACCATCCATATTCTCCATCTCTATATCTAGGAATAACACATCATAATATGAATTATTTTTCTCTAGATTCCTAAGAAGTGTAGCTCCGTCATAGAACATATCTACCTTAGTTATAATGTTATTCTGTTTTGATATACCATCTATCACAGAACATATCCTATCTACAATTGTTACATCATCATCGCACACGCATACTTTTATCATATCGTAAAATTCCTCCACCTATTTTTACTGTACTACATCCGTTCCTCTTCCCTCTAATACTCCTCTATCAGCCTTCCCAGCCAGTCAGTAAACAGGGACTCATTTGCCTTATATATTATCTCCTTTGCTTCATAAGGCACATCAGTAATAATACTATCCACATCCAGCAGGAGAAGTCGTTTAATGGTTGTTTCGCTATTTACTGTCCACACATATATTTCCTTACCGAAGCCGTGTATCTTCTTTACCAGATCCTTGTTAACGAAATTATGTCTTATACTATAACCGTCTACGAACTCCATATCCTGGAAGTTTCCGTATACCACATGAAGTATGCATATGGTCTTAATATCCGGGTTAAGTATCTTCACCTTCCTAAGAGCATCCTGGTTGGCTGATGCCACCACGCAGTTATCCTGGAATTCATACTCCTCTATAAGTGCAACTATATTTTCTACATATCCATCATAGTAGTCCTCCGGCTTTAGCTCTATGTTGTAGAACAAATCATTTTCCTTGCCAAATTCTATGACCTCTCTTAGGGTAGGAATCTTCTCCCCTGCATATTCCTGAGAGAAGTCACTGCCCGGGTCTAGCATAGACGCGAATTCATAATCCACCTCACCAATCAGCTTATCCACCCCTGTAGTACGAAGAAGGGACTCATCATGCATCAAAACCAGCACTCCGTCTCTGGTCTGTCTTACATCAATCTCGATTATATCTGCCTGATTCTCCATAGCCAGTCTTATGGCCGCCATGGTGTTCTCCGGAGCATGCTTGCTATCTCCTCTGTGAGCAGTAACAAGTGCTCTGGTGGAATAATACATATCAATCTCTACCTTATCATTTATACTTAGGTAGATATAAAAGCCATTCAAGAGAATACCGAATACAAGGATAGCGCCATAGGCAATACTGTTGCGTTTTCTTGTTTTACCTGCATTCTCCTTTAGGTTCTCCTCTATGTCCTCTAAACGCTCCCTGCGTCTTTCGGAAACCTCCTCATGGTCGCACTCCTCCTCGTATCTATAGAAGCAGGCGCAAATGTATGAGTAAATAAGTGGTGTTGACACAATCGAGAATGTTATGTAAACCACAAAGAATATAACCTCCGCAGCTATATCCACGCCAAAGCTTAATGCCTTAGAGCTTATGAATTTTGATAGCACACCTGTTGCGGCAAGTGAAAATACTGCCTCAACTAAGAACATTATTCCAATCAGCGCTATATTAAGGAATATTACTCCTAGAAACACTCCCACAGCATGGTGCTTCATAACCCTCTTACTTAATACTACTGCCTGACGGAAGTTAAATTTGTGTAAGGTATAGTAATTTAATGCGAATATTCTAAACACAGTGATAATACAGATTATTACATAAATTATAAGAGCTATAGCTATGGCTCTGTCATTCATCTTTACAAACTGTCTGAAGAATTCCGGTAGCTGAATACCGAACAAAGAACCGGATATCATAACAGAAAATGTTACCGGTAGAACTGCCAATACATAGAATATAATTCCCATATTCTTTGGGCTTACAACTCTAAGAGCATTGAAAAGTCCCTTTATCAGCAGCAAAAGAGGATTGGTCTTCTCCCCTCTCTTGGAGTAATCTATGGCAGTTATTACTCCACAGATGTTAACCAAAAAGAACATAGCAAGTATCATAACTATTACGAAGAAACAGGCATAGGTGGATGGCTTAGTAAAATAAAGCATCATAGTTCCTGAATACAAATAGTTAAGTCCTGCTATGTCTATAGAAAAATTAAGTATAGCATATACTATAGGCGCAAGTATTGCCGTAGAGATAATCTTATGCATTACCTCGAACAAAACAATAGAGGAGAGATTGAATTTTAATAAAGCTAAACCTTCTTTTAAGTTCTTCATACTCTCCTCCTAAATTCATATATTCAATTATAATATAATATGTGTTTTTTCTACAACATATACTTTTTAAAAAAATTTCCACTATTTACCTTTTGGTGACCTATTTTTCACAAAAATAGACCTGTTAGGTTCATCTGTCATTCACCTATCACTTGCAATTGAAGCTATAATATAAACATAGCATCTCCAAAGGAGAAAAATCTATACCTTTCCTCCACTGCAACCTTGTATGCTTCTAACACCTTTTCCCTGTCATAGAGAGCTGATACCAGCATTAGAAGTGTTGACTCTGGAAGATGGAAATTAGTAATTAGCCTATCCACACATTTGAATTTATATCCCGGGTAGATAAATATCTCTGTCCAACCACTACATGCCTTAATTGTACCATCCTCTGCTGCCGCAGTCTCCAGAGTTCTGGTGCTGGTGGTTCCTACTGATATTATTTTACCACCATTTTTCTTAGTTTCATTGATAGTATTGGCAGCCTCTTCATCTATCATATAAAACTCGCTGTGCATGTGATGCTCTAGAATATTCTCCACCTTAACTGGTCGAAATGTACCCAGACCCACATGAAGTGTTACTCTGGCTATCTTTACTCCCATAGACTGCAAGCTTTCAAGAAGCTCATCTGTAAAATGAAGTCCTGCCGTAGGTGCAGCCGCTGAACCGGTGTGCTTAGCGTATACTGTCTGATATCTGTTCTTATCCTCCAGATGATGTGTTATGTATGGTGGAAGTGGCATCTGACCTAGTTCATCAAGAACCTCTTCAAATATTCCCTCATACTCAAATCGCACCAGACGATTTCCCTCTTCAACCACATCTACAACCTCACCTATAAGCTTGCCCTCACCAAAGCTAATTCTAGCTCCCGGTCTGGCCTTCTTTCCCGGCTTAACAAGGGTCTCCCAGGTCTTATCATCATGGCGCTTAAGAAGAAGCACCTCTATGGATGCCCCGGTTTCCTCCTTGGAACCTATAAGTCTGGCTGGAAGCACCTTGGTATCATTTATAACCAGGCAGTCTCCCGGCTTGATATATTCAGTTATATCTCTAAAATGCTTATGAGCTATAGAATCATCTTCCCTATTAAGAACCATCAGCCTAGAATCACTTCTCTTAAGAAGTGGGTCCTGAGCTATTAGTTCTTCCGGTAAATCATAATAAAAATCACTTAATTTCATAATTGTTCTCCAATACATAATTACCTGATGATGCAACAAAGCACCACCAGGTAATTATATAAAACTTACGCTCTAATTTCAATTCCCATCTTACCAAGCTCCTTAAGAAGCTTATCGATGATAGCACTTACCTCACTATCCTCAAGAGTTCTATCCTTTGCTCTAAATGTCATGGTGTAAGCAACTGACTTCTTACCTGCTGCCACCTGCTCGCCCTCGTATACATCAAAGAGCTTGTAGGATTCTAACAGCTTACCACCACATTTCTTAATAACCGCCTCAATCTGACCTACGAAGATAGACTTATCTACTACAAGGCTTAAGTCTCTGGTCATGCCAGGGAACTTAGCGATACCCTCATACTTTCTGTCAAATGTAGAAAGCATAGTCACTGTAGCCATATCGATAACTGCCACATATACATCAGCCTTAATCTTGTAGTTGTCACCAACCTCTGGGTGAAGCTGTCCTAAGTAACCAATGTTAAGGTTACCCTTCTTAATGTTAGCCTGACGACCCGGATGGAGGAATGGATGCTCAGTTGTTGGCTCGTATACGCAATCCTTGCCAAAGCCAAGCTTCTCGCATAACTCCTCAATAACTCCCTTCATAGTGAAGAAGTCACCTGCACCGTACATTCCCATAGTAAGCTTCATCTTCTCATCAGGAAGCTCAGTAAGTGGAAGTGCCTTAGGTATATAGATATTTGCAAGCTCGTAAAGTCTTGCATCCTTATTCTTTCTGTTATAGTTAGTTGCAAGAGATGTAAGAAGACCATTTAAGGAGATAGTTCTCATAATAGAGAAGTCCTCTCCAAGTGGGTTCATAATCTCGATAGCCTGTCTATAAGCTGAATCCTCTGGTATAAGAAGCTTATCGAACACCTTTGGACTTTCAAATGAGTAGCACATAGCACCTGAGAAGCCATTTGCTTCACAGATATTTCTAGCCACATCATTGATTCTTTCCGCATAGCTCTTCTTACCTGCAGTTGACTCTCCGTGTGGAAGGGTTACAGGGATATTGTCATAGCCGTAGAAACGGGCAACCTCCTCTGCTAAGTCTGCCATACAGTTAAGGTCCTGTCTAAATGTAGGTATAGTAAGCATATTTGACTTTGCATCATACTTAAGACCAAGCTTGTCAAAGTACTTAAGCATCTGCTCAGCACTTACATCTGTACCAAGAAGGTTGTTCATCTTCTCTGGCTCAAATGGCAGTTCCTTGTCATATACAGGGTTAGCGTACGCGTCAACTACACCATCTACAACCTTACCACAGCCAAGCTCCTCAATAAGCTGACAAGCTCTGTTAATTGCCTCAAGTGCAAGATTTGGATCAAGTCCTTTAACGAACTTAGATGATGCATCTGTGCTAAGACCGATTCTCTTAGTTGAAAGTCTTATGTTAGTTCCGTCGAAGCAGGCTGCCTCGAAGAGAAGTGTCTTAATATCATCAGTTACCATAGAGTTTTCACCACCCATGATACCTGCGATAGCAACCTCCTTCTCACCGTCACATATCATAAGAACATCGCTGTCTAAAGTTCTCTCCTGACCATCAAGAGTAACAAACTTGTCACCATCATTAGCACGCTTTACAATTATCTTATTGCCAGCAATTGTGTCAAGGTCAAATGCGTGCATTGGCTGACCGTACTCCTCCATAACATAATTAGTTATGTCAACCAAATTGTTAATTGAACGAATACCCTGCGCTGCAAGTCTCTCTCTCATCCACTTAGGTGATGGTCCAATCTTAATATCTGTAACTACTCTTGCTACATATCTTGGACAAAGGTCTGGGTCCTTAACCTCTACTGAGATATAGTCATTTACATTTCCGCCTGAGCCCTTTACCTCCACTACAGGAGGAATAAACTCCTTGTCAAATGTAGCTGCTACCTCTCTTGCCATACCAATCATAGAGAAGCAGTCTACTCTATTTGAAGTAATCTCGTACTCCACAACTGCATCGTTAAGACCAAGTGCCGCCACTGCATCATCACCAGGCTTAACACCAGAATCCTCTGGGAATACATATACTCCATCCTCTGGTGCTTCTGGGTAGAAGTCTCTTGATGAGCCAAGCTCCTCGATACCACACATCATACCATTTGACTCAACACCACGAAGCTTACCCTTCTTAATCTTAATTCCATCCGGATACTCGTTGTTATCTCCATGAGCTGCTGCAACCTTACCACCGTCAAGAACAACTGGTATTACATCTCCCACCTTAACATTCTTAGCTCCGGTTACAATCTGAATAGTCTCAGCACCAATATTTACCTGACATACCACAAGCTTGTCAGCGTCTGGGTGCTGCTCCATAGTCTCAATCTTACCTACTACTATCTTCTCAAGATTCTTGTCCTTCTTCTCGTAGCACTCAACATGTGAGCCAGACAGAGTCATCTTGTCTACAAATTCATTTATCTCCACGTCCAAATCTGGAACATATGCTTTAATCCATGAAATCGGTGTATTCATAATTCTTATTTCCTTTCTATATATATTACACAAAGCAACGCGGACTCCGAGCCTGCGGCTCGTCGTTTTACGTGCGCGCACTATACAGCTTGTTAAATATACATCCCGTTGTAAGCAAGCTTACCGGTCTGCATATTTAACAACCTGTGCATTGCTTTGCTTCGCTAAAACTGGTTAAGGAACCTAGTGTCATTCTCATACAAAAGTCTCATATCATCTATCTCGTACTTAAGAAGTGTTACTCTCTCAAGTCCGATACCAAATGCAAAGCCTGAATACTCGTTAGGGTCGATACCACACATCTCAAGTACATGTGGGTGAACCATACCACAGCCAAGAATCTCAATCCAGCCGCTTCCCTTACATACTCTACAGCCCTTGCCGCCACATTTGAAGCAAGTTATGTCAACCTCTGCTGATGGCTCTGTAAATGGGAAATGATGCGGTCTAAACTTAGTTTTAGTCTTCTCGCCGAAAAATTCCTTAGCAAACTGATCAAGTGTACCCTTAAGGTCAGCCATAGTTATATTCTTGTCAATTACAAGTCCCTCTACCTGATGGAAGGAAGGTGAATGTGTTGCATCTACCTCATCTGATCTAAATACTCTACCTGGAGAAAGAATTCTGATAGGAAGCTTACCCTGCTCCATAATTCTTGCCTGTACAGGTGAAGTCTGAGTTCTAAGAAGAATCTCCTTATTGATATAGAAGGTATCCTGCTCATCCTTTGCAGGGTGGTTTGCAGGAATGTTAAGAAGCTCGAAGTTGTACTTATCGTACTCAACCTCTGGTCCCTCAACAACCTCGTAGCCCATACCGATAAATACTCTCTCCAAATCCTCAAGAGCTATCTGATTTGGATGTCTGTGTCCGTCCATCTTCTTAACACCTGGAAGTGTTACATCTATAGTTTCTCTCTTCATCTTCTCAGCTCTTGCTGCTCTAGTTATAGCAGTAGTCTTAGCCTCTAAGCTAGCCTCTATCTCCTGACGAGCGTCGTTAACCATCTGACCAACCTTTGGTCTATCCTCAGGTGCCACATCCTTCATACTCTTTAACACCTGTGTAAGCTCACCCTTCTTACCAAGAATTGCAACCTTAATGTCATTAAGCTCTGCAACATCAGTAGCTGCCTCAATCTTAGCAAGAGTGGACTGTGTAATACTTTGAAGTTTCTCTTTCATCTTTCTTCCTCCTAGATTTTTGTTGCGGGCAATAAAAAAGGAAACCTTCCTTTCGCTCCAAAAGGGACGAAATTCGATTTCCGCGGTACCACCCTGATTCGATTATATAAAATCGCACTCTCATGTGCGTAACGTGCACTAACGATATACCCTACTTATGCGTGGCCATCACCACCATGTGTTCAAGCATATAGCTCCGGTGTGAAAATGAGATTAACGCTTATCTCTGACAAGGCTTTCAGCCAAGACCCTGTCTCTCTGTAGGAAAGCTTGTTAATCCTTGTTGCACCATCATTGCCTTTAATTATAAACTTTACAAATACTTATTCTAACAAGGTAAGCTGTTTAAGTCAAGGTATTTTTAATTGGCGAGCATATGGAACATTTACATTCCTCTAATATGCTTTACTACCTCATCTATGAATTCCTCATTATCAAAATCCACCTCATAAAATAGAATTCCCGGATTGGATATGGTAAGTCTGTACACTTCTATAACCTTCTTAAAGCCAACCTTCTTCTCAGTAATATTCTTAGACAGATATCTAACCATATCCAGCTTCACTACCTCAGTCTTAAGCAGGTGACTTATAACCATATAGTTATGGGTGATATATATATTTTCCTTCTTATACAGAAGCTTATTCTTAAGCTCGTAATTAAGCTCCTTAATAACCTTCCTAACATTTCCATAATTAGCGAGCTGCTCCGCCTGGGAGTGCATGGCAGGATTGATTATTATCAACAGGGTATACAGGATAATCAAGCCACATACTATGGCCGGCGACAGACAAAGCACATACACCAGGGAGATATAAGCATGAGGATAATCCAGCTCACTTATCACATAACTGGAGTAGTAGCTTTCAACCATCTCCTCCTTCACCCCTGCCGCTGCAGCAAGCTTACTTACAATATGACTCACCGAAATACTATCCTTTATTATCTCACCCTTTATGGTGTATTCAGGAATAAACATCTCAGGGCTTGTAGTCTCTATAATATAAAAGCTCATATAACCATTCTCTATAGAATAATAATAGGCTCCCTTTAGCTTCCCATCCATATGGTAGTCGTAGCCGGAATAATACAAATTCTTAGCCTGGTATATGGCCAGCTTTGTGTCCGCCTCGTACATTACCTTCAGCCTTCCATTGTAATCTGCCACGCCTGTTATATCCTGACTCTCTATACTGTCAAATACCGGATACCTAAGAAGTAAAACCGAAAGCACGAAAAATACAGCTATAGCAGGTCCTACTACAGCAAATGTATTCTTCAGTAATAATCGTTGAAATCTTTTAAACATTTCGCTTCACCTCTATTTGGAGCTTGCAAATTCATCTTATCATTCTAATGCTTATTTATCTTATCATTTATCAGTCCTCTAATCAATATTTTACTTTTTATTAACATTTCCAATATCTATGAATAATATAAACTATACAAAAAATATGGAGGCTTTATTATGAGCGATTTATCAGCAACTTCTTGCGGCTGCGGTGGCGGTCTTTTCAATTCTAACTGGGGTGGAAATGGTGGCGGATGCTCTTGCATTATCATCATTCTCCTTCTCCTCTTCTGCTGTGGTGGAAATGATGGTGGTTTCTTTGGCGGAAATGGATGTGGCGACAGCAATGGCTGTAGCTGTATCTGGATTATCTTAATCCTTCTCTTCTTCTGCAACAATGGCACTAGCTCAGCTAACAATGGCTGTGGATGTGGCTGCGGCTGCTAATTAGGAGCTAAAGGGTTTAGGCAAGGGAACAGCTCCCTTGCCTTATTTTATAAAACCATTATAGGGTCATTAAATTTTAGTTGGTTATAATCGCCTTCCCAAAAACATATAAATATGATAATGAGACAAGGAACATGGTATGGACTTTAATCTTAATTTTCATCCTTTGGACAATTTAATAAAGGATAAATCCTCCTTCTGGCTTGAAGCCCTTGTTCCCTTTGTTGATTATAAATACAAAAAGCTTTTGATTATTTACATAAAATACAAGGAGCTAAAGGCCATCTTAGATTGTTTAGAGGACATAAAATATGTGGAGAGCTGTGGTTTTAACTGCAAGGCTCACAGTATGGATGATGTAATTACCGGTCTGGCGGGATTTATGCCTAAGGATTTCTCAGACAACATAGTACAGATGAAAAGCATGCTTGATATGATGCAGACCATGAATCAGCTAGACGATTTTATGCCTAAGTCAGGAAATCAAGGTGCCAAAAACCACAATTCGGTTCCCCGTGAAAATGATGATCTTTTTGAAAATATTAAATCTATTCTAGACCAAGAATGTTAAGGAGAGTATATGAATAATCAAGGAAGCAATAGCTTTAGCTCTGACCCACGACTAAAACAGGTGGATCCACTAAAGCTTAAAATCATTCAGGAAATAGCAACAAAAAGCAGGGGCAAATCTGTGGAGGAGATGCTCCCTCAGATTATGAAGGTAAACCAGGAGCTTCAGGCACGAAATATTTCCTTCTCCAAGGAAGAGACCGCACTTCTTATGGATGTAATCGAGCAGTCGCTACCAGCCAAGGATAAGATGAAGTTCAATATGCTGAAGGGGTTTATGAAGTAGCTTCTCTCTAAGGATCGCGTCCATATGGACGCTTACATACTGATAACATAAAAAAGGATGTGGGCCATAATGCATATTCCCACATCCTTTTTTATTTCGTTAATTCTATTTTACTTCACTACCAGGTTTACAATCTTGTTAGGAACATAGATTTCCTTAACGATAGTCTTGCCCTCTGTAGCAAACTTAATCTTCTCATCATCCTTAGCAATTCCAAGAACTGTATCCTTGTCAGCGCCAGTTGGAATTACAATTGTTGAGCGAAGCTTTCCGTTAACCTGTACACCGATTTCGATGGTATCATTTACAGTCTTTGCCTCGTCATACTGTGGCCATGCTGCAAGTGATGCATATCCCTCGCCACCTATAGTCTCCCACATTTCCTCACAGATATGTGGAGCAAATGGACAGAGAAGTCTGATGATAATTGATACGCTTTCCTTATCAAGCTTACCTACAGCGTAGATATCATTGATAAGTCCCATAAGGCTTGCGATAGCTGTATTAAACTTCATCTCCTCGATATCAAGAGTCACCTTCTTAATTGTCTGGTGAAGCTTAGTCTCAAGGTCCTTACTAATTGGCTCATCTGTAATCATATCAGTAAGTGCTGCCACTCTCTCAAGGAATCTCTTACAGCCCTTTGTTGAGCTATCATTCCAAGGTGCTGCTGCACCGTAATCACCCATGAAAAGTACATAGGTTCTAAGAGTATCTGCACCATAGATGTCTACGATATCAAGTGGATCGATAACATTTCCCTTTGACTTACTCATCTTATCTCCATCTGGTCCTAAGATAAGTCCCTGAGCTGATCGTTTTGCATATGGCTCTGGTGTATTGACAGCACCAAGGTCATATAAGAACTGATGCCAGAATCTTGAGTAAATCATATGTCTTGTAACATGCTCCATACCACCGTTATACCAATCAACTGGCATCCAGTAGTTAAGCTTATCCATATCTGCAAGACACTTATCATTCTTAGGATCAATGTATCTTAAGTAATACCATGATGAACCTGCCCACTGTGGCATAGTATCTGTCTCACGCTTAGCATCCTTACCACACTTTGGACACTTGCAGTTTACATACTCATCTATACGGGCAAGAGGTGACTCACCACCCTGACCTGGCTCAAAGTTCTCCATATTAGGAAGCTTAAGCGGAAGCTCCTCGTAAGGTACTGCCACATCACCGCAGTACTCACAGTGAACTATAGGAATTGGCTCTCCCCAGTATCTCTGACGGTTGAATGCCCAATCCTTCATCTTGAACTGAACACCGCCCTTACCGATGCCAAGCTTCTCTAATTCTTCGATTGCTCTTACGATAGAATCCTTCTTATTAGTAAAGCCATTAAGGAAGTCTGAGTTAACCATCTCACCGTCACCAGTGTATGCCTCAACTGAGATATCTCCGCCCTTAATAACCTCTATTATATCTACGCCAAAGGCCTTAGCAAAATCATAGTCTCTCTGGTCATGAGCAGGCACCGCCATAATAGCTCCGGTACCGTAGCCCATCATTACATAATCTGCGATAAATACAGGAATCTTCTTACCATTAAGTGGATTGATAGCCTCTATACCATCAAGCTTCACACCTGTCTTATCCTTTACAAGCTGTGTTCTCTCGAACTCAGTCTTCTTGTTACACTCTTCTCTATATGCAAGCACTGCATCCATATTTCCTATCTTGTCAGCATACTTATCAATAAGTGGATGCTCAGGAGCAATAACCATAAATGTTACACCGAAAAGTGTATCTGGTCTGGTTGTGTAAATCTGAAGCTTATCCTCAATACCCTCAACTTCAAAATCTACAAATGCACCTGTTGACTTACCAATCCAGTTAACCTGCTGCTGCTTAATATTCTCAGGGTAATCAACTGTATCAAGACCCTTTAAAAGCTTGTCAGCATACTGAGTAATTCTTAAGTACCAAACATCCTTAGACTTCTGAACTACATCACTGTGGCAGATATCACACTTACCACCCTGACTATCCTCATTTGAGAGAACTACCTTACATGATGGACAGTAGTTAACAAATGCTCTGTCTCTATATACAAGACCCTTCTCAAACATCTGAAGGAATATCCACTGAGTCCACTTATAGAAGCCCTCCTCTGTAGTATCAACTACTCTATCCCAGTCAAAGGAGAAACCAACCTTCTTAAGCTGCTCTGAAAACTTAGCAATATTAACATCAGTAATCTGTCTAGGATGTGTATTAGTCTTAATTGCATAATTCTCTGTAGGAAGTCCATATGCATCAAATCCGATAGGGAACAATACATTGTAGCCCTGCATACGACGCTTTCTTGATATTACCTCAAGGCCTGAATATGCCTTTATATGTCCAACGTGCATACCTGCACCTGATGGATATGGGAACTCTACTAAGCCATAGAACTTTGGCTTTTCTGAGCCATCCTGGGCATTGAATATTTTATCCTCATACCACTTAGCCTGCCACTTTGGCTCAATCTTCTTAAACTCGTGTTTCATGTTTGTATTACCTCCATAAATGCTTGTCGCATAATTATCTCTATACGCACAACAACAATATTCAACCTAAATTGAATACTGTTGTTGTAATATTTTTATCTAATCAAGACTTGTAAACGAGTCTTGCGTGCCAGATTCGCGTCAGCAAAGCTGACATGATTCATCTGCGAATCTGTGTACATTAAATAAATCTATTCAATTCATTATTATAGGAATACCCTAACTTGTCAAGCTTTTCTTCAATTTCTTTTCGGTCTACGCCAAAGCTTTTACAAAGCTCTTCTAGGTCTATTCCCTTATCTCTAAGACTTGTATTCACAAAGCTAAGGAGCATCATCGGGTCCTTCGGCATATTCTCTATAGCCATTATAACACCTCTCCGGTAATAAGCCATGGTGAAGGCTGAGTTACGAATACAGAGTTCTTATCAGTCTTAGATACTGTAATCTGAGTAACCTCCATATTAGCTATATTGTACTTATCAAAGAGTGGCTTAATATTAGAAAGGATATTAAGCTCAAGTGTGTATATTACAAACTGCATCTTAGGATTCTTCTTAAGAAGTCTCTCAATATCCTCCTCAAGATGCTTGTTAGCAACTATAAATGCAAGTCTTGGAACTGGCATCTTCTCCATACTTTCAGGTCCAAGGTCTGGAACTATCATAACATTATGTACGCCGAACTGCTTAACATTGTCCTCCATAGTTTCCTTGGCACCATTATCATTCTCCACACAGATGATAGTACCATCACCGGCTACAAATGCAGCCTCTATAGCAATACTTTCTGCGTCTACAAGACAGATACAGTCTGATGAATCAACATTCAACATGCTCATAATCATAGCTCTAATCTCATGCCCTACATATTTTATAGGTCCCTTAGAGAACATCTCATTACGCATACCGATTCGGTAAGATTCTCTTGTGTTCTCATTAAGGATAAACATTACGGTAGGTCCTTCAATCTTCTTATTGATAACCTCCTTAATCTTTACCTTCTTAATCTGTCCATCATTATCAACACCTGCGCCGTACCACATATCGTACTCGCCAAAGCCTGCCTCCCAAAGCTCATAGAATAAATCCTCATGAAGCTCGTCTGCGAATATAAGAACTCTCTTACGAGTATCTACGAATGGTATAACATTCTTCTTCTTACCACAGATATCAAGTATCTTAATCTTCTCCGGACTTACATCCATCTCTCTGGAAAAATATCCCATCCAACCAAGTATTTTCTCTGTCGAATAACATCCCTTTGCCATAACAAATCCTCCTGCCAAAAAATATCTATCACTAAATCACATTATAACACAAAAGGACTATATTTTTATAGTCCCTTTGTCATAATTTGTTATTAATTTTTATCCGTGTTATTTTGCTTTTGAGAAGCTTCAGCATTATCATCAGCCTCTATCATATCCTCAAGCTGCTCTACAATAACCGCTTCCCTAGCTTGTTTCTTAAAAAAGCCCTTTCTCTTCTTTACACTTCTCTTAGCAAAATCGTGTTTCTTTCTATATATAGGCTCTCCTGTCTCCTCATCAAAGCCCTTAAGTCTGAAATAATCCTCTGTCTTAGATGAAAGTCCCTTATCTCTAAGCTTGTCTCTAAGAGTAACTGCAAAGAATGCATAAAGACATGCAAATACAGGTACTCCAAGAATCATACCAGGAACTCCAAATAAATCTCCACCTAAAAGTATTGCCACAAGAACCCACATACCTGAGAGTCCTGTTGAATCTCCAAGGATAAGTGGTCCAAGAATATTTCCATCAAACTGCTGCAGAAGGAACACAAATATCAAGAATATCAGGAAGTACATAGGTGAATCCATAAGCGCAAGCAAACAACCCGGTACTGCACCGATGAATGGTCCAAAGAATGGTATAATATTGGTTACACCCACTATAACACTTATAAGCACTGCGTACTTCATGCCTATAGGACCTGTAAATGCAAAACACATGAATCCTATAATTACGGAATCTATGATCTTACCGTTGATAAATCCACCGAATACAGAGTTTGCATAGTTAAGTCCTTCTAGTATTCTGTTACCTGTTTTCTTAGAGAAAATGCAATACACAATCTTCTTACCCTGGGCAAGGAAAACATCCTTACTATGAAGAAGATAAATTGCCATAATAAGACCAACTAAGAAGTTGAAAATTGCAGTAACACCTGTAACAACTCCAGTTGAAATTGTGATAAGAATATCATCTAGGTTAGGCATAACTTTGTTCTCTACAAAGCCCATTACATTATCTTCTACATACACAAGAATACTATTGAGCTGTCCCTCTAAGAAATCATTCTTAGCAAACATCTTCTCAACCCAAGCTCTCATGCTTTCTATATATGAAGGTGTGTTAAGTACCAAATCCTGCAAGCTTTCATAAACTCTAGGAGCTACTATCCACAAAAATCCTACAAGTAAACCTAAGAATGTAAGTATTGTAAGTATAAGACAAGGTGTCTTTGATTTACGAAACGCATCATCATAGCTCCAGGTCTTAAACTTCTTGCCAAATAAATAGGCAAAGCCTCTTCTATAATATACCATAATAGGATTAAGCAAAAATGCCAATACTAATCCAACTATAAATGGAGTCAATGCTGACATAAATGTGCTAATTACATTAGCAATTCCTCTCCAATTCTCAATAAATTCTCCGAATATGGTGCATATACAAAGAGAAACTGTAAGCACCACCCCAAGTTTTAAGTAACTCTTATTCCATCTGTCTCCCATGCTCTTCTCCTTTTAATATATTTAGTCATAATTTATTATAAATTTAGCCACAGTCTAACATCGTTTATTATACCATTTTCAACATAATCCAACAAGGCATAATAGTGTTTAAATTTTTTCATTTTTTTAATCTTTACTTTATCTTAGTTTGTTGACACTATGATAATAATTTACTAAAATATAACTATCTATTTTTAAGGAGAAATTATATGTACAGAAATGTAATTAACGAATTGGTTTCCTGGTATGAGGAGAAGCGTCGTCGCGTTCTTTTTATTAAGGGTGCTCACGGTGTAGGCAAAACCTGGACTGTAAAGGACTTTGCCACTGCTTTTTTCCCATCCCAGAAATATATTGATTGCGCCCAGTATCCTGCATTTGCAAATGTTATCTCTGGCGTAAAACCGGAACCAGAAGAAAAAACTGACGGGGAAGCTTCCGATGCTGAGGAGCAGGAGGATTCTATTCTTCTTTCTAAGGAAGATTTGGATGATATGTCTGTAGGGGCAAGAGTTCTTGATATGGATTTTCTCTTAGAGGAGCATTTTGAGAACGCAAAGCTTAGCGACTCTCTTCTTATCTTTGACAATGTTCAGGATATTCCAGAGTGTGCTAACTTCTTCTATGAGTTTTCAAAGAGCCATAAAGACTATACTATATGCCTTATTGCTTCCACTATGGAGATAACTGAGTATGAATATACGCATCAGGATGTATTTAACATAATTAGAATGCGCCCTATGACCTTCGAGGAATACATGATTGCCAATAAGGCTCATCCATTTATGAATGCTATTCGCAACAACAAGGATAAGCCACTTACAACCCTTGAGGTTAATGCAATTTCTGTTATGCTTAAGGAATATTTACTTATAGGTGGTATGCCGGGAGCTGTTCTTGCATTCCTTAAGAACAAGGATTATAACGATGTTCGTCCGATTCAGCTTGCCCTCTTAGAAGATTATCGAGTTCTTATTAAGGACAAGTTTACTCAGGCACTTGGTCAGCGTTGTAAGCGTATCTGGAAGAGCATTCCTAAGCAGCTTACTAAGGACAATAAGAAGTTTATGTATCGCTTTGTGGATTCAAATGCCAGAAGCAGAGAATATTCAGAGGCAACTCAGGCCCTATGCAACCTGGGTATTGCACGAAAGCTTCCTAAGCTGGAAAAGGGTGCTATGCCACTTGAGGACTATGTGGATTACAAAGCCTTCGAGCTTTTCTTCATTGACCACGGCTTACTAAGAGCAGCCTTTGGTCTTCCTATGAACGAGGAGCTTACCATAGAGGAAATCTTCGCAGAGGAAAATGGAGCCATTGCTGAACAGTTTTTATTCCAGGAGCTTAGCTACAAGGTGGGCAATCTTTACTACTGGACCTCTGGTGCAACAGCAAGAGTTCCGTTCGTATATCAAGGCGAAACCGGACCTATCCCTGTAGATATAAGATTCATATCCAACAAAAAGGCTCAGAACATTAAAGCCTTCTTGGCTAAGACACCTGATACTGAGCTGACACTGAAGATATCACTAGACCAGGTTTCTATGGATGGTAAAGTTCTTAATATACCAGCCTACGGGCTATGGAACATGTAAAAAAGAGCGCATAGCGCTCTTTTTTATATGTTCCTTATATCTATATTACCCCTAAGGCCTCCACTATATTTGACACCTTAGTAATCCTAATGTTAAGCTTATCCATGGCCGTGTCATAATTTGAGGCAGGAATAATACACTGCTTAAAGCCCAGCTTATCAGCTTCCTTAACACGCTGCATAATATTGGACACTCCACGTATTTCTCCAGCCAGTCCTATCTCACCGATAATCATAGTATGTTCATCCACCGGTTTATTCCTCATACTTGATGCTATGGCACAGGCAATTCCAAGGTCTATGGCAGGGTCACTAATCTTCATACCACCCGCAATGCTTACATAGGCATCATAGCCCCACAGATTCATACCTGCACGCTTTTCCATTACCGCCATAATAAGATTCACTCTATTGAAATCCACACCTACAGAGGTTCGTCTTGGCATATTAAAATTAGTCTGACAAACCAGCGCCTGTAGCTCAACCAATATAGAACGACTACCTTCTAAGGATGATACAACAACAGAGCCTGATACACCCTCAGGTCTACCGTTTAGCATCATCTGGGATGGATTATCCACCTCCTCTAGACCCTTGTCTGTCATATTAAATACACCAATCTCATTGGTAGAGCCAAATCTATTCTTAACTCCTCTTAGTATTCTAAAGCCGTTGTTCTTATCACCCTCGAAGTAAAGCACAGAATCCACCATATGCTCTAGGGTTCTAGGCCCTGCAACAGTTCCCTCCTTAGTCACATGACCAACTATGAATATAGCAACATTATTTTGCTTAGCTAATTGCATAAGTCTTGCAGTAACCTCTCTAACCTGAGACACTGTTCCCGGAGCTGATGATATCTCGTCTAGGGCTACTGTTTGTATGGAATCAATAACCACTACTGATGCATTGCTCTTCTGAATAACAGTGGAAATATTATCCATATCATTATCACAAAGCAATGTCATATCCTTGTTAAAGGTGCCCAGTCTCTGGGCTCTCATCTTAATCTGTCCGGAGGATTCCTCTCCTGACACATAAAGCGTTTCCACGCCTGCGTGAACTAAATTTCGACACATCTGAAGCAGTATAGTTGACTTTCCTATTCCAGGATCTCCACCTACCAAAACCAATGAGCCTCTAACAATACCTCCACCCAATACTCTATCTAATTCTTTAATGTCTGTTTTTATTCGACTTTCATCTGCCGTAGTTGCCTTTAAAATACTAGTAGGCGCAACTGCTTCCTTCTTAATACCGGAATTACCCTTTGCGCCTACTTTAATCTTCTCTTCTACAAATGTGTTCCAGGAATGGCATCCCGGACACTGTCCTAACCACTTAGCAGATTCATAGCCGCATTCATTACAGAAAAATACCTGTTTTTCCTTTGCCACTATTAATCTCCTTTTTATAGCTTCTCTATGGAAACCTCTACTGCCTTACCAGGATCAAGCATAACGCTTATGTTAAGCTTTCCTCCAAGGTTAGTCTTCATCTTGCCTACATATACACCATCTGTGTGAATCTTATATTCCTTCTCTGCCTCAAGCTCTAATGTGACCTGTGAATCACCAAAGCCCTCAACCTCAAATCTTACTTCCTTATCAGTTGCCATAAAGTTATGAACAACTGTACCTGGAACTGATTCATACACAAACATGCCATTACGCTCAAGCTTTGTAATCTCATTAAAGGTCTTTATCTTATACACATCTCCGTTATAGTTAAAACCATCCTTCTTAGTCTTAGATGTAAGCTCATAATTACCAAAGCTTAATGCCCCTGTTTCTTCTTCGCGAATTAAGTCCTGAATAACTGCCATAAGTATTATCCTCCATTGTATTTAATTATAGCTTGCCCAAAACACCCTTTTATGTATAAAAATATTATACAATAGCAACGGGTAATTTGCCACAAGATTTTTGTATTATTTTTGTGTCTTAAATACTACCTTTTTATCCTCTACCTTAATGCTTACCTTGTCACCGGCATTTACATTTCCAGACAGAATTTCCTCTGCAAGCTTATCTTCAATTTCACTTTGGATAGTTCTCTTAAGAGGTCTTGCACCATACTTTTTGTCGTAGCCCTTGTCAAATACAAAGTTCTTTAAGGTATCACCGTAGCTAAGAGAAATGTTCATCTGCTTCTTAACTCTTGCTTTAAGCTCCCTAAGCATAATGCCTGTAATTTCCTTAACATTCTCCTTATTTAAAGCTCTAAATACTATAATGTCATCGATTCGGTTAATAAACTCTGGCTTAAACATCTTCTTAACCTCTTCCATAACGCCGGTTTTCATATCATTATGATCTGCATCCTCATTAGCAGCTGCCGAAAAGCCTAGCTTCTTAGGATCCATAATTCTCTGAGCACCTGCGTTACTAGTCATAATGATAATAGTATTCTTAAAATCTACCTTTCTTCCCTGAGAATCAGTAATATGACCATCATCAAGAACCTGAAGCAGCATATTAAACACATCAGGATGAGCCTACTCTATCTCATCGAAAAGCACTACTGAATAAGGATTCTTTCTAACTCTTTCACTGAGCTGACCACCCTCCTCAAAGCCTACATATCCTGGAGGTGAACCTATCATCTTAGACACTGAGTGCTTCTCCATGTACTCTGACATATCAACTCTAATCATAGCATTTTCATCACCGAAAACTGCCTCTGCTAAAGCCTTGGAAAGCTCTGTCTTACCAACGCCTGTAGGTCCAAGGAATAAGAATGAACCGATAGGTCTCTTAGGGTCCTTAAGTCCAACTCTACCTCTTCTAATAGCCTTGGCTACTGCATCCACCGCTTCATTCTGACCAACCACACGCTTGTGAAGAGTATCCTCTAGCTTTAAAAGCCTTGTGGACTCTGCCTGTGTAAGCTTACTTACAGGAACCTTAGTCCATACAGATACCACCTGTGCCACATCATCATCATTGATGGATAGTATTATTTCATTGGTCTCTAAAACCTTATTTTTGGCCTTCTCCAGCTTCTTTGCCACCTGGTCATACTGAGCCTTAAGCTCTTTGGCCTTAGGTATATCTCCCTCACTAAGGGCATCCTCTAATTCCTGGCTTAAGAAATCATATTCATCCTCTAATTTTACCAAAGTCTTATCCTTGGTAAAAAGTCCCAGCTTCTTTCTAGAGGAAGCCTCGTCAATAAGATCAATAGCCTTATCTGGAAGAAATCTGTCATTAATATATCTTACAGCATAATCAACTGCTGCTGCTATGGCATCATCCTCTATAACTACACCATGATGCTCCTCATACTTTTCTCTTAATCCCTTAAGTATATCTATAGCCTCTTCTCTAGAAGGCTCCTCAACCGCTACAGGCTGGAATCTTCTCTCTAATGCCGCATCCTTTTGAATATATTTTCTGTATTCATTGCTGGTTGTAGCACCTATCATCTGAACCTCGCCACGGGAAAGGGCAGGCTTTAAAATATTAGATGCGTCGATAGCACCCTCTGCTCCACCTGCTCCTATAAGAGTGTGTAACTCATCTACAAAGAGAATAATATTGCCTGCCGTTTTCACCTCAGCCATTACTCTCTTTATTCTCTCCTCGAATTCTCCTCTATACTTAGAACCAGCCACCATAGCTGACAGGTCAAGATTCACAATCTGCTTATCCTTAAGCTGCTCTGGTACATTACCGGCTGCGATAAGCTGTGCCAAGCCCTCTACAACTGCAGTTTTACCAACTCCCGGTTCTCCAACAAGACAAGGATTGTTCTTCATCCTTCTACAGAGAATCTGCATTACTCTCTCAATTTCCTTGCTACGACCTATAACAGGGTCCATAGCTTTTCCCTGAGCCAGCTTAGTTAAATTACGACTGTATTGGTCAAGGGTCGACGCCTTGTCATTCTTCTTAGCAGTCCCCTTAAGGGATGCAACTGCTCTCTTTACGCCATCCATTCTTACTCCTGTAGCAGAAAGAGTATCTGCCAAAAGCTTTTGAACATTAATGTTCATGGAGTTCAAAAGGCTAACCGCAATGGTATCTCTACTCCATATTATTCCAAGGAGTAGGTGAGCTGTTCCAATTTCATTTCTTCCTGTTTTCTTGGCCTCAGCCTGACTAATCCTAAGCACATCCTTAAGCTTCTCAGTGTAGGAATTCTCGGTCTTTTTTGTTCTTTTCTTTGCCTGAGCTGTATTAATAATATACTCTCTTATAACATTTGCCTTTGCTCCATTTGCTCTTAGCACCTCCCAGGCAGCACCCTCATCTACCTCAATTAAGGCACACAAAAGATGCTCTGTTCCCACAAAGCTGCTTCTTAAGGAATATGCAATTTCACAGGCTCTGTCCATTACCTGCTGGGCCTGACTAGTAAATTCAAACTTCATAGATTACCTCCATTTTTGTCACCGAATTCTTTATACATGTCCGTGATAATCTGATGCATTTCAGCAAGGCTAATATCCTTGCAGATGGCCTCCGCCACCATCATACGCATACCCACATTCATGGTTTCCATGCTTTGTGTCTTTGTCTCCATAGAAACGCAAACCACTGCACCCTTTCGTCTGTCCAAGGTAAGATATCCATCATTCTTCAATATAGAATATGCCTTGTTAACAGTATGCATATTTACGCCTAGCTCCTCAGCCAGCTGTCTAACTGAAGGCAAGGATTCGCCATGCTTTATCTCTTCCTGTGCAATTCCCATAACTATTTGATTTCTTAGCTGCATATATATTGCTTCCTGGCTATTAAAATCAATTCGTATAAACATTCCAAACCTTCTTCCTACATATTAAGGCTTATTATGATTCGTCAATTGCCTTACCTATATCATTACGCATATACTTATTCTCAAAGCTTACCCACTTTGTAGCTTCGTATGCATTAGCTCTCGCCTTAACCAAATCCTCGCCCTTAGCTGTAACGCCAAGAACTCTTCCTCCGTTAGTTACTACCTTACCATCGCTCATCTTAGTTCCGGCATGGAAGCAATAATATCCGTCCTTATCCTTAAATGTATCTAGTCCTTCAATTGGGAAGCCCTTCTCATAAGCCTCTGGGTAACCATTAGATGCAAGGATTACACAAACTGCCGCCTTATCCTCGAATTCAAGCTCCACATCAGAAAGTGTTCCATCGATACAAGCATCAATAACATCAATAAGATCATTCTTCATACGAGGAAGTACAACCTGTGCCTCAGGGTCACCAAATCTTGCATTGTACTCAAGCACCTTTGGACCATCCTCTGTAAGCATAAGTCCACAGAAAAGTATACCCTTAAATGGTCTTCCCTCGGCCTTCATGGCATCAATTGTTGCCTGATATACATACTTCTTACAGAACTCATCTACCTCATCAGTATAGAATGGACTTGGTGAAAATGTACCCATACCACCTGTGTTAAGTCCCTGGTCATTATCCTTAGCTCTCTTGTGGTCCTGAGCTGAAGCCATCGGCTTAATAGTCTCTCCATCACAGAAGCAAAGAACAGAAACCTCTCTACCTGTCATAAACTCTTCGATTACAATTCTATCTCCTGCAGTACCAAACTGCTTATCAAGCATAAGGGTCTTTACACCCTCCTTAGCTTCCTCTAAATTATTGCAGATAAGAACACCCTTACCTAACGCAAGACCATCTGCCTTAAGTACTATAGGCATCTTAGCAGTCTCAAGATAAGCTAACGCTGCTTCTGCATTATCAAATGTCTCATATGCTGCTGAAGGAATATTATACTTCTTCATAAGGTCCTTAGAAAATGCCTTTGAACCCTCGATAATAGCTGCATTCTTAACAGGACCAAAGGCTCTAAGTCCAGCCTTAGCAAATTCATCTGCCACACCTGCAACAAGTGGGTCATCCGGTGCAATAATTGTTAAATCTATGTCATTTTCCTTGGCAAATGCAACTAACTTAGGTGCATCCATAACTGATATATCTACACACTCAGCTATCTCACCAATACCTGCATTACCAGGTGCTGCATAAAGCTTAGTTACTCTCTTGCTCTCCTTACACTTCCAAGCGATTGCGTGCTCTCTTCCGCCGCCTCCTACTATAAGTACCTTCATAAAATATATCCTCCTTACTAAATATATAGTGTCACAAAGGCTGTCTCTTTATCCTCCCTCTTGGTAACAGATAATGGGACAGCCTTGAAATTCTTTATCTATTTGCAATCATGTTAATAGCCGCAGGAAGTATCTTCCACTCAGCCTCCTCCATTACTCTTCTCTGAAGAACCTCAGGAGTGTCTCCCTCTAGGACTTCAACTGCCTTCTGCATAATAATAGGACCTGTATCTGTTCCCTTATCCACATAATGAACTGTAGCTCCTGTAAGCTTAACACCGCGCTCTAAGGCTGCTTCATGAACCTTAAGTCCATAGTAGCCTGTTCCACAGAAGGATGGAATAAGTGATGGGTGAATATTAATAATTCTGTTCTCATATTCATCTATCATCTTCTCAGGAATAACAACAAGGAAGCCTGCAAGTACAATCAAATCCGGCTTATAGCTGTTAACCTTGTCAAGTAAAGCATCATTAAACGCTGCTCTGCTCTCATAATCCTTAGGTGATACCACACAGGCATCTATACCTGCATTCTTAGCTCTATCCAATGATTTCACTCCGTAGTTATTGCTTATAACACCAACAAGCTTGGCATTGGTAATATCACCTGACTTTACACTGTCAATTATGGCCTGTAGATTAGTTCCGCCACCGGAAACCATAACTAAAACTCTTAGCATAACTCTACTCCCTTTTCGCCAGCCTTTATCTCTCCGATAACATAAGCCTCTTCTCCTGCTGCCTTAAGTGCTGCCATAGTCTTATCTACATCTTCAGGATTAACAACAATCATCATACCAATACCCATATTGTAAGTATTGTACATCATCTGCTCCTCAATATTACCAGTCTTAGCCATAAGCTTAAAGATGGCAGGAACCTCATAAGAATCCTTCTTAACTACTGCTGTAACTCCCTCTGGAAGCATACGAGGAATATTCTCATAGAAGCCACCACCTGTAATATGGCTACATCCCTTTATTCTAACACCAGACTCCTTTACACTTCTAAGAGCCTTTACATATATCTTAGTTGGAGCAAGAAGCGTCTCACCAAGAGTCTTTCCTAACTCATCATAATATGTATCAAGAGACTCCTTTGTCATATCAAACACCTTACGAACCAAAGAGAAACCGTTGCTGTGTACACCACTTGATGCCATACCAATGATTACATCACCCGGCTTAATATCAGCCCCTGTAATAAGATCCTTTCTCTCAACAACACCAACAGCAAAGCCTGCTACATCGTAATCTTCCTCTGGCATAAGTCCAGGATGCTCTGCAGTCTCTCCACCGATAAGAGCAGCGTCTGACTGAACACAGCCCTCTGCAACACCGCTAACAATTGTAGCAATCTTCTCTGGGTAATTCTTACCACATGCAATATAGTCAAGGAAGAATAATGGCTCACCACCAGCACATGCAATATCATTTACACACATTGCAACTGCATCAATACCGATTGTATCATGCTTATCCATAATTATAGCAAGCTTAACCTTAGTTCCACATCCATCTGTACCTGAAAGTAAAACAGGCTCTTCCATATCCTTAATCTTCTTAAGGGAAAATGCACCTGAGAAGCCTCCAATGTTAGTTAGAACCTCTGGTCTCATAGTCTTCTTAATGTGCTCCTTCATAAGCTCAACTGACTTGTAGCCTGCCTCAATATCAACTCCGGCTTTCTTGTAATCCATATTAAAATCCTCCTGAATGTTTGAATCTTTTACATCTCATTTATTATAGTTTAAATAGAACAGTTTGTAAACCTACAAAATAGCCAAAATTATTTATATAATCATGGTTGTTTCCTTGAATTCCACCAACAAAAGTGGTACTATGAAATTTAGGTATATAAATCATTAATATGGTTGATTGGGGGTAATTGTAATGGGTAACAAAAAAAGACTTAACATCGGCTTCTTCACCTGTCATTTGGACAACGACTATGCCTACGAGGTATGTAAGGGTGTTGATTATGCCGCTAAGGAACTGGATGTGAATTTAATAGTATTCCCTGGTATGTTTATGAACGCTTCATATAACGATCCTAAGAATGCCAGATTCGACTACCAGTACAATTCAATTTTCTACTATGCATCAAAGCATACTCTAGATGCACTTATTGTGTCTATCGGTTCTATTGGAAGCTTCCTTTCTGAAAGTGATATGATTGCTTTTCTAAAGAATTTTGACATCCCAATTATCACAATTGAAATAGAGGTACCAGGCTACCCTTGTGTATACACAGAAGGAAAAACCGGTATGAGGCTTGCTATTGAACACCTTATTAAGGAACATAACAAAACTAAGATTGGATTTGTCAGCGGTCGTAAGGAGAATGCAGACGCAAAGGATAGACTGAACACCTACAGACAGGTTCTTACAGAAAATAATATCCCTGTAGATGAGGCAAGGATTGCGTATGGTAACTTCTCAGAATTTACAGAAGAGCTTGTTGATGATTTATTAGAGAGAAACCCTGACCTAGAGGCCATAGTGTTCGCTAACGACCAGATGGCTATCGGTGGATATACTGCCATCAAGAAGAGGGGCTTGGAAATCGGCAAGGATATACTTGTTACTGGCTATGACGACTCCCCTGCCTCCATAGTTTTAAGTCCTATGCTTACCACTGTTCATAACAAGATTATGGATATGGGATATCATTCTGTGTACGAGGTTATTAATCTTTTGGAAACAGGCAAAACCAACCTTAGCGTACTAAACTCAAGTCTCGTTATCCGCACATCCTGTGGTTGCGAAAATTATAGACTAAAGGGAATAAGTGACGCAGGTATAAGCTTAGCCAAGGCCGACGATACCTATGAGCTTATCAACAATATATTAGGGTATCTGTTCAAGGATTATAGTAGCTCCTTCTACTATCTGGAGCTAGTTAATAGTGTGACTCCTTTATTTAAGGAGATTCTCCACCCTATAGTAGTAACTGGTGATTTAAACTTTGAAATAGATACAATTAGACATCTTATCACTGAGTTTCTTCGCTCTCCTATTGTACATTACTTTAGCAGAGACAAATTCACCTACGCTATTAGAGAGTTTAACAAGCTCCTGATTTATCTTGCTGATACACCTGAGCTTTCCAACTCCATAGCTAGATTATTTAATAAAATTTTATCCATATTAGTATTTGATACCTCGAATACACTTTACAATACTATTCGCCAGAACAAGTCAAATGTATGGGATTCAATGTACATCACAAGAGATACTCTCACCACAAGTGATGACGAGGAATCCTGCTTCAGACTTATTATGGAGCGTCTGGAGGATTCACATTTTGTAAGCTCATACCTTTATATTTACAATGAGTCTGTTATGCTTTTACCTAACGGTTCTTGGAAGATACCTAAAACGCTATATCTTCAGGTATGTGATAATAACGGCAAGGTTACATACCTTTCCGGAGACGAAAGAATAATCTCCTCTGATGAGGTGTTCGACAACAAGTATTCAGAAGCAGACCGAAGAAAAACCTTAGTATTGTCACCATTGTTTACTAACAATATCCAGTACGGTTTATTCGTAGGCGAAATAGATGTGGCTCATTTTGGAAATATTTATCCTTCCACCTTGCAGCTTTCCACATCGCTTAACTTCATATCTCTTATGAGACAGCAGCTTTCTACCCAGAAGAAGCTTGCAATATCTGCATCGGAGCTTAACGAGAAAAACAAGCTTTTGAATAAGCTTTCGATAACAGATTCTTTAACCGGTATAAACAACCGTAGAGGCTTTTTAGACAGCGTAAAATCTGTAGTTAATTCCCAGTACAATGACGGAAAGCGTGCTATGCTTGTATTTGCCGATATGGACAACCTAAAGCAGGTTAACGATATATTTGGACATAAGTGTGGCGACTTCGCCATTAAGAGTATTGCAGATATCTTGACAAAGAGCTTTAACGAGGATGATATAATCGGTAGAATTGGTGGAGATGAGTTTGTGGCTTTCGCATTCTTAGATGACCCGACCAGACCTACCGTTATAAGAAAAACTATCTCGGAGCTTTCTAATAAGCTTAACGAAAACTGTGGTGAGCCATACTATATTGATATAAGCATAGGAATAAGTACATTTACCTGTTCCCCAATACTTAACATCGAGGAGGTTCTCCATCAGGCAGATGCTGCCCTTTACGAGAACAAGCGAAACAAGAGGGACAGTGTAGTTAAAAAGTAGCAGTATAATAACCCAAAGCAAAAGGACCAGGATTTTACATTACTGGCCGACCTGCCTAGGGTGGGTCCACGCTGACACGTGCACAGCAATGGTCAGCTTAGTCCCCACCACTGTCGCGGTCGGATTGTAATATATTTCTTGGTCCTTTTGTTTTTTTGTTATATATTGGAGAACACTTCTCCGATTTTTTTATTAATTACTATGTCTGCGAACTTGTCTCTTGGGGTTGGAGCCATATTGATAACCACCAGATAGTCGCCTTTAAAATAGTCTATAAGCCCGGCTGCCGGATATACGGCTAAGGAAGTTCCTCCTATAATAAGCATATCCGCCTTGGATATGTGATGTACGGTTTTACTTAGTGTTTCACTGTCTAAGCCCTCTTCATAAAGAACCACATCAGGTCTTACAGTCCCTCCGCACTCATCACACTTTGGCACTCCCGGATTACTGAGTACATATTCCAAATCATATTTCTTCTTACAGCATTCACAATAATTTCTATGTACTGAGCCATGAAGCTCTAATACCTCCCTGCTTCCTGCTGCCTGATGAAGTCCATCTATATTCTGAGTCACCACTGCCTTAAGCTTTCCCTGCTGTTCCAGCTCTGCCAGCTTTATATGAGCCTGATTTGGCTTTGCGTCCTTGAATATCATCTTGTCCTTATAAAACTCAAAGAACTCCTCCGTTTTACTTACATAAAAGCTATGACTTACCATGACCTCCGGTGGATACTTATACTTTTGATTATAAAGTCCATCCACACTTCTAAAATCAGGTATTCCACTTTCTGTGGACACTCCTGCTCCTCCAAAGAAAACAATATAATTACTCTTTTCTACCGCTTCTTTAAATTTCTGTTCCAAGATATCACTCCCTTTACTTGGATGTTATGGTCAATGTTGCTTCTCCTTCAATAAGGTAGGTTAAGCCCTCTATCTCAGTAAGATCAACCTCCACATCACTATGCTCTCCCAAGGACATATCCTTACAGTATATCTTTGGATTTATCTTATCTACAGTAACATCTGCCATCTGAGATTCTAAGCCTGTAACCACTATTACATAGTCTGATGAAAGCTGTAAATCGTATTCTCTGTTAGTTGCCTTCTGAAGCAGACTAATATCAGCTGCCTTAACAGTTATTCTCTTGCTTACAAGCTCCTCAATATCAACAGTAATAACCACATCCTCACTAGAATTAGCAAGATACACATCATCAGGAAGATAATCCTTCAAATCAATGGTAGTTTCTAAGTCTGAATCCATTCCACTAATGTATATATCATCAATGACTAACTCCTGAACATTTTCCAATTCTTCCGGAAGACCGGCTATATCTACTGTTTGAGGCTGATAGAGAACCTCCGTCATAGTATATCCATCCTTAGGCACTCCCTTCACATCAACCTTAACAGGAACCTCCTTGGTAGGATATATATCCAAATGAACCTTAACTGTCTGCTGACTAACTGATAATTTGTCATTAGCAATCACATCACCATAGGCGTCATACAGCACTATTGTACCATCAAAGTCCATAGATTCGTCTTCATGTGACACATCCACACTAACCACTACCTCTGTAACCTTCTCCACAGCACTCTTAGGTCCCTCAACTGTTATGATATTCGGAGAGGTCTGATAACCACATACTGAATAACCACTCTTTACAGAGCCAAAGGTCTTAACCTTAACAGAGTACTGAAGGCTAACCTTATCCTCCAAGTTAAGTCTCATCACATTATCCTCACAGCTTACTGTTACCTTATCTCTCACGCTGGCACTTTTTGGTGTTACCGATATCTGAACCGTATTAGTTATGGACATAGTGGAAAGATCAGCTGTAGCAATAAAATCATCTACCTCCAACTCTTCAACCACTGACCTTCTTCCCTTAACAACTATATCTACAGTATCTCCCTTAGCAACATCATACACCTGGTCTAGTTCCTCTAAGACCGAACCATTTTGCTGCTGAACCGGTATTCCCTTTATCTTCTTAGTCATTGTACTGTCAGATATGTTCATAACCACAAGCCATAGAATAAGGGCAAGCAATACAGACAAAAGCTTTAGCCAGAAGTTGTTAAGAATCTTGCTTCGCATCTTGCTTTTCATTCTTCTTACCTCCCTTTCTTCTGAAACGTCTTGGTTCTGAAGTCTTATTCTGAAGGCGTGACAATTGCTTCTTCAAGCCCTCTGAATCCAGATTTCTATATAAAATTCCTGAATGAGCTATGGATATAGCACCACTCTCCTCGGACACTATAAGAGTCATACTGTCCGATACCTCACTTATACCAACAGCAGCTCTGTGTCTTGTTCCCAAATCCTTATTCAAATCATTACGATCTGTAAGTGGCAGATAACAGGTTGCAGCCACAATTCTGTTATTTCTTATAATCACAGCACCATCATGAAGAGGTGTATTGTGCTCAAAAATATTAACCAGGAGCTGTCTGGATATTGTAGCATCCACATTAATACCTGTACTCTCATATTCACCAAGTGCCACTGAATTTTCTATAACAATTAGGGCACCTGTTTTGTTCTTACTCATGTCAATAGCTGCAGCCACAAGCTCAGCTATGGTATTATCATTTATTTTTTCACTTTTGACCGTCTTATCGTTAGAGAAAACATCCGGCACAATATTTCTTCTTCCCAGCTCCTCAAGTGCTCTTCTAAGCTCCGGCTGAAATAGAATAATAACCGCAATAATACCTACACTTATGGTATTCTGAATAATCCATAGTATAGTATTAAGCTTAAATACCACAGCCAAAAGGGTAAATAGTCCAAGAACCATTAAGCCTTTTACCAGTGTCCATGCCCTAGTCTTTCTAAACCAATTAATGACATTATAAATAAGAAAGGCCAAAATTATTATCTCAAGTATATCTGTAAAGGTAATACTAGGAAAATAAAACCAATCAAAATATGAACTTATTTTATCAAAAAATTTATTCATATTATCACCCCATCATCTACTAATTACTGTTGCTCACCAGCTTCCTCAAGCTGTTCATTCATCTTAATCACATTTTTCTTCTTGGTAGCAACATTATACTTTGGTATCGCTTTTACATAGTAGTAATATTCATCGTCCTCAAACTGTACTGTCTCTTTTCTAGAATAATCCACCATACTCTTACACATCTGAACGATGAGAGCTATTAATACTCCGAGAATTGTACCAATAATAACATTTCCTGTCTCGATTTCCACATCAAGCATCATACCACAGCTCATAAATGCGATAACATTAAGAACACCGCCTACTCCAATTGCAATATACCAGATATAATCAACTGGAAGCTTGTAAATTACAAATGTTACGAGTATAACAACTGCGTACACTATCATATCAAGAAGCATTTCCTTGTCCTTAAGAACCGTATCAATAAGATATGTATACGCTAGGAAAGTATCCTCCTCCGTAGCTGTAAGAAGAAGAGTTTTTACCTCATCAACATATACTCCGAACTGATAAATCACTACTCCAAAGGCAGCCGGAACAATTCCTGAAGCTCCCGCAAAAATCACAACCACTATAGGAATTGCATAAGGTAGATTCCACATATAAAGAATTGGAACCAATGCAAGAATCCAGCCTGTGTTAGGGAACACTCTCATATATGTGCAATACATAATTAAGAATATAAACACAGCACATATACCAACATCTGTACCTACAGCAAAGGAATTAACTACTATAACTACCCCTCCAAGGAAAACAACTATAGGAGTTGATACCAGTGCTGATATAACAGCCAAAAGGAATACCACTATTCCTTTCTCAAACAACTCTGAATAACCATACATGCTGTTAATAGATGCAAACATAATATATGCCATAATAAACCTAAAAACAGGGGTTGTAATCTCATCAAATTTTCTCAAAAAATCTCTTATTGTATCTCTTATAGCCAATAAACTTGACATTAGTTGTCACTCCTTCCACTTGCGTCACTGCCTTGATTAGTATTATTAGGATTCTCCTGATATGTAAAGTCAGGTCTTACCATCGCGCTTTGCTTAGCATAATAGGCTTGATTCTGTTCCATCAACGCCTTCTCCCTTTGTCTTCTCTGCTCTTCCTTTAGTCTGTCGTTCTCAGCCTTCTCGGCAGCCTTTCTGGCAAGCCATTCCTTACGTCTTTGAGCATTCTCAATAATCTGCTGATTACGAACATCCTCCTCCTGCTGTTTTTTCTTACTAATCATATCAGTCTTCCTGATTCTGACCTTACTATTATTAGCCTGTGGAGCATCGTCTAGCTCAAGCTCCAATTCATCCTCAACAACTGTGCCAACAACCTTGGCTGGTGCTTTCTTTTTCTTCTTTCTTCTCTTACCACCATAGGCTTCAATAAGACGCTTAAGATGAACATTGTACTTAATAAGTCCCGGCTTCGCCATGGAGTATCTGTAGGAATACACTATTTGCGCAAAGAAGAAAAAACCTAAGCACACAAATACATAAGCCCCTAATAATTTATACATTACATCAAAGTAATCAACCTCACTTACCTTGGCAAGCAGATCATCAAACTTTAAGAATGCATAGGCGCCTACAATAGACCAGAAAGCAACTGTGGCAGCAATCAATGTCTTAAGCACATTATATCTAACATAGTCACTCCTGTAATATTTACTTATCATAAGATTTCTGTTGCCCTCGTGCTTTTCGTAGATGGCAATCTTTGTCATTAGTCGAACCTTATTCTCGTCAATCATTTTACTTTCTCCTTACAAAAGGGAATAGTTCCCCATTTATAATAATCATCCTATGATATCTTATTCTATATTGAGGCAAAAATCAAGTATTTGTGCAATAAAAAAGGGAATGGAGCCATATCCATTCCCTAAAAAATCAAATCATCTATTTACCGATTTTTATTCCTAACATATTCATTACTCTAGGTGCTGTAGCTGCAATAACACCCAAAAATCCTATAATAGGACCTGCACTTCTTGATGCCTCGCCACCCCAGTCTTCTACTAAGTCCATACAATCATTTAAGTCACCATGAGCAAGAGCAATAATCATAACAATTAAAGCTACTCCACAGAGTATAAGCTCAAAGTAAGGAATATTAGCAACATAAGACTTAGCCTTTGCAAATGCAGGAGCATAATCTGCCAAATCCCAAACTATAAGTGCTGCACCCACTAACATAAGTAGTATTGCTAAAAATGTGAATATCTCACAATTTATTCCAAATCCATCCAAATCAGCTATTTCAAAGAAGTTACCCGACTCCTTCTCGCCGTATGATTCAAGAGTAAGCCATGAAATAAATGGACTGATAAGTATAATAAATGCTCCTATTAATCCTACAAGCTTCATTATATCTCCAGTAAGTGCTCCAACAATAGAACCTGCATTCATTCCTGCTGGCTTCATAGCTGGCTGCTGATAGCCTCCCATCGGCTGCATAGGCTGTCCCATTGGCTGCTGGTAGCCTCCCATCGGTTGCATAGGCTGTCCCATTGGCTGCTGGTAGCCTCCCATCGGTTGCATAGGCTGTCCCATTGGCTGCTGGTAGCCTCCCATCGGCTGCATAGGCTGTGCCTGCTCCATAGGTTGCTGATATCCTCCCATTGGCTGCATAGGCTGCGCCTGCTGAACCATAGCTCCACAATTAGGACAATTTGGCTGTCCCATAGGAATCTGTGCTCCACATATTGAACAATTCATAATATATCCTCCCTTTATTCTTCTGTAATTCTAATATCAAGAATTATCAGTGGCATCACCACAAAAAAACAATAGCATAATTCTCCATATGATTCAAGAAAAATCAAGGAAATTATGCCATTATTTTCATATTTAGCCATAAATAATTGTTATTCGTCTAATCCACTTAAATTTTGAGTAATTAACTTACAATCATTAAAATATGTCATAGCTACCACTCTTGCACTTTTATCATTTATTATTATAACTAAGCATTCATTTTCCTTTGTATTGCAGTAGAATGTAGCTGTGGACTTTCCGCCCAGCATATCATCTAAAACAGAATAATACTCATCATATTCAAAGGTAATGTTGTCATCTATCTTAAACTCGCCATCTCCTATGGAAATACCATACATACTGTATTTTTTGTTATTAATATGTATTCCCTTCTGTTTTCCATCAAAGTAAACAACACCTATATCACCATCTCCATCCACTGTAACTGTAGAATTTGAATAGTGTGTTATCTGCCTGTTCATATCACTGTTTTCCTGAAGTTCAATATCAAGAGCCTTCTCCAGCTGTTCGGTATCCATATCTCCATAGCCTGTCACATCTGTAGCCTTAGGATTAATTATGCCTGCCAGAAATTTGACTCCTACCACCACTACAACAGCTATTACAATCCATTTTATGATTCCCATAACATCAAAGCCGCTTTTGTATGAGCTTTGTGTAGGTGCACTGACACTGGCTGTAATCTTTACAGGATTATTGGTATAGGCTCCTGAGGACATGCCTCCCATGGTACCTGCAGGCTCAATCCCTGCAATATAATCATCGCTTAAATCCTCCAGCTTTTTCTCAACCTTGCCCTCTGGCTGTTCGTTTTTTAGTGTTAATCCCATTTTCTCTCCCTCGCAATTGTTATTATTTATATGAAATCTCACCCGTCAGGCGCTTTTCAAATTCCTCCTTAGGAAGTGGCATATCATACAAGAAGCCCTGAACCATAGAACAGCCTATGTTTCTAAGAAATCTTAGCTGCTCGTCAGTTTCCACCCCTTCCGCTAACGCTTTGTAATTAAGCTTGTGCACCATATCTACTATGTTAAGTAAAAGAAGCTTTGTCTTGCTGTACTCAGACTCAACACATCTTGTCAATGAGCGGTCTAACTTTACAACATCAACATCCATTTCTGTAAGCATATTAAGAGATGAATACCCTGTACCAAAATCGTCTATGGAAATTTTCACTCCCCTAGCTCGTATCTTCCTTACAAAGGCTCCAAGCCTATCAAAATCCTCATAGTCTGACATCTCCGTAAGCTCTATCTCAATAAGAGAAGGTGCCACACCGTACTTCTCGATGGTAGCTATTATCCTATCTGCCAGCCCTTTATTTCTAAGATGCTGCTTAGAGAAATTAACGGAAACATTTACAGGCATTATTCCTCTATCAGTCCAATCCTTTAAATCAGCACAAACCTGCTCTAGCACATAAAAATCCAAATCACAAACAGCACCATTCTCCTCTAACACAGGAATAAACTCCATAGGTGGAACAAGCTGTCCGTCCTTCAGCCATCTTACCAATGCCTCACAGCCACACATGGACTCATCCTGCACATTGACCTTTGGTTGATAGTAAACCACAAATTCCTTGTTATTAAGAGCGTCCGGGAATGTTACCATAACATTCTTATCATGTAGAATTTTCTCCAGCATTTCTACTCTGAAATATACCACATCCCGATTAGTATTCTTGGCTATATTAGACGCCACATCTATGTAGTCCATAATAGCGCTAATGTTATCTCCCAGTTTATTATCATAGACGCCAACTCTGGCAGACAGTATAATAGGTGCATCTGTATCCGTAAGTCCTACCGGCACTCTCGCCAAAAATTCAAGAAGTTCCTCAGTTCTTTCATCCTTAACTAAAGCAACAAAATTGTCACCACCCAAATGAGCCAGCTTGCCATCCTCGCCTAGAAAACGCTCTATAGCACGGCCATATGCTCGAAATACTTCAAAGACATTTTTGCTTTCTACGCGCTTTGCTACTATTTTAAAATTCTTAATATTAAATCTTAAGCTATGATAACCCTGTAGGCCGGTTTTAGCCATAATTTCACAGGCATATCTCATAAAACCAACATGATTACATATACCTGTTGTATTATCTGTCACAATACTGGCTTCCATCATCTCTATAAGTCTGGCACGACCACACATAAAGAAAACATTCAGAGCAAAGGTCTTAATTGATTCCATCTCATCTTCACTCCAGCTATATCCCTTTACAGGATATACTCTTATTATCACCTTACCATGCTCTCCGGTTTCAAAATGACTTTGCAGAGAGTGTGGCTCATAACCTAATGGATTGGTGTAAATTGCATGATCAATATTTATACCCTTCGCTTCCCGAAGGCTGACTGGGGCATTCAAACATATATCAAATCTGCCCATGTGAATTTCGTCTGCAATAATAGGAAGCGCCCTTCCTAGTCTCATGGCACAATCCTTTGCTGATGTAACATCTTCCTCGAAGCACTCATAAAACCTTCTTAATTTTTTACTGTACAATGCATATTCCACAGTTTTTCCTCCGAAATAATTATAATGCTCCCCAGCCCTTATTATTTCTCCATATTATCTTTATATTACACTTTAAAATATATTTGTCAATGTCAAAAGCCCCTAACTTTCGTCTATTCACAAGAGGGTTTCATCAACCAAAGGCTACAGGTTATTTACAAATGTTTTAGCCAGCTCCACCCAGGTTGTAACCTCAGGCTGTAGCTCGCTACCTGCTGTGCCTAAGGTAAGCTCATTACCTAGGGACAGTCCATGGATACCCTTAGGATAAATATGACATTCAAATGGTATGTTGTTCCTCCTAAGTGCCTGAATAAACAGCATAGTATTTTCCACCGGAACGGAAGTATCCTGGAAGGTATGCCACAAAAAGGTCTTAGGAGTATCCTTGTTAACCTGATTCTCCAAGGAAAGTACATCCTTGTACTTCTCGTAATCTTCTCCCAACAAAGCTTCAAAGGAGCCCTTGTGGGCATATTCCCCTGAACTAATTACAGGATAGCTAAGAATCAATCCGTTGGGTCTTATACATTCTGATTCAAAATCTGCCTTTTCACTGAATATGTCATGTTTATTCCAAAAGCATCCAAAGGACGCTGCCAAGTGCCCACCTGCAGAAGATCCTTGAATAATAATCTTATCCTTAAGCACATGCCACTGCTTAGCATAGCTTCTAACCAATGCTACCGCCTTAGCCAGTTCCTTAAGCTGGGTAGGAAAAGTGGCAGGAGCAACGGAATATCTAAGCACTGCTGCATGAAAGCCAGCCGACAAAAATTGCATTGCCAGCAGCTCACCCTCTCTATCTGACACATGATTGTACCCACCGCCCGGGCATATTATTATCATGGGACGATCGTTGTTCATAAGAGCTTGGGATGCGTCTATTATGTAGGTTGTAAGAGTTGGTTCTCCTACACTACCCGCAACCGTCATATCATATATTTTATGGTGCATATTAGTTGTTTCCTTTCGTTTCTATTTGCTCAGGTAAACACTTTATCTGATTTACTATTTACATATAGTATACAAAAGGTATGAAGTTTTTGCACTACTTTTATTCATTACTGGCCATAGGCTCCCACCGCAACCGTAACCTCCCCAGAGGACTCATAGTCACCGGAAAGTATGTCCTCATAATCTGACAGTAGTTCCTGACTAGGAGTGTTGTCTACTTCCTGGTAGACAGCTTCCTCCTGGTCAGCCTCTGATTGTGACTCCTGGTATGTCTCTTGCATTTCCACCTCCTCTCCTTGGTAATCTATTGGCGCCATTAAGCCAGCTACATCCTCTAATGTGACATCACCTCCTGTATTAATAATATTTTCAATATCTGCTAAGCCTCCTTCCTGATTTGTAGTATCTGTTGTTTCCGGGACCCCTCCATCACCTATAGTCCCTTCATCACCTAATTCACCAGCTCCTTCCATTGATGTATCGTTTATATTTGCTTCATCTTTATTGTCCGTGTCCCCCTCCCCCACTAGAGAAATCTCTCCAGTAACTTCGTACCGGCCTTCATTCCCTTGGGCTACACCCACCTGAGAATGGTCAGAATCTGAAGCCAACACATCAACATCCTTTAGCGCAGCTGTATCGTATCCCTCCTTGTTGCATGCGCACATTACACTCATCACCATTATTGCTACAAGTCCTACCATAATTTTTTTAAGTCTATTATTCATAACTTCCACCTCCTTAGTTTGCATTAATCCAGTTAATAACCTTGCTACCTACAGCATTGATTATATTAGAAAGCTGGGTTCTGAAAATAATCACCACCACAAGCACAATTACTATAAGTGCCACAAGCACTACTAGCTCACTTGCACCCATTTCCTCTGCGTAAATATTGCGCATTGTTGTATTAAGCTTCTGTCTACCCTTATTCATCATCTTCACCATATTCTTCATAATCTTTTCCTCCATTCTTGTAATCATATTTGTCTTCATTCTGTTATTCATTCTATTTTCCATAATCTTATCCTCCATATTCATAATCATTTTTCTATTAGCTGCTGTGTTATTCATCATATTGTTCATAATTCTTTCCTCCATATTCGTTATAGTTTTTTTCTCCATAAATACATTTCTCATAATTTTTACCTCCCCTCATGTTCTAAGTACATTATACTCATCTGTTTTTAGCAGTTTTTTGCATTTTGTTATGCAGCCCCCGGGATATGGCAATTCATGTATCCGGCAGCCCTTCTTCTCTGGTTCTTTGCTTCCTTCTTCATAAGCTTCTGTTCTCTCCTGTTAGCCATTCGCTGTTTAAACCCCATCTTTTCTTCCTTAAATGTCTTAAAGTATGGCTTTTCAGACTGTCTAAGGACAAATGGATCATCTGTAACACAAAGCACCGTTGTCTCTCCCTCGAATTCTCCCTCTTCAATATAAGGATATAAGCTTTCCACTCTGTCACTTTGTACGCAATCACTTAACCGCTTAAGGAATAGATACTTAGGTACTGAATTACCCACATAGGTGTCAGTAGGTACACAAACAACAAATATTTCCCCAGTAACATAGTTGTAATACATATAATCCAAATCCCAAATACAGCTGCGCTCACTAATTCCGTAGGCATTAAGACCAGTCCACACATATTCCATATACTCAAAAATCCTCTGAGCAATCTCATTGCTTCCGTAGCTTGTAAGATAATCCTTCACTGTCATACAATTGCTCACATCATACACAAGCCTTCTCATGCCATCTCCAAAGTCCTCATATACCGGCTTTATAATACCGAACAATTGATTGTACATCAGCATAGAATATACATAATTATTCAATACATTATTTCCCATATAGCACACTAAATTTAATCTGTTATTTCTTTCTTCATATATATAATTCATAAGCATACCTTCTTTCTATTTCCTATTATGAAAGAGTCTACAGACCCTGGTTATATTCAAATCTCGTAAAATGGATAAATGTCCATTTGTCATCTAACATTACCGCCCCATAGCCATCCATATTAACATCACTTACTCCTTGATACATGGCTTCCACATATTCTCCGTCACAAACTCCTATATATCCCCATTTGCCATCCTGCTTTACAGCAGCGATTCCATTCATAGACGAGCATAGCTCATCACATTCTATTACCTGTATAACATTCCCCTTAGTATCAATAAGCTGCCACTTACCATCCTGCTTTACAGCTGCAAAATCCTCACCTGAGGCAAATGGCTTTACCAGGCTATAGCCTTTTCCTCCTTCTTGCTCTCCACCAGCATCTATCAATACATAGCTACCCTTTTTCTTGGCAAATGCAACTCCGCCATTACTGCAGCATTTAAATTCATCATACACAACCTCCTCATACACATGGTCAGTAATTTTTTCAAAATTAGTGTTAATGAATGCCCATTTGCCATCCTTTTTAACAGCCGCTATCCCCCCAGAAAATGCAGTGGCATCCTCAAACCAAATTCCAAGCTCATTAAAGCCTTGATCTATGTAGGACCAGCCTTCGTCAGTCTGAATTAAGGCATATCCATCTCTAGGTGCTCCCAAATACATGTAGCTTTTCTCTGGTGAGCTTCTCTTGTAGCCCTTGCTGTCATAATAGTCAATCCTACCGTTGACCATTGCAGAATAGAGCATCTCAGTGTCCTTCCATTTTGCTGCGATACAAGAGTCTGTGGAAATATCAAATACTCTGTCATAGTTCATATCACCCACCTCTGATAGGGTGGAGCTGACAAGCTGTTCCTTGTCTTCTACCTTTACAATCATGTAGCTATCTCCTACGCTAGGCACCTGATCCACACTTAGACCCGCCTGGGTGTATGAGCCCTTAACCTGATTGTATTTTGCAGACAATTCCTCACATTCCGGGAACGCTTCCTTACCCTCCATTAAGGTATGTATCTCGCTATATGAATCATTCATATATCTATAGTAGTAAGCCAAATCCTGATAGAGCTTTTCGTTGGTTCCATACACCTTTTGAATCTGCTCTGCGTTGGTCTTAAATGTGGTATAATCATTTAACCCTAGGTAGCACTCAGCCATAGCCACCTGAACATTTTCATCACTCCTAATAAGCTCTGCCTCTTTAAACTGGTATATGGCTTCAACATAGTATCCATTTTCCATATATTCCTTACCGGATTCTATATATTCCTGGTAGTAATCAGCCTTGGTCTTAGAATTCCATCTAAAGTAAAGCACACAGCTACTGATTAAGGTTACAAGAATTACAGCAACCACTGTCATTATTTTGTTAAATTGTATGTTGTTCCTTTTTGCTTTCTTATTCATATCTGTATCCTCCTCTTAAATTCCTAAAATCAATACCAGTGCTCCGCCGAAGGCAATGCTTGGACCAAAGCTAAAGCTGTCCTTGGCATTCACCTTTTTTCTCACCATACCGACTACTGTACCTAAAACTGCCACAACAGATGCAACAAGTAATATGTACATGCTCCTCATAATCCCTAGGTTAAATCCCAAGGCAACCATAAGCTTTATATCCCCCATTCCAATACTTTGCTTATATATGGCTCTTACCAATGTGAAGGTTACCAGCATAACCAAAAGACCACTAATTCCATGGACCACATCCTGGGCAAACTGTTCCTTATCAAATGCAAATCTACATACAAGGAAAAAAATCTTCTGTGCAAAAAGCACTACTACAAGTATGTTTGGAATAATTCTTGTGTGCTTATCTATCTTGCCTCCAAGTATTAACACCGCCAGTAGGATAGTAAGCTCTGCCACTTTTAGCACATCATATCCATACCAGGCAAACAGTCCTGCTGCCGCAGTCGGTATAAGCATCTGCGCCATCCCATATAGCTTCATCTCCGGCATCAATTTCTTAAATCTACCTTCGTAGTATGCCTGTCCCAAATACATTGTGGACACCCCTATTGCCACTCCAATTATCATCATTATCACTATATAAATCACAGAATTCATACTACCTTCCTCCTCGTATTTTATTTGCCTTCCTCCTTACAAGTTTATTATACGGTTTTGATTTTCGTATTTTTTTGCATTTTACTCCCACAGCTTAGTACTGGCAGTCTGTTTTACAGGAATGTTAATTCCAGCATCACCAAGCAGTGGCAGGTTAGCTATTTTTATTCTGTACTCCACCACCAGCTCTATATTACCCGAATCATTTTCATTTACCCTTGTACCATCAAAGGAAATTCCATTATAGCCCCCTACTATCCACATGTCATAGTAGGCTTCACTTGTTGCGTAGCCCAGGGATTTGAAATCTGCTAAAAGAAGGAACATCATATTTTCTGCCTTAGAAATTGCTTCATGCTGTACATACTCCTGGGGAGTAGTGCATGTATGCACATCTACATACCCCTGCTGTCTTCTCTTCATAAGCTGTGCCAGCATAAGCTTTTCATGCCCGTAACCTCCTTCAGAGATGGTGGAATTAACGGCATAGTCTCTGGATATTTGAATTGTTATAGGCTTCATGGCAGCCTGCACCTTCTGCTTTATATAAATTACATTAAGCAGGTTCATAATAAGAACAAAGAACGCTATGTATATGGTAAGGCCAATCAAAACCTCAACAGTCATCATTCCCTTTTCCTCTCTCAGCTTTTCTCTCATAATAATCATCTCCCTTCAAAGCTCACGCTTCCACCAAATGACGGAGTTACTGTCACATAGTAGCTATCTACCACAGGCATCAAATATGCACTATCAAAGCTAAATTCATGGGCCTCCTCACTGCTGACCGGATTATGCATATTTTCTGTAATCAGATACTGCATTCTATCTACAAGTCCATCAAAATCCCTATTTGCTTCGAGCAGCAAAAACAGCTCCAGATACTGAGCGTAATTATCTATGGACACATCATCATTTGTTCCAAAGTTATAGGTATTAAGGTATGTTTCGTATGCAAGCTGTCCACATACACCAATTAGCAATTCATCTTTGATTAACTCCACCATGTCCGGATTCCCCTCGCTCAGAACTTCCGCATATTTTTGTATATTTGGGTCACTCATACAAACATCGTACATTTTAGTCACATATTCCATAAATATAATGTCATACACCATTCTCTTAACTGTATCTGCATTATTTTGATCACTGTCCAAACCATTAAGAAGAAACTCTGTTTCTGCCCATCCGGAAATACTTACCACATCTCCCGTCAAATAGTTATTACCTGTCAATGCAGTTGGACCATAATAATTAAAGGCCGAAAAATTATTAACAGCATACAGTGCCACATTATAATTTACATCCTTGTTAAGCTTTGAATAAAATGCCGCATCTAGGGGTTCTAAATAGTATTGAGCGTTTGATAAAATTTGAATACCTGTATTAACATTCACTGTTGTATCCTTTTCCCAATCAATAATAGGTGTTGTACTATCTATTAAGGAGGTGGAGCTGCTGTAATTTGGCTTGTCTTCATTATTCGCCCCTCCAAAATCAAGACAAAGATTGTCTACATTAACAAGCTTTACCACATCCTTCCTTAACTGCTTTGCATCCTCTAATGAGATTTCTCCATCCTCTGCATTTCCAGTTCCTCCTGAATAGCTTGAATTAATTGCTCTTTCATAGTCCTGATGGAATTTTTGACTTATCTCAATAGACCTTTCTCTATTTTGCTGTAGCCAAAGCAGCTGATATGGTTCTATCCTATGGGCCACCTTATTCCAATTTTTCATGTAGGCTACTACCTGCTGAGAGAAAATATCATTATCCGATAAGCTCTGGTCATCACAGGAAACCACCATGGTTCCACTGGCGTTTATATCCAGTGAATTATTCATATGGTAGTTTGCCATCTCTGTCATTTCCTCTGCAGTCTTTGTGTAACAACAGATTCCATAAGCATCTCTCATAGGCTTATTGTAGCTTGCATAGATTGCATTAGTAGCCAGTCCCACTGCATCTGCAGCCATCCCCTTTGTTGCAGCCAACTGAGCATAACGAATAATCATACAAACAAATATCACCAGGGGTATAAGCAATATAATCATAAATATTGTTGCCGAGCCTTTGTTATTCATTCTGCTATTACACATAAGCATCTCTCCTCTCTAATATCCGTATTGGATTTTCATATATGTGTCGAAATTCATCCCAATTCTTCCTTGCATATCCTCTCTAAACAGGCTTACATCACGAAGGGTTCCGCTTACCTTCATAGGGTTATGCTTTACTAAAAATGTATGTGATGTACTCTGTGGCATTAAACCAAAGAAATCCATATTGTAGGTGGTTGAATAATCTACCTCAACAATAGGATAAACCGTACACTCATCTAACCACTGGTACACCCTAGAGCTACTTGCCTGAGCTTTAAGTATTCTCTTATCATCTAAATCTGAGTTATTGCCCATATATTGACCATATCTGTATGTGTACATTTCTTCTTGATCCATCTCAAGCTGCATCTTATTGGCCTTCACGCTAAGATTTGCCTGAGTCATTATCTTATCCAGCTTATATAGAGACACCATCACCATCAGCAAAACCACAATTATTATCATAGGAAAATATATAGCTGCCTCTATCATTATGGAGCCCTGTTCATCTTTAATTATTGATTCTGTTTTTTCTCTCATATCCCTCACACCTCCATCTTCTTTACAAATATAATATAACCTCAAGGTTTTAGCGTATTTTTGCGTCAAACCTTGAGGTTATACAATTTAAGCCCTATCAAAAACCAGCTGACATACTTGCAAGCATAGGTCCCATAACCATAATGAGAATTCCGATAAATACCATAAAGGTTGGAATCAGAAGCAAGGACTTTGTATCCTCCACCTTCTTCTTAACAAGCTTCTTCTTTAATTCCCACATTTCCCCCGACATGTCCTTTAGAAATTCCACCTGTTCCCTGTTACCCTTTTGCATATTCTGTACAGTTGACATAGCAAATTTTCTTATATCCTTTTGCTCACATCTCTCACCAAACTGACCATAGGCAACCTCATCAGTTTTGCCGTTATCCTTATCTACTATTACTGTTTTCATCTCCTGGTAGATTAAGCCATCACCACTTCCCGCAATCTGTCTGAAAGCATCTCTCATGGTAAGTCCTGCCCCTACCAGCAAGGTCATCTTAGACACCACTGTCGGAAACTCTGCTACAAGCTGTGTCTCTCTATCCACCATTTGATCACTTAGCTGGGCTCTTCTGTAGACAACTCCCACAACACCTATAATTACAGCCAATACAATCAACTCCTTGGTATTTGTAAGACCTGACAAAAGTAGCCCAAAGGTAGCCGATAGCCAAAGCCAATTTATTTCACTTGCCTTCATAACATACAAGTAATATTCCGAATTAATTTTTCCATGCAGATTAGATAGCTTCTTAATTATTGGAGCATATTTCATGCTCTTGGCATCAAATCTAAAAAGTCTCATTATACCAAAGCCAAATATTAAAGGGTATACAAAGAAATACTCCGATTTTGGCACACTCTTAATTGCCTCATCATAGTTAGACATATTAACCACATATATAACCACCCAAGCTAAAGCCATTACCAATCCTGATATAAACATAACTTTTGTCATAATATCCATAAGCATTCCCTCCTATATAACTCTTTCATTTTTCTTCAACATATATCTGCCCATTGCATAGGCAGACACAAACATAACAACTGCAATTATTCTTAAATACAAGGTAGCCACCGTGTTTCCTCCCGCTAGGGTTCCACCATCCATATTCATCAGCAAATCAATTATCACCGGCACAACAATTAACACATTAAGCTCATTTACACTTCCTCTAAGCTGCACCTTCATCTCCTGCTCCATCTCTATCTTTTCACTTATCACCATTCGGGTGTCGAACAAAACCTTCTTCATATCTCCACCTCTCCTGAAGCTTATATTGAATACCTCCACAAAGCTTTTAATGTCCTCAAGTCCGGCTCTTTGGGCAAAGTCATTCAGCATAGCCTCGATGCTGTATCCATTTTTTATTCCAGCATTAATTGTACCTACCTCTCTTGCCATATAACTTTCAGGTCCAAAGAGATTCTCCATATCTATGTATGCATTTTCAAATGCAGTCTGAGGATTGCAGCCTGCCGAGTAGGAAGATACCAAAGATTCCATCAAATCTCTAAATTGTAAAAGTAATTCCTTTTTTCTCTTCTCTATACATGTATTCTTGTAGGGTCCTAGCATAATGAAACCACCAACTATTGCCGCCATTAAAGAAGCCTTACTGCTATGGAAGACAAGATACATAGCAAGATAACCCACTATGGCTCCAATAATAAATCCGGTAATAAGTTCTCTTGGGTTCATGCTGTAGGTTGAATAATCAATCGCATTTCCCATTATTCCTATCTGCTGACTTTTCTTAGGGGTTTTTGAAAAAGTCTTATTCAGTTTATTTGTATTTATTGATGTAGTCATAGTCATCTCCTCCTTCTACTGGTAATTTACTCTTAATCCGGCTGCGTTAAGCTTATCCACATTTACCATAGGATTGCCGGTTCTCACTAACCTTCCATCTACATGTTCAAATGTACTTCTCTCATTTTCTGCAAATACATATAGAGGATTTAATACTATCTCTCCGTTTTCATAGCCTATAACCTCACTAATTTCCATAACCTTTCTGCTATGATCTCTTAATCTTGAAAGATGAATAATAATATCTACTGCTGAGCCAATCTGCTGCTTGATAGCCTCAAGTGGAAAACCACTTTGTCCCTGCAGTACCATAGTCTCAAGTCGTGCCAGCATATCCTTGCTTGAGTTTGCATGTCCTGTGGACAGAGAACCATCGTGACCTGTATTCATCGCCTGAAGCATATCCAAGGCCTCCTCACCTCGAACCTCACCAACTATGATTCTGTCCGGTCTCTGACGAAGGGAGTTCTTAATCAAAGCCTTCATAGAAATCTCTCCAACACCTGAGGAATTAGCATTTCTAGTCTCCATGCGGATAATATTGTCCACTCCCACAATCTGAAGCTCTGCAGAATCCTCTATGGTACAAAGTCTTTCATCCTTAGGAATAAAATTAGAGAGGGCATTCAAAAATGTTGTCTTACCAGAGCCAGTTCCACCGCTGATGAAAATATTGTATTTTGCCCTAACTAGCACTTCTAGAAAATGAGCCACCTCTGGAGTAAGGGACCCGTATCCAAGGAGCTTTTCCATAGTCATAGGCTCTTTAGAAAATCTTCGAATTGTCATAGATGGTCCTCCGAGAGTTACTGGGGGAAGTACTACATTTACACGGGAGCCATCTTCAAGCCTTGCATCAACTATAGGGTTTGACTGGTTAACCTCTCTTCCTGCCTTTCCAACAATCTTCTGAATGATGTCACAAAGCTGTTCTCTGTTTTCGAAGCAGGCATCTGTATATCTCATAATGCGACCATTTTTCTCGATAAAGATAACATTGTAGTCATTAATCATAATCTCTGTAACATCCTCATCAGCCAGAATAGTATCTAATATTCCCAATCCTCGAATCGAGCTAAATATTCTAGCAACGAGCTGATTTTTATCCTCCTCTGAGGCATACTTCATCTCAGGTCTTCCATCTAACTGCTGGCAAATATTATCCATAAGCTGTTGGTCTGACACATTTGCTAAGTCCACATTTTCGGTAATGCTCTTCTTAATATCTACTACAAGCTTATCTGCTCTCACCTTTCTTGCCCTATCTTCTATAGCTGACACTATTCCTCCTAGCTGCTGATATCGAAACAGTCGATTATCCCCTGCCATGCCAGGGTCATCAACAAGAACAAATTTATGGGTGTCTTCCAAAAACGAAAGCTCCTTCTCAAGCTCATGACTTACAAGGTAATAGTCAAATGCCTCCTCCCGCTTTTTAAGCTCGTCCACACTGTTAAATGCAAAAAGCAAAATTGTGTCATAGTAATTCTTCTTAATATACTCTGACATACTGAATTTAAAGGTATCATAATTATCTACATAGGCTAATTTAATTCTCATAATCTTGTCCTCCATTTTCTAAATATTATTTTCTGATTTCTTTCTAGGGATTTTATATTAGGGTGTTACATGCAATTGGGGATTTGCTTCTGGAATGATTATAGTTTTTTAATTTTCGTACATTTTTGCGCCGAATTTTTCAACAACAAAAAAGGAATGATTTTAAAATCATTCCCTTCTATCCTTTACTCATCTTCATATTTCTTTAATTTATTCTTTGCTCCAAGAATTATTTCCTGTCCCCAATCTCTAGGTTCTAAAACAACCATAGATGCGCCATAGGTTCTCACCCAATTCAAGAAATAGTTTTTACCTATCACATGACCCTTTATTATTGCGTCACCTGCTTCATTTCTCTCCATGGTATATCCAGCCTCATTAAAATAGTACCGAAGATCTCGCTCAACCTTGTCTATAACCTTACCGTAGTTGTGATTATAAACCTTAAGTACCACATCTCCTTCCCCTGATTTTACATCCATTCCCCATATATAAGGCAATGAATCCAAAGGCTTCAAATCCTCTAATTTAATTTTAGAATCTTGGGCTATGCTTACTCTCTTTATGTAATCCATTCTAAAGGGCTGTATCTCACCGTTATAAATGGTAACTATATATGTAACTCCGTACAAATTATATCTAACAAGCTTGAGAGGCTTTATAGTAGTCTCAAAGGATTTTCCATTGTATTTGTTCTCGTAGAAAACATTAATATCTCTATCATCCTTTATAGCACTTAACACAATCCTTTCCATATCAGTATCTCTCTTGGAGTAGTCTGTATAGTTAGGAATGGTTCTGTAGAACTCCTCTGCCTCCATATGCATAATATCCTCTGAAAAATGTTTTTCCTTTAGGAATTTTCTAAGGCTATCATAGTCCTTGGAGTTAAACATAACATACAAATCCCTATATCCATTTAGATTGGCAGCAAGCTTAATATTATCTAGGCTTCCGTTTTTAAAATGCTTTTCACGAACATTGGCATAGGATGTCAATATCTCATATACCTCATCTTGCTCCTGTTCATCCTCGCATTGAGGCTCCAGATAAAAGCCACCCTTACCGTCCTTTTGATTCATAGCCGCCAGCTCGCATACCGCCTTTCTTACCAGGGTAACAGGTCTACCAAGTATATCAGACATTTCAGCTATGGTTAATCCACCATCTGAGCACAATCTCTCGTTATTTCTATTCAGCAAAAGAAGTGCCACATCCGTTAGTAGCTCTATGGCATCCACATATGGTTTTTGCTTTTGACTCATACTTCATAACCTTCCTTCTTATATTGCTCTAGAATCACATTACAGGAATTTATCATATCCCACCTTAGCTGCTCTGGTTTTATTACCTTACAGGCAGAACCAAAGCCTCGAAGGAATACATTTATATCAGATATATTATATATACTGTCCTTGTATGTAACAGTTCCTGCTTCCTTGTTCTCTATGAGTATAGGTCTGGCTCCATTTTTTCTTCTGGCCTCCACCATGCTTTCCACCTTACTCATTACATTGCCAAAGGCTTCAAACTCCACTTCAACCTCTACAACCTCTTTCATGTTTCCTATACCGGATGCACCAAACATATACTTAATTATGTTTCTGTATCTTGAAGAATCATACACATCATTCTTAACCGGAAGCTCTCGCACTGATACTATACTATCCACCAGCAGAGTTATGATTTTCTTTGAATCAGTTCCCTCTCCAATCATATATAGCCCATTAATGCTCCTTGAAAATATAAGCATACCTACCTTAATATTTACCCTCTTGGTTTTTCCACCTCTGCCCGCGTAAACAACCTCTATGGCCTTAGTCATGTAAGGATACTTAATTAGCTTACTCTTAATCTGGTCCATAGCAGAGGTTTCATCACTCCAACGTTCTCTCCTTATGTAGTTGCTTTCCTCAGCGGTTTCCTCTCCATCTAAAAACAGCTGTAGCTTAGAATGAATAGAGCTTAGCCCTGTATCCTTCTCCTCAAAATAGTCAGATAATACATCTAGAATATCCAGAATATTTAATTCATCTCCACTATCACTTTCTGAAAATGTTCGAAGTAGTCTAGGGGCATTGATATCTAGCTCGTATATCCTGGACTTACCACCCTTGCCTTCCACTACCTTTTCCTTGATACATCTTGCGCTCTTTAGCCTTTCTATGGCCTTTTTGTACCAAGGCGAGCGATCCCCATACATTCCTTCGTATTCTGAGCCCAAATGTTCATAGCTTAAATCCTCATTTTGTCTAAGCTCTCGATACAATTCATCATGAGTGAGACGACGCTTACGACCGTAAGAATCCTGGAGGGCAAGCAATATAAGCATATCCCCTGCCAATCCAGTGATTTCATCATAATAATCATATATAACAGCGCCCTCTTCCTTCTTAAGCACATATAAGCCCTTATGCTCTCCTGTTCTAGGAACTGACACCGAATATCCCATAGCCTTCAGGGCTTCCATATCTCCTTGCACTGTCCTCTTGCTAACCTGAAATTCTTTCATTATTTCTTCAAGAGAAAGGGCAGACCTACTCTTAAAAAGCTCTATTAAGTTATTTCTTCTGTCTGTTGCTTTTGACATCAGCCGTCTCCTTAATCTATTTTATACTGCAATATGGTATATCCTAGCCTGGGCATCCTGACCGGTAATTACCTTAAAGGCTTTTGCGTATATATTCATCTGATTTTTATATTCATCATCCAAGCCCTCATCATCAGCATTGGTTTTATAGTCAATAATATACCACTTACCATCCTTTAAGTATACCACATCCATAACACCATTCCACACAATATCCTTACCCTCATGAACATCCTTATAACAAAACGGAACCTCTGTATGTACCTGGTCTGCATTAAGCAATGTGGCTAGCACATCGCTGTCCACACCATTTTTCTGAGCATAACCACCTTTTTTGATTTGGTCTGACACAGACCTAAGCGCAGCTCTAAGCTCTGTCTCATACTGGGCTGTTCCCGGAGTAATATACTCATTTATAATATCATCAATTACCTCATCCACATTTGCACTATTCCTTGTTGCAACAGTTATCTCCATCAGGCGGTGAACCATAGTTCCCAGCAGCATAGGGCACTGATGTGCCTTAGACACCGGCTGTTCACCGTGCTTTCTGATAAACTCAGACTCTATAGCTATGACACCGTCGCGAATTACAACCTCACTATCCACAGACTCATCCTCAAGTTTTGACTTAATCTTGGTGTGACTAGGAGTCTCAACCTGATAGGTTATAGTCTCTGACCTTCTATCAGCCAAGGCACTTTCAGAAGCTGCCTTCTCATACAAATCTGTTGCATATTGCATTCGTTTGGTCCTACTTGTTATAGGCGCCTGGTAAGGGTTCTGTGCAAAAAAGTCACTGGCAAGGGGAAGCAAAGGCTCCCACATACTCTTGTGAACCTCTCCCTGGTATAGATACAGGCTGTCAGATATAATAAGAGCATTCCTAGCTCTTGTTGCAGCCACATATACAAGCCTTGCACGCTCATCCTCTAGCACCTTCTTCTCAGCATCCACCTTGTCACGGTATGCTCCGGTGTAAAAGTAATTAATCTTCGTATAATCAGCAGCCTCATCTGAATCTACAGAGAATAAATAGCCTTCCGTGCTATCATCTAAATACTCAATGCGAGACTCCGCAGTTATGTCAGTAGGCCAAGCATATGCCAATATTACAACCGGTGCCTCTAAGCCCTTTACCTTATGAAGATTGGCCATATGGACACAATTTCTGTCATCATCTAAGCTCAAGCATCTTTCCTCGTCTGCCTCACCGTTCAAAAGCTTGTCCATAAATTCATAGCAATCCTTAGAGGATATAATGACACCTGACTTTTCTGCATTCCTAAGCAGCTCTATGGCATAGCAAAGCACCTCCATACCGTCAGTCTCAACATACTGATACACACCAAAGCTCTCCAAAATCATAGAGAATATACTTGCCGGTGAAAGCTTTCTAGCTCTTTTTTGCAGGTTTGACATAAGCTTAAGAGCATCTCTCACCTGATTTGCAGCCTCATCAGCATATTGGTCCTCAGGAATATTATATGTAGCAAGCTTATTTCCCTCTTTAAGATATTTAAGTATATCCTCGTCCTGCAATGCCAAAATTCTTCCTGTCAACGCATCATACAACGCCATTCTGTCATTGCTTTCAGCCACTGCCTTATATAGCTTGTGTACCTCACGCAATGCACTATTTGACTCAAACATTACCTTTCCTTCAACACGAACCGGTATGTCTAATCCATCTAGGTGATTCATAATCTCAGGCAGTCGCTTTTTTCCATAGACAATAATCATTATATCATTATAATTAATAGTTCTAGGTGCCTTATCCCCAGCTGTAGTGATTTTGTAGCTGTCATTATTTACTATGGTTTGAATAATTTTGCCTATCTGCACAGCATCTGTCTGATTAGGATATAGCGCGGCCGATTTCCCTATGTAGGCCTTGTACTTAAAGATTCCCTCAAACTCATTAGGATTATTGTCCTCAACTATTGGAATGTCAGTATAGCTACACTGAGAAGGGGATGGCACAAGCAGGCTGTTAAATGCTTTATTGAAGCCCTCACATAAAACCTTTCTAGACCTAAAATTTCTAGACAGATATAATATATCTCCTCCATCCATTTTCTCAAACAGCTTCTTAACCTTAAGATATGAGGCCACATCTGCACTTCTAAATCTATATATAGACTGCTTAGGGTCACCTACTATAAACAGAGAGCCCGGCCGTGGAACACTGTCCTGCCATTTTGCCACAGGAGTATCACTGGTAAGGTAGAAGAATATTTCTGCCTGCATAGGATTTGTATCCTGAAACTCGTCGATAAGGAAATAGCTATGTCTATCGTAAATGTATTTTATCAGCTTACCGTCCTTTGCTGAATCCTCCGCCAAGGTATTGCGCAGATAATAAAGGTAGTCAAAAAATGTCATATATCCCTTATCTCTCATTGCCTTCTCCACATAAGGCATGGATTTTTCCAAGAAGGTCATGGAAATGTCATATTTTATATTATTTAATCTGTCAAAGAAACCACCGGTTTTATTTATAGTTAATCTATTACCCATGTATTTTCTCCACAGGCTATCCTTTTGAACTCCGTGGTTAAATATATCGTCTGGAAATCCCATGGCGCATAAAGTTGAAAGCCTGTATCTTACCATTTGAAGATTATCATTCCAGCTTTTTGTAAGAACTCTTGTGGCCAGATACAGTGCTTGCTTTGCAGTCACTGTTGGATGCTGATAAGTAATAGCATTGCCAAATTTGTGAAGGTTGGCATTCACAACATTCAACAGATTAATAATAGAATTACGCTCATAAGCAAACTCAGTATCTGCATCAAAGGTATCTCTCTTTGTATAATTCATATGAACATTTCTATTGCTCATTAGTATTTCCATACCCTTTACAAAAACCTCCTCTGCATCGCTATGAAACAGCTTGAAAAGGGCGGCATTCTTCTCTATTTCTTCTCCATATTTTCCCTTGCAAATATTTACATACTCCTGCTTGCACAAAGCTCTAACTGTGTCCTTAGATGCAATTGTTGCATCAGAAGGTATCTTAGCCTCTGAAGGGTGCTCGGATAAAATCATGTTGCAAAAGGAATCTATGGTTCCCATAAAGCAAAGGTCAATATTCTGAAGAGCCTTTAGACATCTTTGTCTAGTCTCCTCTGTAGGCTCTGGCAGTTGGCCTGCATAGCCCTTATCCTCGTATTTGTACTCAGGGTTACTCCTCTGAGTCAAAAGCTTATGAAATCTCTCGTAGAATTCTCCTGCTGCTGCCTTAGTAAAGGTAATGGCACAGATTTTCTCTATATCCTTACCTTGCTCTACCATGGCAACCATACGATTAACCAGCATGGTGGTTTTACCTGAACCGGCTCCCGCCTCAACGAAAAAATTCATATCGGTTTCAGAAACAATTCTATTTCTTGATATCTGATCTATTTGTAATCCTGTTAGTGTATCACTCATTAGCATTGTCCCCTTTCCTAAATTCTTCCGTTACAAACCTTGGCATAGCTACAGGTTGCACACTTTTCTTTCTTCTTCTCCTGTTCTTGAATCGGAGCAAAAAGTCTTTGCTTTCCATATGGGTATTTGTACCCGTCAGCATTCATATTTTCTAGGCAGTTTTTAAAATCCGTCAGTCGTTTCTCCAGCTTATCCTTCATATCAGCGTCATATCTACAGCTTACAGTTTCTCCAGTTCTAAGATATCTAAATTCACCACCAGATATGTTGTAGCCCTGAGATTCCATCAGATATGCATAAATTACAACCTGAATACAGGATTCCAAATCATCCTTTTTATGTTTAAGCTGACCACTAGTTTTGTAGTCAACTATTCTATGTGTTCCATCGTCCAATGCTTCCACACAATCAGGGTAACCATACAGCTTAAGACCGCACTCATGAGTAGCATGAATGTCCTCCTCCTGAAATATAGCCTGACCCATAGGGCGCATATTATAAGCACTACTCATCATATCCACAAATTGATTTCTTACATACGGTATATTGTCGGCAATAAGAGGTGGGTTTTCCATAATAAATCGGTCATAATATTCCTCTGAAAGAGCTAAAAACTCAGCCTCTGTCATGCTGGTGTTAGCAACCCTCTCCATAAGCATATGAGCCAGATTACCAATATCCTTAGCTGATATAACCGAAAATGGATCTATAGTCTCCGGTTCTTGAATCCCCATAATATATCTAAGCATATATTTTCTAGGACATTCCACAAAAGTACCGATAGCAGAAGGCGAAAATTCTCTATCCACAGAAAGAGACACCTTCTGAACCTGCTTGCTAGGCATCAATATTCCTTCCACCACATCACCCTGATTATAAGCTAATCCGATCTCTCTATCCGGCGAAATGGCAGGTTCAAAATAACCAACTTCCTCTATCCTACTATTAAGCTGCTCCATAGTAACATCTTTACCTACCTCCTCACGGAAAAGGTCAAAAATAACAGAAGAAGCATTATCCTTCTTTAGATCAGATACATTAAGTCCCGCATAGGAAATGTTTATTTTCGAATCAAGAGCAGAGCCTAATTTAACCAATGTAAAAAATGCAGTCCTCTTCTTCATGATTTTGCTGGCAGATGAATACATTAACGCTTTATCTCCAAAGCATTTTAAATCCTCATCTAGCAGAAGATAGTTTTCTCTTGGTGTACCAGGAAACTTTGTAGCACCAAGTCCGGCTATGTACAGGTTATCTCTCTGACAGGTAATAGCACTGACTATATCTGTAATGTGTAACGCTCCGGAGGTGGCGCTTTGCTTGCACACACTCCCCTTTAGTACATGCTGTATAATGTCCTCTGTAGCCTGAGCTGTATTAGTGCCTCTAATGGTCTTCAGCTCCTCATATATAACAGATAATGCACTGTTATCTAACATAGCAAGAAGTCCCTTGGCATTAGTATCATCTCCTCTTCTAATGCGAGTATATTTATATATAAAATCCTCAGGTGCAAGAGCCAACTCTTTCGCCATAATGTCCAGATAAGGAATACACTTTTTCTTGTTCACATACCTTTCATAATCCTTGGTACCCGGTATATACAGCTCGTCTTCTTCCTCCACTGCTATTTTGAAATTCTCCATTCTAAGGCTATTATTCTCTAAGCTGTTAGTAAATCTCAAATTACCCAAAATATCATAGAACATTTTCCAATTAAAGTCCTCATCAGCCTCTGGAAATTGTTTGGAAAGCTTATTCCTGTCAAAGCACTCACTATTTATTATTGCACTAAGCGCAGGACTGGCAAAAAAACCAGCAGTAAGCCAGTGGTAATATAATACAAGAAGCTTAGCAGGATTGGAGTTCACCATAGGAATTCCACAGCCAAAGGTAACTGGTATATTATACAAAAGAGCATAGTCAAAGAACAGCTGACTATAGGTGGTAGGGTCTGTGAGGGCCACCACGCATTTGTCAGCCTTGTTAGACTTGTATATATCCTGAAGCACCACCTCAACCTCATTAGGGGCTCCATAACAATTCTTGTAGCTATTTATAGCTATAGATTGTAACTCCACTCCAAACAGCTTTCCCAAGCTGCAGGTCTCATAGTTTCCACCAGACAGCTTATCAAGCAGCTTCTCCTCCATTGGATTCAAAGGATACTCCTCTAAAACAACAAATTCTACAGACATCTGCTTACACTGAGCAACAGCCTTTTTAACCAGACCTACATAGTCCAGCTTACCTTGTTGTTCTAGGATGTTCATATACCTTGTGTAAACATTTGCCAAGGCCTGATTCTTCTCAGCAAAAGGGCCTTTGCCGAGGCATTCCGCAACCCCCTTCGCCTCATCCATAGCTGTTACCAGACTTCTCATTCGTCTTATTGCATTTGTTATTTCCTTTATGTCTGAAAATGTGGCACCCTCAAAATAGGTTTCGCCTTCCACCGCATGGGCAACAACAGCACTTTCTTCATTAGCGTTGATTATATCATGCTTAAGAAATATACCACTCCTCATCAACGCAATTCGGGCAAGCTCCCCCGCACCACAAATTCTTATATTAAGGCAATTAACTCCATGAAGAGCCAAACTTTTTAATAGCTCCGAACCATTTGCCCCCGGTGCTAAAATAATTTTTTCCTGCATACTTTCTCGTCCCTTCTTCATCCCATAAGTATGAATTTTACTCAATTTATTATATCACAAAATGTAATATACTACAGCAAAAAACTGCTGTAGCATATTACATTAATGCTACAGCAGTTTTTATATATTTTCATTCATCTACTGGTTTAATTTTCAATGTTCTTACTTTCTACCTAAACACAACCCCGAGTTCTTCGTTATGTAACATATAAACCTGTAGTACACTTCCATCATCATTCAGCATGCTCTCATCACATTGCTTTCTGACATTCTCCGGCAGGCGTTCCACTGGTGTTCCTGGAATGTATACAATCAGCTTATCAGCACCTGTCAGTCCATATGCCTCACAATTAACATGTAGCTCTTGATCCAATACCTCCTCGGTTCCTACTGTCTTCTGATAGCTTATGTTTTTAATGCCAATGGAATATGTATATTCATCCACCTTCTTCATGCCAGAAAACTCGCCACTAAAGCTACTTTCATATAATGTTCCATGAGGATAGTTTTCACCTGTTGCTAAAGCATCATAATCGTAGTACTCCCCCGAAAATGTTCCATCAGAATTTATAACAAATGTGGTACTCCATACGCCACCCTGGCTTGACAACTGATATTCCTTACCACTCAAAGCTGCGTAAGTGGATTGCAGCTCATTGCACTTCCTATATTTCGCCCAGTATTTTGGCATAATTATTAAAACTGCAATAAGGATAATCGCTACAAATACCGACGCAGTTGCTAAGACTATAAATTCAAACTTTTTTTGCTTTTCTGTTTTTTCGTTCATGTTTATCCTCCGCATATTTTATTAATAGGTATAATGTAACTTTTCTTTATCCAATTGCACATTAACATCATCTAGCACCAATAAATCCTCACAATCAACTCCCATAACTACAGACAGATTTATTAAATTTTCTGTGGTTGGCATCTTATTAGAATTAGGATTAAACCAACTAGACACAGCCTGTGGTGATACCCTCATTACCATACTTATGTAATTTTGGCTTAGCTCAGATTGTTTCAAGCATTTTCTAAGGACTTGCTTGGTTTCTATTATGTTAATATTTTTCAAAGTTATGGTATCCATATGTTCCCTCCTCATAAGTTGTTTTCTATTAATACTAAAGCTCCGCTAATACCTCATCTGCACCTGATACTATCTGTACCTTGTCACCCTCATATATTTCAAATACATCTGGAATTAGGTCATATAACTGTTTCCAAAAATCTGTTCGGATAAGTAGCATATTACAATAGCTAGTCCTTCTTGCTTCATCAAGCTTTCTTATCTCACCCAAATATTTTCCCACCCTACTTAACAAATCCGCATTGTTCACGTAGAAATCCTGTGCCCAAGCATTATATATCTGGGGCTTATCTACCCCATCTGACAGTACGGTTTTTTGATTATTATATTTTTCCTGACACATATGCATAATCCCAAATGATTTTTCAGGGAGTTGACTATTTCTATCTCGATATAAGCTAAAGTATTCCTCCATATTTATTTCATCATCTATGGAAATCTCCCTCATGGACTTCATAATAATTCTGTTCACCAATACATATAGCTTTTCTAGCTGTGCAACATCCTGTAAAGCCACATAAAACACACTATCCTCCCCTATTTTTCCTTCCACCTCTCCATTGTACATCTGTACAGCTTTTAAAAATGCATCATACAATGCATTCCTAAAAGAAAGACAAGAACTTAACTTATAGCCATCCACCACAAGGTCTTTATGTATTCTAACCACCATATCTCTTACCTCCTACAGCATATATTACGAAGCCTGTTTCTCTTGTTCTAATTTTTTCTCTACTCCGTCAAATATTGGATGTTTTACCTTAGACAGAACATATATCCAGGCCTTGCTCCTCTGTATAGAGCTTATATAAAAGGTCATCAGCATAAAATTATCCAGCTTGTCAATGTTTGATATAAAGCACTCTACCTTATCTACCAGCTTAGCTATGCTTCTCTGACAGTTCTCCATAACCTTGTTATGAGTTTTTATACACTCTTGTTTCATATTAGAAAAGGTTACTTGACTCCATATATCTCTTAGCTCCTGCTTTAGCTCAGTTGGAACTGTCTCATCGCTAAGAAGCTCCTCCAGATTATAATTCTCGCCTAAAATCTTGTCCTTTACCACCAAAAGTGAGCTATGAAGGTTATATAGTTCACCTGCTCTTTCATCCAGCTTCCTGAAGCACAGATTAGATATTCCGTATATTACAGATACTGGCTTGTCCTTCAGATTTTTCATAAGGTCATAGTTGTCCTTATGGGTGAGCAAGGAATTAGTAAGCTCAGCATAATCCAAGTCATTTAGGTTACTACAACCATACAGCTCGTAAAATGCATTAACCACTCTATCCACCTTGATAAACTGATTTATAAATGCTTTTGTTACCTCTAACCCCAGCCTTTCATAATCGTAGATGCTATCTGATAGATTTTCCCAGGTTCTATATGTAACCAAATTTATCTCTTTATCAGACTTACTGCATATATAGGCATCCTCTGTCTTCATCATAAGATAATATCTAACTACCGGATGAAGCTCCTTAGCACTTATATATTCCATAAATTCCTGATGGTTAGTTTCTATTTCCATAACTCTAAGTCTGTCCATCAATGCACCATCCCATGTCCTAGCATTCTGGTTATATATGCTTCGTGGTGGATTTCCACACAACATAATAACCCACCCATCAGGTAGCTTACTATTTCCCAGAACCTTTGTCTGTAAAAAGGATAACAGTATAGGCTGAACCGTCTCCATACAGCAATTTGCCTCGTCCAGCAAAAGTATGCCCTCCTTATGCCCCTGCTCAACCTGCTTGTACACAGCACCTAATACCTCTGACAAGGTGTATTCTGTATCAGTGTATTCCTTGCCATCAAAGGGAAATGTAGTAATAATAGGTAATCCCATCAATGTCTGTCTGGTGTGATGTACCAGGGAATAGCTTACAAAACCAAGCCCAAGCTCTTTAGCTATATCCATTACGGTTTTGGTTTTGCCGATTCCTGCAGGACCTATCAAATATATAGGAAGCATATTCCAGGGTCCTAATATATATTTTCCATTATCATCCTTTTGGTAGTACTGACTAAGTGCATTCTTAATCTCCTTATTTGCAGTTTTTATACTATATTTCATGTTTTTTATCCTCCTTACATATCAAGAATCCTAATCCATTCTGGTATACAGCATCTATCCACATTGTCCCCATCTACTACAAAATATGTATCATAATCAGGAACATCCTCAGGATATAAGCCTTCACCATCTGTATAATAAAACAATGGGCCGGCTGTTCCACTTTCTCTGTGTAGCTCGTTAACCCTGTCAAACACAGGTCTAAAATCTGTTCCACCTCCGGAAATAATAATATCCTCCAGCTTAGGAAAATCACTTACGCTAGTAATATGGAATTCTTGAGCTATGCTTGTATCACATAGCATAAGGTACATATCCACTGTGTTTCTGCTTTCACCACAAAACTGGCTCACTACCTCGTAGGTTTGACTTAAAAATCTTTTAACTAGCTCTCCGTCACATGAGCCCGAGGTATCTATGGCTATATATATGTTAATCTCTGGCTCCTCCACCACCTCGGGTGGTTCTACAAGGGTAATATTGTCATATAGTGAAAATCCATATGTATATAACATCACATCTATTTCCTTATCTGTATCACAGGTCTGATCCTTTATGACAAAATAACTTTTTAAAACATCCTTATATTCTATGCTCTCATCAATTAATTCCCCTTGAAAATTATTATTTATATCTCCTGTCATGCTGTCATACCCGTACCCTTTATAACAAGCATCTTTAACATTCTGTCTTAGCTTTTCCCAAAGCTTTTTAGCCTCAGCCTTATTTGAATCCACTGCATTCATTCCTGATTCTGGGTGCTGATTATCTGCACCCAGAATCTCATCAGTTTTGTGCTTATCACTTTCATACCATAGATCGTGATCCCTGGAGATAGCCTTTCTATATTTGTGGAATATAATACTTGTTTTTTTATATTCATCTAACTCCAAGCCAAAATATACCCATGTCAATATACTTCTAATCTCCCAATCACAGTTCTCATCATAATCCTCCCTTTTGCTTTCATCTGCAAATATAGGATGCCCCAGATAAACATGAAAAAGCTGATGTAGTAACTCTATCTCCATAAACATAGAATCTGAATCATAGTATTTCACCATAGTCGGAGTAACATACAGCCTTACACCATCTGTTACTATTCCTTTTCCAGCATGATATGGTATTTCCTCAGATAGCTCATAGACTATATCCAATGCATCGTAAATAATTACCGCAAAAGGAATTCTTTTTGATATTCTATATATCATAAGTTCAAGAAGCTGTTTCATCCTTTCCTTCATTCTCTTATGACCTCCTTAAGCAATGCCACATACACTACTCATAGCTTCATACTTTAATTTTGTTATCTTATCCACAGATACAATTTTTTTCGACATTTCACTTCGAATTTGAACCTTATCATTAAAGGCCTCAACCCACCTAAAATCATCAATATTAGACATAAGTAACGCCTCCATAGTATTTATCTCTTCATATACGCTATGACATGTTAAATACTTATCCACAAGACACAGATGGGATAGCTTTCTATACTTTTCCTGCTTCCTCAGCCAGGGTGTCCATCCACTATAGTCTACCAACGGAAACTTGTCACATATATTCTTCACCACCTTCCACCTTCCATCCAATGCCATACAAACCAGCACAGGTGCTGTTAGATATACATATGCCCCGTCTAATTCTCGCTTGATATACATAGAACAAAAGCTTTCTATATCTTCCATCGTTATATAATCTGCACATTTATTTATTAATCTCGTATCTACATTTCTTTGATAATCCAATATTTTCACCACTATCCCTCCTCATATTTAATCACTTCATCGGCCTCATATTTCGCCATATATTCTGAAATGATAGTTGAAAATGCTTGTAGCATATACTCATTTTCACATATGTTTTCATATAGCACCTTTATTCCCACACTCTTCTCATATACCTCTGCTATTTTTTTCTGCATAAGCTTATCATTGCCTATGGCTACTAACAGCATTTCTATAAAGCAGCTATTCTTTAATAATTCTTCACTTTCAAGCACCAGCTTATCTGTATCACAGACTTTAATTATTCGGCACAGAATTTCAACATTGCCCTTATCATACGAATCAGTGAGTTTATTTAAATTTAGGTACACCTCATGATACCGGTTCCATTTTATCTTTCTAAGCAGCTCTATGTTATTTCTAGTAACATAAGGATTCTCATATCCATACTCTTCTGTAATTTCTCTTATTTTCCATATATGTTCAACCTGGGCCTCTGCATAATCTTGATTCTCACAGCCAGGGGTTAAATAAAAGGTTTCGGCCACAGACAAAACCACACTAATATAAGGAATTTTCGGAAGAACGCCAGTCAGCTCCTTTATGACCTTCATCACCTGATAAAGCTTAGGAAAATATCCTGTTTGACTACACATAGCTTCTATTTCCACAACAGCTGCTCCATCCAGAAAAAAAAGCCTTTCATATATTTCTTCCCAGCCCCCCTTAAAGAACACATCCTTCTTAAGCTCCAGCAGGTCTACATTTCTATGTACAAGGGCCATATCAAAGGTAAGCCTTTCTATCAGCCCTGGGTATGCCTCCTTTATTTTAAGTAGCTTATCCATAGGCAAATCCGCTATAAGTCCTAAGGAATACTTATCTATCACATCCAATATACTCATTCCATCCTGTAGTCGCTTCTCAAAGGCCTCTATCCTATCTATGTCACCATCAGCTATTGCTTTTTCCAACCACTTCCTTAATTCATTCATCTACTGCCGCCTCCTTTGCATCCATACAAAATCCTATTCTTCCTGCACTTGTATTAATTTGATTATCTTGCAGTAGCTTTATAGCCATAGCTACATGTTTTCTTCTTATAAGATTTTCTTCACTAGGATTTAGACCTTTCTCCACAACCTCTATGGCAAGCTGCTCCTTTGCCTTGTCAAATACATTTCTTACATATCTGCCATTTCCAAAGCTGTCAGATTGCACTCTCTTAGCATCAGCTACTGCTTGAATTACTATTTCCTTACATTCTTCTAGTTTGAAATCTTCCTTTTGACAGAACAATTCAAATATCCGATACAGCTCCTCACCAGAATAATCCTCAAAATGTATCACCTCTGATATTCTTGACCTAAGCCCTGCATCCCTCTCTAGCAGCATATTTATATCCCTGTCATATCCGGCAAATATACACACCACATCCTGGTACATCTCCATAAACCTTACCAACTCAGTCATAGCTTCCTGAGAAAAGTCATCTTTTGTTAGCAACGCACTACATTCATCAAAGAATAGGACTCCACCCCTGGCTCTTTCAAATAAGTTTCTCATCTTATGAGCAGTGTGCCCTGTATACTTTCCTACATAGTCTGATTTTGATGCCACTATAAAGCTACCGCTTGTTACACCATACTCTTCTAGAAGCATTCCATATAATTTAGCCATCTCAGTCTTACCTGAGCCTGGTGAACCTGCAAAGCATATATTATTACGCTTAGGCTTGTAATTAACTCCACTGCGCTTATATTCATAGGTCGCAAGAGCCGCAACTCCTCGTAGTTTATCCTTAACCTTACTTAAGCCGATCATCTGATTAAGCTCTTCATTAGCCTGCATATAATCCTTATGAAAATAGTTAAAATCCTCCAGGTTTAATCTATGTCTCATATCTCTCTTAGCCCTTTTTTTAGCTTGAAGGATTGCTACTTCAAAATCCTTTGTACTAAATTCTTTTCCCCTAAATCTTTTTAATATATGCACCACTGACTCTGGTTCTGTGTCCTTTGATAATTTCCAACCTGACCTTGAGAGATAATATTCCAAGGTTCTGGTATAATAATTCATAGTAGGCTTCGATACATTAACCACCTTACCGTTTAACTCAAATATTATTTTTCTCTCCATGGTCTCAGATAATCCATCTAGCATCACAAATGCCAGACTTCCACTAGAATTTCCATCTCCTGCTCTATACTTTATCTGGTCATATGCACTTTGCTCCGTTTCACTGCACACGGTTCCCTTAAAGATATAGCTATCACTGGCCTTTGTTCTAGTTCCTGTTCTTAAACCATAGTCTTTTTTGTCATTATTTCTATCAGTAACTATGTATATATTATCTACACAGAAATTTATCTCTTCTGCATTATCATCTTTATTATTAACACTATTATTTTTATGCTTTTTGTTTTCATCATTCTGTGTCTCCGGCGGAGTCATATGTCTTGACATATGATTTTCATAGGAATTCATTAGCTTATCCAATTCCCTCTGTATCATATACTCCTTATCCTCTGTCTGTGATTCATCTGACTCCTCTTTCTGATAGTCTGAGTCATCCGCTCCAATAACTGGACAATAATATTCCGGATTAGCATAACCAAAGCTAATAGCCCCTGCTATTTCCAGATTATTTTGCCAGGTCCCCTGATGAAAAATATATACCTCTGTTTCTCTTTTTTGACCTAATTTAATGGCCTCACAAATATGCTTTCCTTCCTGAATAAGCTCCTTGGGTGGTACTATCCATCTAGCGCTGTCTATCATATGTTTTCATCTCCTTCTTGTGTATTTGAGTTAATCATAACAGTGGCTTTGACTAAAAAAAATGTCCGTATGCGCCCCCTCTGAAAAATATTAATTTTCAACTATTAGTTTAGTAATCTTTTATCAAAATATGATATGATATTAAAAATGGTATATATTCGGAGGATACTTATGAGCATAACTAATATGTCCGCATTTGACAGTCAGGATTCCAATCAAAAAACTCTGCTCACACTTGAAAGAATAGACAATTTTTTTAAGAAATGGGCTAAAGAAGCTAATATAAGTCTAAAACAAGATATTATCAATGATGTAAAAAGCATTCAGGAGCTTAGACAAGAAAAAAGCAACCGTTATAAAGAATATGGTAGCGAATACAAGCGACTAGCTCATTTCACCATACTAGACAAGCTACCTAGCGCCCATTCTCCTAAAGAATTTGAAGCCTTTGTAGCAGATATGATAAGTGCGTTGCTTGGAATTAATCTAACTGTCAATAAGAAGGGAATTACACTTGACGAAATGGATAATTTAACTAAGTTCACCTCTAAGCCGGATTCTCGCATTACTCTTGCATCAACAAATATGCTTTTAAGCTTTAAGGAACACACTAAAGACATAAATATACCAACGGATTTATGTGTTCAATATTATGATTATCCGTTAAGTATGCTCAAGCAGCTTTTGTTTCTAATAAGAAGATCCTGGAGCAAAAAAATTATTAACGACAAATACTCCTTATATGATGCAGTCTGTTACGCACACGAATACGCAGTAACTGCAAAACAATTTTTTGAGGTAGCAGAAAATAATGAAAACCCGAACACTGAAAGAATCTGTCAATCTTTATATAAGAAATTAGCACATTTGAAAACAATCATTGATGAGCTTAAAGACATAGAGAATAAACACAATAATAACAAAGTATTATCTAAACAATATTTACGCACAAAAAATATGCTAATCACCTTTCAGCATTTGTATTTTGAATTTTTAAAGGACTATTCTCTCAACGCATCAGCAGACTATGCTTGCAACAACACTAAATCCCCTTTAGAGGATGTTACATATTTTGACCCACATGATCCTGAGATATTCCACGCTGAGGTATCCTTACTTTTCATGTTAGAATTTGAGTTTTTTGAGGATTATCCACGCACATTGAGATCTCGCGATTTATATTTAGAGGAAAAAGTAGAATATAAGAGTTTATATGATCTCGACGAAAAAGATACCAGAACAGAGGAAGAGAAAAAATCACACTTGCCTTTCAAGCATCCTTTTTTGGGTTACACTAATGATTTTGTCAAGAAAGCTATGAACTATAAAGATTCAACAGCTAGCATCTTCAAAAACAAAGCATTCCTAAAAGCAACCAAAGAATACGGCTGTCTTATTAATAAGCAATGCTCACATTGCCCGTATGCCTCCAAGGTATACCTCACTTACAACCAAAGGTCAAAAAACACCGAAGTTAGAGAGCTATGTAATATAGGTGGTTGCAACAAAAACTGCCCAACTCACAAGGAACTTACAAAATTAAGCTTAATTTTAGCAGAAATATATGATTCTACATCTCGGGCAACCCTTGAGCTCTTGCAAGCAAGTCTGAGAACATACCTTAATCAAGCTCCACCTATACCGAAAGAGCTCTATGAAGAAGCAAAAAATACACTTATAGAGCAGGAAGCTAATCCTTTACATTCAGACACTTACTCTTATGTCAAGGACATTGAAAATATATTTCTTAAAATTGATAATCACATTTCAAAGCTAGTATAATAAATAATGCTGTGATAGAGCAAACCTCAAACTCCATCACAGCATTTTATTAACCTATCAAAGTATTATACTTCTCCACAAACTCCTGACCTGTTACGACCTCATTATGGAAGATATATTCTGCCAGTGTTGCTATAAGATCCTTCTTATCCTTAAGTAGCTCCCTGGTTAATTTCATCTGATCACGCATTATCTTATTAACCTCTTCTTCAATTCTAGCTCGGTAGGTATCTGAGCAGGTATAGGTGCTACTTTCTCCCAAGTAACCATAATTATTGCGCTTTATGGCCATGGGACCTATATCCTCTGACATACCATACATTGTAACCATATCCTCAGCTAAGCTTGTAGCCTGACGAATATCTGATACTGCACCTATGGATATATCATCACCATAGAACATCTCCTCAGCGATTCTTCCACCCAAGCAGATTTTAATGTGAGATAATATCTTACGCTTAGTGTTTATCTTGGTATCTACATTGTGAGATACATATCCTAGAGCATCACCTCTTGAAATTACCGTCACCTTATCAAACGGTTCCACACCCTGTAATACACTGACTAATGCGTGTCCCACCTCATGTATAGCAACTGCAGAGCTTCCATCATTTTCTTCAGTTTGGAACTTATTCTCCTTACCCTTGGCTGATAGCTCACCCACTCTTTGTCTCTCAATAATCTCGTAAATATCTGAGAGGAACTTGTCCTCCTCAGTGGCATCTTCAGCAAGTCTTTCCCTATGCTTTTCAGCAGCGACTTCATCGTCTGTTACAAGCTTGCACTTCTCATAAAGTATGGCTGCTTCATTTACCAGATTCTTAAGCTCTGATGGAGTGTAACCAACAGTTTCCTTGCCAATTACCTCTGCCAGCTTATCCACATCGAAGGTTATTCCGCTAAGCTTTTCAAGGTAAAGCTTAAGTATATCCACTCTACCCTTCTCCTCAGGGTAACCTATCTCCACTAACCTATCGAAGCGACCTGGTCTTTTTAGGGCAGGGTCAAGAGAATCAGGATCATTGGTAGCCGCAACAACGAATACATTTTTCCTCTCCTCAAAGCCATCTAGCTCCTTCATAAGCTGAATAAGGAGAGGTGGAACAGCTCCCGGCATATTTCTGTGCTTTCCTATGGCATCTATCTCATCTATAAATATGATGCAGGTATCATATTCACTGGCCTCCTGGAATAATGCCTCTATCTTCTTGGTTGAATCTAATTCAGTGGCAATAGTTGCTATAAAGCCAATTCTAACATCCTTATTATCCTTCTCCTTATATTTCTTCTGCACCTGACCAGCCATAGCCCTGGCTATCAGGGTTTTACCAGTTCCGGAAGGTCCCACTAGAAGCATTCCCTTAGGTATAGCTATGCCACGCTCTAAGTATTCCTTACTGTTTGACAGCATATCAACTATATGCTTTACATTTCCTACCACCTTATCATTTCCCTTGACATCAGCCAGGGTGGTATTAATGTCATTTTGCACCTCAAATTCTATCTTTTCTAAATCCTTAAGGGCTGACTTGTATTGACATTTTATCTCCGTCTTCTTCTCATCTAGGACCTGGAGGATAATGCCCTTAGCATCTGGAAATAGCTTCTCATCATGCAGTCTAAGACTTAAAGCCTTAGCTAAATCATTTATACCTTCATAATTACCAAAATAATTAATGAATTCTCTACTGGTAGCCCAACCAAGATAATTCTTGATGGCATCCTGACATCTCTCAATAATAGGCTTTAGCTTTTCGTCAACCTTAACAAGCAACAAGTCATACATATCAGCCACTGTAGGAGTTTTAAGCTTTAGCTTCGTCATGCTTCTGTATAAGCCAATATTCTTGGATAGCATATGTCTAAGCTTATCCTCATCTCCAGAAATCCAGATACTAGGTATGTGCTTAAGCTGATAGTTTTCAGCAGGCTCGTTGTTAACAGAAGGCTTTTCTATAACCTTTCTATCACCAGACATTACAGACAGTATAATAGCTAGAGCTTCCTTACCAAAGGAATCTTCATCTATGTTATAGGCTTCATTAAGAAGAATCACCTGATTCTTTTCATCCGCCTCCTTAAGCATGTCAAATATTCTGGCTGAGGTATGACCCACATACGCTCCCTTCAAATCAGAAGCATTCTTTATAACCAGCTCTATCTGACCATAGACATCACCCAAGACCTTCACCAGTCTCTTAGCCAGGGTGTTCTTACCTGAGCCCTCCGGACCTAATAATGCTATATTAGGCAACCTGTTGTCCTGCTTAACGCCATTTAACATTTCACCAACCTGTCTGACAACCACATCATCAGCAATCTCATGCTCTCTATATAAATCTCTTCTGATAACGTATTCACTCATACCATGGCTGGATATGCTCTTTCTCTCCAGATAGGACTTAACCTCAGGATAGCGGTCAATGTATTCTATAATCGAAAGTATTTTGTCCTTGTTAAGCTGGCCCCAGCTGGTCACATCTCCAAGCTCTGTACTCTTCAGTAGCTCTAAACCATCAATCAGCTCCTTAATAGCAGATATTTTCATCAAATCAGAAAAGCTTACATTTAAGCTGTCATAGCTTAGTACATAGTCTTCAAGCTTAGCAGAAAGCCACAGTAAAGTATGTCTGCCATCCTCATCCAGCTCATATCTAAATCTGCCATAATCTGCCCATTCAAAAGATGAATAATCTGTATGTATGTCACCCTTGTTTTCTCTTATAGCTACTATGTACTGGCTATTAAAATTATCCATCACAAACTCATTGGAGTTTATGATATATTTCTGAACAAATCTATGAAACGGAGTTAAATCCCCTAAATATATGTGCCCTTCTGGAGGACACTGTAGGTCCCTTATAATATTCTTCTGCACCCACTCCACAAAGCGATCTGTTCTCTCTTTGTCAACCACAACCACTGAATTAAGGAAGCCCATCACCTCTTCGTCCTCTAGTATGCTCTCATCGAAAAACTCCTCTTTCTCTCTCTCTAAATTAAAGGATATGTTTTCCTTTAGAAGATTATTAGATGATATACATCTATCAAGGCTGTTTCCATAGCTTCCACAATATTCAAAACTCTTTCTTATGTCTGAGTAATAAAGCTTATATCTGTAATCAGTTACCTTCTCAGCAGAGTACTTACTGTATAACTTCCCTTGGTAGTAAAAAAACACACCCCTCTTGCCCTTATTCTGACCAAAAAACAAATCCACATATGCTACATACTCTGGCTTAAGCGGTTCGTTCAAGCGAAGCTTATCCATATATCGAGGGTCAACCAGCCTATGAATACTACCATTTACCATCTCATATATTTCCAAGTCACTGTCACTGCTCTTTAGTATATACAAGCCATCTTCTATGGATTCCGTTACTATTCTACTACTGTATTTTGAGATATCTATAGGTACACAGGCAGTAACCTGTTCCTCCTTATCATCATCTCTCTCCAGAGCATCAAAGCAGATTCGATTCTTGTGATTTCGGATATTCTTAATATCCCTATATTCCTTACCTGCAATACTAAGCTTTGTCACCTGAACAGCTGCATCTGTCTTAAGTATCTCACTTACAACCCTTCTAATGTCTACGCCTTCAAAGATTTCTTTATTTCCATTACAGGCAGGACTTATTAGTTCACCATCAATATATACCTGAAAGCCCACAACCTCAGCAGGTAACAAATCCTTGTACTGTTCCCCATACGCTCCGCTGTTCTTGGGATACACATAATTTTTGCCACGAAATTTCTTTATAGCAGTCTTAACATTTTCCTTAAGGTTATCATCTCCCTTAAGTGCTAAAACCACCGGCTCTAATCTCTCCCCTCCCTTCTTCACATAATAAAACTCCAGCTTACCTTCTCTAATTCTCTCATCATTACTCATAGTTGATTTCCTCCTTGTTTGCTATAATATGTAAATCCATGTTATGTCACAGACCTCATTCCATAACATAGATTATCTATAGCCTTAGCCTATCATCTAATTCCTTAGATATCGATGTCCGTATTCACCCCCAAATAAAAAAGATGCAATCTGTATGTTGTACCGACCCCCAAAAGTTAGACCAAAGAATCTAACGATTGGAGGTCGGTATTTTTATGGCTAAATATAACTATGAATTTAAGAAAAAAGTTGTCATGTCCTATCTCAATGGAGAAGGTAGTTATAGATATTTGGCAAAATTTTATGGTATTCCATCTAGTCATCGAATTGAAGA
>JAZPXZ010000068.1:0-4721 GCA_045543915.1 Wujia sp.
ACAGGCTGAGCCCTAACCGGGCAATGACAGGCTGCACAGGAAGTGATTGCTAATTAACTGTAAATTCTGTCAGTCTGCCAATTGACTGCCTGGACTGGGGAGTTTATAATGTATGTAGAGTTTGAGAGACAAGGAGGGATAAACCAAATGAGTGATAACGGTATATACGATCACGCTCAGGCAAATTACAGACTGTTCCAAGAGCGTCTTAAGATGCAAGGCATCACACCAGTCAAGAACCTGGGAGCAAAGCCGGAAGATGAGTTATTCGACATCATGAACAAAGGCGAGATCATTCCAGGAATTGAGCAAGATGACAAGGAGGCAGATGATGAAGGATGATTTTGTTTATGACTTGCTTACTGACATATATGCAAGGCTGACACTCTGGATAGAGTGGAAAAAGATTGAAATCAGAGAATTTATTTACAGGAGGACACACTAATGAAAGAAGCAATGTTTTGTGATTATAAGCTTTTCACATCTAAGGAAGTAAAGACAATATGGGATGTCACTATGGCACTCCGCACAGGTGCACCTATCAGTACTGCACGATTCGACCATGCTATTGCTATTCTAGACGAGAAAAAGCCTGATCTTAAGTTTGACGAGCTGCGTCTTTTGGCTAATTATCATGGTATAATCGGTATACTTGCTTAATTTAAGGAGGTATGCTATCATGGCTACTACAATGCCTAAATCTCTTCAGCAAAAAATCAAGAACATCAACAGACGTCTTGCGACTCTCGAGCGTAAAGGTTTGGCTAAGGCATCTGCAGCATACAGAGTTATGGCTGAATATGCTATGCGTACACCGACGTCAAAGAATGCTCAGATATCTAAGGGTATTTACAATGTTAATTATAAGAGTCAGACACTACGTCTTAAGGGTGCAAAAGACTGGGAGACTATGAGTGCTGAAGAGCAGCTTAAGCTCCAGGAAGTAGTTGAGAATATCTGGAATAATCCTGCTTCTTCTACATCAGCTTATCGTGTTGAGAAATCATTAAAAGCATCTTATGATACTTTTACAGCAAAAAATGACTCTGAAATGTCACGTGAAGCTTATTCTGAACTTTGGAGAGCAGCAGATCGCCTCAGAGCAGATAAAAATTCACATTTCAGTTCTGACCAAGTTATTCAGCTTATACAAGACTTTAGTATTGATGAAATTTTACGTTCTGCACAGCTTCCTGCTATTCAACAGCGCTTAAAACAGGAAAATTCAACAGCTCTCGAATATGCTTTATCTCAATATAATGAAGGTGTGTTCGGTGGCGGTCGCAGACTTGCAGAATTATTCCCGAATGCAAGAAGGAGAACATGATTATGGCAAATCCTTATACAGTTAATGGCTTAGATTTCTACGTAAAGAACGGAGTATCTACATGCCTTACAGCTATCAAGATGGACATCGAGACAGCTAACAATCATGCAGAAGACATCAAAGACCTTCGTACTTGGATGGTATCATGCCAAGTCTGGTTCAATGGCGATTATTTCCTCTTCCGCACACCCGAAGAAGTCGTCGATTTTCTTAGAGGTTTATATTCCTCTTACAGATTATATCCGTCTAAAGATCTTAAGAAGCGTATGGTAATCTATATCCACAATGCTTCTTACGATCTTTCTTATCTTATTCCTTACTTTGAGAGAGACCTTCCTTCTTTTGACGGTTCTCAGGGTATCATTACAAAAGAAAACCGCTTCATCACATATGTACGTGGCAGCCTGGAATTTAGATGCTCATACTATTTGTCTGGTATGTCTCTTGAGAAGTGGTCTGAGGATATGAATATTGAGCATAAGAAGCTTGTCGGCTTCTATGACTATGATAAGATACTTTACCAAGATTCAGAGCTCAACCAGGACGAATCTGACTATGATATGATTGATGTCGTTGCTATGGATGAATGCCTTGAAAAGCAGCTTGCAATCCATAAGGACACAATGGCAACCATTCCTTATACAAAGACCGGATATATCAGAAGAGAGCTCCGTAGATCTTGTAAAAATGATAAATATTATCGCCAAGAATACTTCAAGAAGACAGCTTTGACGGCTGAACTTTATATTGCAATGCACAACGCATATGCAGGAGGTTATACTCATAATAATCGCTTCTATACTGATAAATTGGTAGAGCATGCAATCGGTCATCGTGATTTCAAATCACATTATCCTACACAGATGAGAGTTAACCTCTTTCCTCTCGGCAAACCTGAAAAGATATATGATCTCCTTAAGGCATCTGATACTATTGGTATCGAAGATGTTCTTGCTCAGTCTCCGGAATATTCTACACTAACTGAGATTGTTTTCTTTGATGCTATACTGAAGGATGTTAATATATCGATGCCCTTCTTAGCAGATGCTAAATGCTATGGTAAGATTGACAGAAGTCTTATGGATAACGGCAGAATTATTTCATGCTATTCTGAAGAAGGCTTCACAATGTACCTTACTGATTATGACCTCAGAATCCTTAACGAGCAATATCATCTTGATTACATGATAATGAAGGTCTGGAGAATGGAAAATAAGCCTCTTCCTAAGTGTATCACTGATATTGTAGATAAATATTTCAAAGGTAAGTCTGACCAAAAGGCGATCGTCCATAAGCTTACAGAACTTTACGGTAAGCTCGACCCTCGTACAGTTGAAGCACAGATTACACTTCAGATTACTAAAGCTATGTTGAATGCTATCTACGGTTGCTGTGCAACTAACCCTCTTCGCGATGCTTGGGAATTTAATGATAATATGGAATTCAGCAAGGCTGCTTCCTTTACTTCTATAGAAGAAATCGAAGAAGGCTTACACACATACTATTCTCGTCGTAACAACTTCCTTCCTTATCAGGTCGGTGTTTGGATTACTGCTATGGCAAGATACGAGCTTTATGAGTACATGAATGCTATAGGTTATGATAAGGTTCTTTACTGTGATACAGACTCTATCTTCTATATCAAAGATGATGAGACTGAAGCAGCAATCAATAAGCTTAACTCCATCAAGCATGCTCATGCAGACACCATCGGAGCATATGTCGTTCTGGACAACGGTAAGAAAGAATATTATGATGTCTTTGATGACGAGCCTGACGGAGTTGCATTTAAAGGACTCCATTCTAAGTGCTATGGTATGGTTACCTCTAAAGGCTTAGAATTGACCATTGCAGGCGTTCCGGCGCGTACCTTAGTAGGAATGAAGGGAAATGAACCGGTGTACCTTACACGTGAACAGGAGCTGTCTGGAGACGAGTCTGACCCTGTTAAGGCATTAGATAAACTTACCTTTGGTACAGAGTTCACCGTTAACACCGGAAAGACTGCTGTTTACATTGGTGCTTTAGGTGCTGACACTTGGAGAGAGCCGACGATCATCGAAGTAAACGGACATAAGATAAGTACAGCAGGAGGCTGTGTAATAAGAACAACACCAAAGAAGAAAATAAAGGATTTCATCTTTGATGCTGAGTATGAAGAAGATATATTCGGAATGCAAAATTAAAAGGGAGGTTCATCGCCTCCCTCTTTTTATTCATAATAGAATCCGCTATTAAGATAACTGTTAATCGTACTCTTGTTTGCTTCAGTTGCACCGGTTGCATTCTTAACAGATGCACCTACACAGCAGACATAACCTGAATGTGCATTGATGGCACCGAAGTCATTGAACGGATAACCATACTCATCACAGTAATCTTCATAACGCTGGTTACATACAGGCATATACTGAATATATCTGAGTATCAGCTTACCGAGTGCTGTAGTTGTTGCAGGTTCAACCAAGAACAATTCTGTACCGTTGGCGCCGATCGAACCTCCTGCACAACCTACAGGCATGCCTGTATCTAAGAAGGTTCCGGCTATACCTGAAGCTACTCCCATAGCATCAACCTTAGCGACTTCAACCATTCGGTCAGGAGCACCTCCGTACATTGCTTCATCTTCTGAAAGCTGTCCTGCTTTTTCAGCAGATACTGCCTGTGTTGTTACTGCAGGCATTCTTCCCATTGATGCAGCAGAAAGCAATTTACTGAGTCCGTTCCAACCGACACTTCCGGACGTTGCACCGGTTCCGATCATACCCATGAGGTCGATCGCGATCGAACCTTGAGCTGATGCAAGAACTTCATTGGTGTCGCCTCTGGCTTCTACAATCTTACCGCTCCAATGACCTGTTGTCAGGTTAATACAACTGTACCAGCCGAGTTCTGTCTGGTCTTTAAGGTCGGTTGTATCGATTTCCATATAGTTACCCGGAAGAATACACTGAAGAGCGTTCCAGCGTGGATTCTTAAGGTAAGGATATGTTGTAGCTTGTGTGCTCCACGGGATTGAAATTGTACGACCTACATTAAGGAAGATACCAGATGTCTCAATCTCATAGACTGAACCTGAGAAGCTGTTACATACGATATTACCGATATAAAAGCTTGACCAAGGCGAACCGATATGATGAGCCTGGAATGCACTTATATCGACAGGTACATATATACAGCTGAAGATATTATCTACCCACGAACCGGAGCCGCCGAGTGCAGACCATACTTTTGCAAAGAACTCCATTATCTCACCGCAGACCTCATTAAAGGTCATTGTAGGAGTAATTGCCTGAGACCAGTTGATCGCTATCTGACTAAGGTCAGCTAAGCATTCTCTGAACTGACTCATTGTCATAGCATAGGTATGAATACCGACTGTCTGGTTACCTGC
>JAZPXZ010000069.1:0-7662 GCA_045543915.1 Wujia sp.
TTGTGTAAGAAAAATATTTGTAGATTTTTACTTGATTAGAGTAAATTAATTATTTTTTTGAATATGGAGAAAGAAAATGAAGCTTAATGTTGGTAATTTATTTAAGAAAAAAACTGATGAGGTTAAGATGATTACACTTAACGAAAACTCTAGCGAAGCAACAGATGCTGTAGATAATACTAATGACAAGAAAGAGGAATTTAAGACCAAAGATACAGAAACAGCAACAACAACATGTCCAAAATGTAATCAGGTTTTTAGCAAGCAGGAGATTAAGGACAATCTTAATGTATGTGTTGCTTGTGGACATCATTATGTAATTTCAGCAGATAAAAGAATGAGGAATCTTGTTGATAAAGGTACATTTAAACCTTTAAAATGTAAGGTTGCTTTTACCAATCCTTTAGATTATCCAGAATATGAGGATAAAATTTTATCTTTACAAGAAAAAACCGGACTTGATGAAGCGGTATTAGCTGGAACAGCCAAGATTGACGGTTATGAAGCAGTTATTGCTGTAATGAGTAGTAAGTTCTTGATGGGAAGCATGGGTATTGCGGTAGGTGAAAAAATAACTAATGCAGTAGAGTATGCTGATAGAAAGAAGCTTCCTTTGATTATATTTACTGCAAGTGGTGGAGCTAGAATGCAGGAGGGTATTCTATCCCTTATGCAGATGGCTAAAACTAGTGCTGCAGTTGAAAAGTTTAATAATAATGGAGGCTTATATATTTCTGTACTTACTCATCCAACTACTGGAGGTGTTACAGCTAGCTTTGCAACACTTGGTGATATTACTTTGGCTGAGCCTGAAGCGTTAATTGGTTTTGCAGGACCAAGAGTTATAGAGCAGACTATAGGACAAAAGCTTCCTGAAGGTTTTCAGCGTTCTGAGTTTTTGCAGGAGCATGGTTTTGTAGATCAGATAGTTCCACGAGATAAGATGAGAGAAACTATAGCTCATATTCTCAGATTACACAGCAAGAGAGGTAAGTAAAAATGGTAAAAGAAATTGATGCTAAAATTATTGAAATAGATAATGAAATAGAAAAGATTAAAGCAGCTGAAGTATTAGATGAAGCTCAGCTTTATGTATTAAAAAGACAGAAGCATGACCTTATTAAAATGTGCAAAAATTTAGGACCCCATGATAAGGTGTATTTGGCTCGTCATAAGAAAAGACCTAAGATTACAGATTATATAGATAATATTTTTGAAGATTTCTTTGAACAGCAGGGAGATGACCTTGGAAAAGAGGATGGAAGTATATATGGTGGTATAGCTACCTTTAATGGAGTTCCTGTTACTGTAATAGGTCACAGAAAGGGTAATGATTTATCAGAGAATTTAAAGTGTAATTTTGGTATGCCTGGTCCAGAGGGATATCGTAAAGCTCTTCGGCTTATGAAACAGGCAGAAAAATTTGGTAGACCAATTATTACATTTATAGATACACCTGGTGCTTATCCGGGGCTTGAAGCTGAAACAAATGGACAAGGAACAGCTATTGCAACAAATCTTGCAAAGATGAGTGCCTTAAAGGTTCCTGTTATAGCTATTGTTACAGGTGAAGGAAGTAGTGGAGGAGCTCTTGCAATTGGTGTTGCTAATAGTGTTCTAATGATGGAGAATGCAGTTTATTCCATACTTTCCCCTGAAGGCTATGCAACTATTCTTTGGAAGGATTCTACAAGAAGTGATGAGGCCTGTGACATGATGAAACTTACAGCTCAAGATTTAAAGGGTTTTAATGTTATAGATGATATTATTCCTGAGCCTGTTGGTGGTGCACATATTAATCCAAAGGCTGTATATAAAACTGTTAGTAAGTATTTGACTAAGGAATTATCTAAGTATTCTAAGATGGATGAAAATGATGTAAGCAAGCATAGATATAAAAAGTTTAGAAATATTGATGCTCAGTATTTAAAGCTATTATAATTAATCAATATTAATAAGCTTAAGATAAAGAATAAGGAGATATTATGCAGAATTTTAAAGGACTACGCATTATTGGTACTGGACACTACGCACCGGATAATGTGGTAACTAATGATGACTTAAGTAAAATCGTTGATACTAATGATGAGTGGATAACAACTAGAACAGGTATTAAAAGAAGACACCATGTTACAACTGAAAAGAATCAGGATCTGGCTATTGCTGCAGCTAAGATGGCGCTTGAAAATGCTGGTATTGATAAGTCTGAGCTGGGTGTTTGTATATGTGCAACTGTAAGAGCTGACAATCTTACACCTTCTATGGCATGTATGGTTCAAAGTGTTTTGGAGCTTCCGGGTAATATGCCTTGCTTTGACATAAATGCAGCATGTTCAGGTTTTATGTATGGAATACAGGTTGCCCGAGGAATTCTTCTTCAAAGTGATAAGAAGTACGGTCTTGTAATAGGAAGTGAAACACTTTCTAAAATCCTTGATATGACAGATAGAGGAACCTGTATATTGTTTGGCGATGGAGCAGGAGCTGCTGTTATTGAGCTATCAGACAATAATTACTATTCTGTTCTTGGCTCAAAGGGAGATGATGTGGTTTTACAGTGCCCTAATGAGCAGGGTGATAGATATGTGCACATGCTTGGCAGTGATGTATTTAAATTTGCCGTTAGTACTGTTCCTAAGACTATATTTGAGCTTTTAGATAAGGCTGGAGTTACTGCGGATGACATTGATTTATTTGTTTGTCATCAGGCAAATATGAGAATTATAGAGTCGGTTGCCAAGAAGTGTAAGCAAAGTCTTGATAAATTCTTTGTTAATCTAGATGAGTATGGAAATACTTCATCGGCTAGTATACCTATTGCGTTAAGTGAGCTTAATCAAAAGGGTATCTTAAAGCCGGGAATGAAGATAATATGTGTAGGATTTGGTGGTGGCCTCACCTGGGGTGGAGCTTACATTGAGTGGTAAGGAGTGTAAACATGAAATTAAATGAGTTTTTAAATATTAAGTACCCTATTATTCAGGGTGGTATGGCAAATATTGCCACAGGTGAGTTTGCAGCTGCAGTATCAAATGCGGGTGGACTTGGTCTTATTGCATCGGGAGGATTTGATGCTGAGAGAATTAGAGAGGAAATTAATAAGTGTAGAGCATTAACTGATAAGCCATTTGGTGTTAATCTTATGCTTATGAATCCAGATGTTGATAATATAGCTAAAATGCTTGTTGAGGAAAAGGTGGATGTTATCACAACTGGTGCAGGTTCCCCTGAAAAGTATGTTGCCGATTGGAAGGCTGTTGGTACAAAGGTAATTCCTGTTGTTTCGGGTGTTGCTCTTGCTAAAAGAATGGAAAAGATGGGTGTTGACGCTGTAATTGCAGAAGGTGGAGAAAGCGGTGGACATGTTGGAGAGATGACTACTATGGCACTTGTACCAATGGTTGTTGATGCCGTTAATATACCTGTTATTGCAGCTGGTGGTATAGCTGACGGTAGACAGATGGTTGCTGCCATGGCACTTGGAGCTATAGGTATACAGATTGGAACATGTCTTCTTGTTGCAGAGGAATGTCCAATTCACGAGAATTATAAGCTGGCGGTTATTAAGGCTAAGGATAACGGAACAGTAGTTACAGGTCGTTCTTCAGGAGCTCCTGTAAGAGTTATAAAGAACAATATGTCTAGAGAATACCTTAAGTTAGAAGGCCAGAATGTTCCTAGAGAGGAACTAGAGCAGCTAACACTTGGTTCTCTAAGAAAGGCTGTTCTTGAAGGAGATACCAAGAATGGTTCCCTTATGGCAGGCCAGGTTTGTGGTTTGATTGGAGAGATTAAGCCTGTGGCTGATATTTTAGATAAGCTTTATTCTGATGCTAAGGCAGAGCTTGAGAAGCTTTATTCTCAGTCAATTTAATTAGAGAAATAGTTAAGTTATAGTTTAAGTTACTTTGATGAAAAGGAGATAGATATGAAGATAGGTTTTTTATATGCCGGACAGGGTAGTCAGAATGTTGGCATGGGTCAGGATTTATACGATACATATAATGAGTTTAAAGAAACATTTGATAATGCTAATCCAGGCTTTGATATAAAGGATTGTTGTTTTAATGGACCAATTGAAAAGCTTGGTCAGACAAGATATACTCAGCCATGTATGGTTGCATTTGCTGTAGGTGTTACTAAGATTCTTGCTAATAATGGAATTAAGCCGGAATATGCTGCCGGACTTTCTCTTGGAGAGTATTCAGCTCTTTATAGTGCAGGTGTCTTTGATGAGAAGCAGGTTATTGATTTAGTTGCTTTTAGAGGACAAAGTATGGAAGAGGCTGTAACAGGAAGAGATGTTGGAATGATTGCAGTTATGAGCCTTGATAGAGATTCTATAAAGAAGGCTTGTGAAATGGCCCATGAAGAGTTTAAGGACAGCGAATATAATATAGCTGAGGTTGCTAATTACAATACTCCTGTTCAGGTTACTGTATCTGGAGATACACCTGTTATAACACGAGCAGGTGAGATAATGTTAGATATGGGAGCAAAGAGAATAGTTCCTGTTGCTGTAAGTGGACCTTTCCATACATCATTGATGAAGCCTGCAGGAGATAAGCTTGCAGAAAGATTTATGAATGAGAATTTTGGTGAGATGAGCTTTCCTGTAATATTTAATTCAACCGGTAAGGAATTAGAAGCGGGCAAGACTATTCCTGAGATGCTTGAGGTTCAGGTACAGAGTAGTGTTTATTTTGAAGATACTATTAGATATATGATTGATCAGGGCGTTGATACATTTGTAGAAATAGGACCTGGAAAAACTTTAAGTGGCTTTGTTAAGAAGATTGATAGAGCTCTGACTACATATTCTATAGAGAATGTAGAAAGCTTAAATGCAGTTTTAGAGGCGCTTAAGTAATATCATTCAAAATATATTTGATATTTGTAACTGTAAATATATAATTATTTATGTTTTGTATAGGTGAGGTAGTAATTGATGAGATTAGACGGAAAAACTGCTATTGTTACAGGTGGTAGTAGAGGAATTGGAAGAAGCATATGTATTGCTCTCGCGAAGGCTGGTGCCAATGTGGTGACATGCTATGCAAATGGTGCTGATGGTGCTAATGAAACAGTTAAGCTTTGCGAGGAGCTTGGAGTTAAGGCCATGGCTATGAAGGCTGATGTTGCGAATTATGAAGATGTATCAGCTATGGTAGCTAAGACTAAGGAAGAGTTTGGAACTATAGATATTCTTGTTAATAATGCAGGAATCACAAAGGACAATCTTATGCTTAAGATGACAGAGGCTGATTTTGAGCAGGTTATAGATACGAATTTAAAGGGTGCATTTCTTTTTACTAAGGATGTATCTAAGATTATGCTTAAGCAGCGTTCCGGAAGAATTATTAATATAAGTAGTGTTGTAGGAGTGTTTGGTAATGCTGGACAGGTCAACTATGCAGCAAGTAAGGCTGGACTTATAGGTATGACTAAGTCTGTTGCTAAGGAACTTGCTTCAAGAGGAATAACATCTAATGCAATTGCGCCGGGCTTTATAGAGACAGATATGACAGCTGCTTTAAATGATTCTGTTGCTGATGAAATGTTAAAGGCTATACCATTAAAGAGAATGGGTACAGGTGAAGATATTGCAAATGCTGTTGTATTTCTTGCTTCAGATATGGCTAGTTATATCACTGGTCAGGTTATCTGCGTAGATGGCGGAATGGCAATGTAGTTGTTGTTTATATATAGGATACATAAAGGAGATATTATGAAGAGAAGAGTTGTAATTACAGGTCTTGGAACTGTTAATCCAATTGGTAATAATGTAAAAGATACTTGGGAGAATGCCAAGAATGGAGTATGTGGTATTGCTCCTATTACAAGAATTGATACTACAGATCACGCAGTTAAGGTTGCGGGTGAAGTTAAAGACTTTGCACCTGAAACTGTTATAGATAAGAAAGAATTAAGAAGAATGGATAGATATTCTCAGTTTGCTATGGTATCTGCTGTTGAAGCCTTTGAGGATAGTAAGCTTGATATGGAGAAAGAGGATCCAATACGTTGTGGTATAATTTTCTCAAGTGGCATAGGTGGAATGGAGACAACAGAGGCTAATTATGCTACTGGAGAGAGAAGAGGATATGATAAGGTTTCTCCTTTCTACATACCAATGGGTATTTCAAATATGGCTGCAGGAAATATTGCAATCAGACTTGGTTTCAAGGGAATGTGTACCTGCGTTGTAACTGCTTGTGCAAGTAGTAATAATGCAATTGGTGATGCTTTTCATTATGTAAGGGATGGATATGCAGAGGTTATGCTTTGCGGTGGATCAGAAAGTACAATTACACACCTTGGTTTAGGTGGATTTACAGCAATGCAGGCTTTAAATAAAAAAGAGGATTGCTCTAGAGCATCTATTCCTTTTGATAAGGAGCGTTCAGGCTTTGTTATGGGTGAGGGCGCCGGTGCTCTTGTTCTTGAGGAGTACGAGCATGCTGTAGCAAGAGGAGCTAAGATTTATGCAGAGGTTGTAGGTTACGGAGCAACCTGTGATGCTCACCATATTACAGCGCCACTTCCTGATGGTTCAGGTGGAGCTGCTGCTATGACTATGGCTGTTAAGGATGCTAATATAACTCCTGAGCAGGTTGGATATATTAATGCTCATGGTACATCAACTCATCTCAATGATGCAGGTGAAACAATGGCTATTAAGACAGCCTTTGGAGAACATGCATATAAGCTTATGGTTAGTTCAACTAAGTCTATGACAGGTCATTTACTTGGTGGTGCAGGTGCAGTTGAAGCAATCTTTACAGCTTTAGCATTAAAGGATGGATTTATTCCTGCAACTATTAATTATAAGGTACCAGATGAGGAGTGTGATCTTGATATTGTTCCAAATGAAGGTAGAAATGTCCAGGTAGAGTATGCGCTTTCTAATTCACTTGGATTTGGTGGTCACAATGCAAGTATTCTTTTAAAGAAATGGGAGGACTAAGATATGGAACTTAATTCAAATCAGATTCAGGAAATTATTCCACATAGATATCCATTTTTGCTTGTAGATAGAATCACGGATTATGAACCGGGCAAGTTCGCTAAGGGAATAAAGTGTGTATCAGCTAATGAGATGCAGTTTTGCGGTCATTTTCCACAGCAGCATGTGATGCCAGGAGTATTAATAGTAGAAGCGCTTGCTCAGGTTGGAGCAGTTGCCATACTCTCAGAAGAAGAGAACAAGGGTAAGGTTGCTTTCTTTGGTGGTATTAAGAATGCTAGATTTAAGAAACAGGTAATTCCTGGAGATGTTCTTGAGCTTGAATGTGAGCTTACAGCTCGTAAGGGACCTATCGGTTACGGCAATGCTGTTGCAAAAGTTGATGGTAAGATTGCTGTTACAGCAGAGCTTACATTTGCAATTGGATAATATAAATTACATTATGAGAAGTTAAAGTGAAAGTTGAAATCCCAGTACATTCTTTGTGCTGGGATTTTTCGTTCTTAGTTGGAGTAGTGGGGTATCTGCTAACACGCAGTCATCGGATTGATTTACTACGGTCTGAGCAAAGTTATCTTAAGGTGACGGGGGCCGCCTTTGACGGTACATCCATGTACCCAAAGGCTACGCCGACATCCTGTCGGCCTGTGCCCCCTGAATTACGAATTCAGACCTAGAAAATCTAATCCTTGATG
>JAZPXZ010000070.1:0-13320 GCA_045543915.1 Wujia sp.
ATAAATTTAAAATTATCCAAATCCAGCAAAGCAAGAGAAAACGGAATATTATTATCTATCAAGCTCTGAATCAATCCTATAATATAGCGTCTTGAAACAAGCCCTGTCAACGAATCGACAACGCTACTAATATCTCTCACCTTTAAAATTTCTTCAAAGTATGAAAACTTTAGCAATTGCTCCTTAGTGTACATTAATTCCTCCAAAAAACGAAATGACTCAAAAAAATTATACTTTATTCAAAACGCAATATTTTTATCATTATACTATTATACATTTTACATTTCAATATAATAAAAATTCAGGTCTGAAACTTGCGTCTCAGACCTAAGTAAAATAACTGTAAATGGGTATATTTAACAGTAACTTTATCTATTAGCTTTAACGATTTCAGCAGCTTCAGATACTAACTTTTTAATAGTCTCATAGTCTCCAGCCTTAATCAAATCTCCCTTAACCATCCAGCTTCCGCCACAACAGAATATCCTTCCTGATTTAAGATAATCAACTACATTTGATGGGCTAATTCCACCTGTAGGCATAAACTTAACCTTAGGAAATGCTGCACCTACTGCATTAATCATACTAAGACCACCTGCATTCTCAGCTGGGAAAAACTTTACATGATCTAATCCTAAGTTAACTGCCTGAATAAGCTCTGAAGGTGTCTGAATACCAGGACAAACCGGTATATCCTTTTCAAGACAATACTTAACAATCTCTGGGTCAAAACCAGGTGATACAATAAACTTTGCACCTGCATTAACTGCTCTATCAACCTGATCCTTAGTAAGAACAGTTCCTGCTCCAACTAACATATCAGGGAAATTCTCAGCCATAATTTTAATAGATTCTTCAGCTGCCTCTGTTCTAAATGTAACCTCTGCAGCAGGAAGACCACCTTCCATAAGAGCTTCGCCAAGAGGCTTTGCATCTTTAGCATCATTCAAAACAACAACTGGAATAATTCCAACCTCTGAAAACTGATTTAAAACCTTTACTGTATTCTCACTGTTCATTACAAATCTCCTATACTATCAACATTTAATAAATCTGATGTAAGCACGATAGTTCCACAAAGTAATATTAGAACTCCTCTTCCTTCTCATCAGCAAACTTACTTGGGTCTAAGTTACCTGGATCCTGTCCGATATAAGCACTGATACCACCATCAATATAGATAACCTGACCATTGATGAAATCAGATGCTTCAGAACCAAGGAATACTGCAAGACCCATAAGGTCCTCTGTACGACCCCATCTCTGAGCCGGAGTCTTAGAACGGATAAATCTATCAAATGGATGCATAGAACCATCCTCCTGCTTAGCACGAAGTGGTGCTGTCTGTGGAGTAGCTATGTAACCAGGTCCAATTGCATTACATTGAATATTGTACTGACCATACTCAGAACAGATATTTCTAGTCAACATCTTAAGACCACCCTTTGCAGCAGCATATGCTGAAACTGTCTCTCTACCAAACTCACTCATCATTGAACAAGCATTGATAATCTTACCTGATTTTTTCTCCATCATACTTGGAAGAACAGCCTTCGCACAGATAAATGGTCCAGTTAGGTCTATATCTATAACCTGCTCCCAATCCTTAAGAGACATCTCATGCATAGGAATTCTCTTGATAATACCTGCGTTATTAACAAGAATATCAATAGCTCCAACCTTCTCTGCAACATCGGCAACAAATTTATTAACAGCATCCTCATCTGTAACATCACATACTGCACCGTATGCCTCTATACCAAACTTCTTATAATTCTCAAGACCTCTATCAACTAAGTCCTGATTAATATCGTTAAATACAACCTTAGCTCCAGCCTGAGCGTAAGCAACACCATATGCAAGACCTAAACCGTATGAACCACCAGTTACCCATGCAACCTTACCGGCACATGAAAACTTATCTAAAATATTTACCATTTTAATAAATCCTCCTATTATTTACATTAAATCCTGATTCCTAATTGGATCCATATCATCAAAATCCTGATTTTCTCCTACCATTCCCCAAATAAACGTATAATTTCTAGAACCACAACCAGAGTGAATTGACCAGCTTGGTGATATAACAGCCTGCTCATTTCTCATGATAATGTGTCTTGTCTCCTGAGGTTCACCCATAAAATGCATTACAAATGCGTCCTCTGGAATTTCAAAATAGAGATAAACCTCCATTCTTCTATCATGTGTATGACTTGGCATGGTATTCCATACACTACCTGGCTCAAGATGAGTCATACCCATAACAAGCTGACAGCTCTCAACCTGTCCTGGAAGGATATACTTACAGATTGTTCTGTGGTTTGAATCTTCAAGAGTACCAAGCTCTACCTTATTAGAATCCTTAACAATTACCACACCTTCCTCAGGTTCTCCATCAACCTTAATTACAACAGTTGGGTATGTGGTATGGGCTGGTGCACTATTAATATAGAACTTTGGAGGGTTGGCTGGGTCAATAGCCTTAAAAGTGATTTCCTGCTTACCCATACCTATATACATACCATTTTTATGTGAAATAATGAACTCACTGCCGTCAACAGTAATAATTCCATCACCACCAATATTAATTACTCCCATCTCTCTTCTTTCAAGGAAGTATTTAGCACGAAGCTCTGAACCTGCCTCAAGCTTAAGCTCTTTGTTAACAGGAGTAGCTGAGCCTGTAATAATTCTATCAATATGACTATATACAAGCTTTATTTCATCCTCATAGAATACCTTCTCTATAAGAAATTCTTCTCTTAATCTCTCAGTTGTATAATGTTTTACGTCTCTTGGTGACGCTGCAGTTCTTAATTCCATGATTTAATCTCCTTATCATAAATATTTTATATTTCAAATTTGATTATCTCTTAACTCTTGCTCCTGCTCCGCTCATGATACCCTCAACCTCTGACTTTGATGCCATAGTAGTATCTCCAGGAGTTGTCATAGCAAGTGCACCATGTGCTGCACCATAGTTAACAGCCTTCTCCGGATCTGCTGTCTCAATAAGACCATAGATAAGACCTGATGCAAATGAATCTCCACCACCAACTCTATCCATAATTTCTAATCCATCGTACTGAGCTGCCTTGTAAATGTTACCATCTGCCCAACAAATTGCGCTCCAATCATTAACTGTAGCTGTCTTAACTGTTCTAAGAGTTGTAGCAACAACTTTAAAGTTAGGATAAGTCTTAGCTGCCTCATTAATCATCTTCTTATAGCCGTCAAGATTGAGTTCCTTAAGATTCTCATCATTTCCTTCTATCTCAAATCCAAGACACGCTGTGAAATCTTCCTCGTTACCAATCATAACATCTACATACTTAGCAATTTCCTTATTTACTTCCTGAGCCTTCTCTAAGCCACCGATTGCGCTCCACATAGAAGGTCTGTAATTTAAGTCATATGAAACAATTGTGCCATATTTCTTAGCTGTTTTAATAGCTGCAATAACAGTCTCACAGCTCTGTTCTGAAAGTGCTGCATATATACCACCTGTATGTAACCATCTAACACCTAATGTTCCAAATATATATTCAAAATCAAAATCATCTGGAGTAGCCTTTGATATAGCTGTATTAGCTCTATCTGAACATCCAAGTGCTCCACGAATTCCAAAGCCTCTCTCAGTAAAGTTAATACCATTTCTGCATGTTCTACCGATACCATCAGTCTTCATCCAGTTAATAAGTGATGTATCAACTCCACCCTGAAGAATGAAATCCTCCATAAGCTTACCAACCTCGTTATCAGCAAATGCAGTAATAACTGCAGTCTTAAGACCAAAGCATCTGCGAAGACCTCTGATTACATTATACTCTCCGCCGCCTTCCCAAGCCTTAAAGCTTCTAGCTGTCTTAATACGACCCTCACCTGGATCAAGTCTAAGCATTACCTCTCCAAGGCTAACTGCATCAAAGGCACAATCCTTTCTGTCTCTTAATTTTAACTCCATAACAACCTCCTATAAACTATCAAAATCTCACATATTATTATATCAAATATCCTATATCATAAATATAGTGTAAGCGCTTACATTTGTCAAGAAAAAAATAATCGCTTTCTTACAAAATATCTTATTTTTTCTAGCGATTCAACTCACTAACTTGACCTGTAGCATTGTGATTATTAATAATCGTATCTATCTCAACCAAATCGCTTGCTGGAAGGTCTCCAGGTATAGTGTTTTTAACACTTGAAGTAGCATTTCCATACTGTAATGCTTTAAAAGGATCATTCGATTTAAGCAAACCATATAATACGCCTGAGACATATGCGTCTCCTGATCCAATTCTATCTATTACATCAATGTTTTCATATGGTTTTTCTACATAAAACTTATCATGTTCCTTACTGTATATAGTTGAAGTAAAATCATGAACCTTAGGACTTTTTACTGTTCTCTGTGTAGTACACACAAACTTAACAGCATAATCCTCTGTATAGCTCTTCATTATATCTGACAGCTCACCAGTTTTTTGCATCATTCTTCTACTGGTTTCCTCAGATATAAACAACACATCTACATATGGTAATATTGACTTTATTACTTCCCTTGCCTCATCCTCGGTCCACAAATTTGCTCTGTAATTTACATCGAAGGATATCATTGCTCCATATTCTTTAAATTTCTTTATGAGTTCTATGGCAACCTGTCTTATATCAGGATTTAAAGCCAATGTAATTCCACTTGTATGAAACATTCTTGTATTTGAGAATACGCTGTTTGGTATATCCTCAACACAAAGCTTCGTAAAGGATGAGTTCTGTCTATCATATACTATGGACGGCTTCCTTGGTGCTGCTCCATATTCATAATAATATATGCCAAGTCTTGCATTGTCTGTAGTATCATATACCAAATAATCATCTGAAACACCATCAAATCTAATACGATTCTTAATAAATGCTCCCATACTGTTATTGGGTAGCTTAGAAATAATACCAGTTCTAAGTCCTAAATGCGAAACACCTGCAGCAACATTAAGCTCAGAGCCTCCCGCTCTCTTATCAAAAACCTCACCCCTGGACATTCTCTCATATCCAGGTGGTGATAATCTAAGCATTATCTCTCCTAGGGTTAATAAATCATACATTTCGATATGTAACACCTCCTAGCTTTTTCTGGTTAACATTTATAAGCTCAGGCTCACTGTCAACACTTCCAACGATATCTATATTACTCATAGTTATCATATCTGCATTCTTGATATATATTCCCTTTCCACACATATCTGGGAAATTATCCATCATAATCGGACATGTAGGCACTCTCTCCTCCTTTGAAAGATAAGAAACCTTAATATTATCCATATATACACCACTAACCGGACTTTCAGGAAGACCATAAATGCATACGAATACTGCATTAACACCATTACACTCCACATCACTAATTGTAAGATTACCTACACTTGGTGTATTTTCATCTACTGGTAATGGTTCCTGACATTGAACATAATCCGAATGTCCATCAGGATCACAGAAATAAAACATATTTACTGTAAAAGGCATCATAACCTGATTCATCTTAATATTTGAGAATCTCAAATTACCAAGTACAGACTTATCTCCTCTACCTCTTCTAGATTTCACTCTAAGTCCACGGTCAGTTTTTTCAAAAATGCATTGGCTAACATCCAGGTTACATACTCCACATGCAATTTCACTACCTATAGTTACGGCACCATGTCCTCTTTCAAATTTACAATTTCTGATAATTATATTCTCTGTCTTCTTGTAGTGGTACTTTGCCATATAAATCTTTCCACTTTTAAGGGCTACACAGTCATCACCAACAGAAATTTTCGCACCAATTATCTTAATATCTGTACAGTTTTCAGGATCAATACCATCTGTATTAGGGGAATTATCCGGATTATATATACTGCAATCAATAAAAGATATATTATCAGAATAATATGGATGCACTGACCAACATGGTGAGTTTTGAAGCTTAATACCCTGAATATTAATATTTGAACATCTTGTAAGCTCAATTAGCTTTGGTCTCCAAGCACCTCTTTTGTTGCGAACATCTATCCACCAGTCAGAATTATGAGCATTACCATCTATCATACCCTGACCTATAATATTTACATTAGAAACATCCTGTCCTGTGATAATAGAAGCATAGCTACTTAGAGGATTTCCCTCCCATGAAGTAAAGCTAATCTCCTTTTTTATATCATCAGTTCTTCTAACCATACCAGGTAATATAGGGTATTTATCTCTGTCAGTTAGTCCTAATAATACAGCTCCTTCTTCTAACAAAATAGTAATATTACTTTTTAAAAATACAGGACCTGTCAGGTATGTTCCTTTTCCAATTCGAACTGTACCACCCTCAGGACAGCAATATATAGCAGCCTGAATGGACAATGTGTTATCCTTTACTCCATTACCTACTGCGCCAAACTCTGAAACATCAAGTAAAAGCTTTTCTTTTGAAGTTCTAAAGCAGTAGCTAGCTACATCTGTTATATCTCCAACCTTTTTAAGCTCAGCAACATATTCAGTATCTGGACGAAGTCCAAATATGGAAAACACATTAGTATCTACTGTGTACTTATACTGCCCATCTACATATAACTCGTAAATATCATCAGGCATGTATACATCATTATTATTCATTTCAAAGGTTACACTTCTATTAAAAATGCTAACAATTTTGAAATCCATCTCTCCAATTATCCTCTTCTCAATAACTCAATATAAGCCAAAAGCAATGGTGCTACACCCTTAGCTTCATTTTTTACAACAGGCTCACTATAATAATAGCTTGCAGATCCATCTCTTCTGGTCTTTCCCCCTAAGCCTGCAACCAAGCAAATACCACCTAGTTCAAGATTGCCATCTTCATCTATGGTAAGATATCTATCTATAATTCCCTCAAGGGCTTTAATACCCATATCTTCATATATTTCAGGTAGATAGCCTAATCTAACAGCCTTCAAAATAGCATATGAAATAAGAGCTGTTCCTGAAGTTTCGAGATAATTACCTTCCTCGCCTTGATGATCTACTACCTGCCAGAACATTCCACTTTCGTCCTGATAAGGCTTAAGAGATTCAACAAGATTTTCTAGTAGCCTAAGCAAATATCTGTACTCATCATATAATACATCTGTCATAGCCGTAGCTGTTTCAACTAATGCTACTGAAAACCATCCAAGAGCTCTTAGCCAGAAATTTGCGCTACAGCCTGTTTCAGGATTAGCCCAGTACATCTGTCTACTCTCATCATATCCATGATAATAAAGACCTGTTTTTGGATCCTTCATTAATTTCTCTACATTCTCAAACTGAGATATAGAATCCTTGCATCCCTTCATACCATTGAACTTCATCTCATATCTCATATAAAATGGCTGAGCCATATACATACCATCTAACCAAACCTGATATGGATATATATTCTTATGCCAGAAATTACCTTCCTTGGTTCTAGGCATTCTTTCAAGCTGTCCTCTTACAAGCTCTATTGCTTTACGATATTTTTCATCTCCTGTTTTGTCATAGAGATAGAATAAATTACTGGCAGTATTAACATTATCAAGATTAAACTCTTCAGGATCATAGGTGGCAATAGTACCATCCTCTTTTACATAATAATCCACAAAATTCTTTGCAAATTCGTAATACTTTTCATCCTCTGTCATCTCATATAAGGAAAGTATTGCTGTAATCATACAGCCATCTATGTAATTCCACTTATTTGGTTCACCGCTTAACACCTTCTCGATGTTCCACATCGGTGCCTGTGGTTTTGAATTCTCAAGTAAATAGTCAATATATTTATTAATTTTATTCTTAATGTTATTATCTATCATATATCTAGTCCTCTAAATCAAAAATCTAGTCTTACATATACTTTTTCTCCAAACTTTGAATATACTCTCTAGCCTTTATAGCATTATCTGGAGTTGTATTTTCCAAAGTTGCTTGAATATACGGTTTTTGTTTGACTGCAAACTCAACTATTCTTTCATAGTCCATCTGACCAAAGCCACAGCCAAGACATTTCATTTCGCCATTTTCAATTATATAATCCTTCAAATGAATAATGGCTATATCAGGTCCAAGAAGCTCTATGGCTTCATTAATAACATCTTCTCGTCTATCTAAGTTATCCGGATGCAAAAGATTGACCGGATCAAATATAATCTGAAGATTTGGAGACTTAATCTTATCAAGCACTATTCTTGCTCTTTCCGGATTCCAAACAATATGCTTATAAACCGGCTCAATGGCAAGAATAACTCCAAATTTTTCTGCAGCCTCAATTACAGGCTTCAGGTTTTCTATAAATAAATCTAACGCCCAATCACTATGACATGCTTCCTTATCATAGGAATAAGTTGGGTTTGGCGCTCCAGTTTCTGTACCAACAACACTACAGCCAAGATGTGATGCAAATCTAAGGTGAGCAACATATTTTTGCTGTATAGCCTTTAATGTGTCTGAATCTGGATGAGCAAGATTTAAATAATTACCCAAAACAGCAATATCCAGTCCTGCATTTTCAAATAGGTGTTTTAGATACATAGCATATCCAGGAGAAAGCGCATTTACATCAGGTGTTAACCCTTCTATCTTAGATAGTGCAAGATGAACGCAATCAAAGCCCTGTGCTTTAACAACTTCTAATCTATTTTTTAGCTGTAGTTTTTCCGAATCATGTAATCTAAGTCCTATCTGCATAATAATTACCTCTAAAAATATTTTAACTTTCTTCTGATATCACCTTAACAATTGCTTCATCAACATTTAAAGAATCATCATAATCATCATTATAATAATCATCACTTGGATAATTCTTCTTTGGAATATATTTATCAAATATCTCCTGATAATGAGCAGACATCCAATAATTAACAATACTCATACCTACATTAATAGTTATAAAATTAACAGCAAATATAGTAAAAATATTAGCCAGAACAACTCCAGCTACAATAAGGGCAAGCATTATTGTCTCTTTAATATGAGTAAAAGCTATTAAGAATGAATATTTAATTGTATTTTTAATTGTATTAACAAACTTTGATTGAATAGCAAAAACATAAAGTATGGAGATTAAGTATAATATTGAAAATGCCAACACTACTCCCCATATAAGCTTTGAGCCTGGCATAGTATAGTTATTCCAGAATATAAGTCCCAAACCAAGAAGAGCACCTACAACCAAATACAATAACCATAATATTGTTGATTGTTTAAAATTCTCCTTGAAGGATTTGAAGAAATTCTTAAATATATAACCCTCATCTGCTCTAAGCTTCATACAGCTATATACTAAGGCTGTAGTTGACGCTCCCAATGTTACAATTGGGAGCGAACATACTAGCCAAAGAATATTCAGCATCCATAAGTTTCCTATTAAACAAAAGAATCTAATAACTGGGTTGTCTAAACTGAATAATCCTCTTAACATCTTTCACCTCGTAAATCTTAACCCTTTACACCACCTGCTGAGATACCCTCGATAAACTGGTTCTGAGCAGCAAAGAATACTAAGATATTTGGCATAATTGATATAAGTGATGTAGCAAGTACTCTATTCCAATCAAAACCTGCATCGCTATCCATAGAAAGCTTTACAAAGATTGTAGCTGGGTACTTTGCTGGTGTCTTAACATAGAGAAGTGGTCCAATAAAGTCATTTGATGCCCACATAAACTTAAATAATGCACAAGACACAACTGCTGGCATAATCATAGGTACGATTATCTTTACAAGAATTTGAAAAACATTACATCCATCAATCTGTGCTGATTCTTCCAGTTCCTTAGGTACACCTCTTAAGAACTGAATAAGCATGAAGATGAAGTAAGTTTCTGTTGCAAACGCAGCAGGTACAATAAGTGGAAGGTAATGCTCTGATCCTACCCAACCAAACTTATTGAATAACATATACTGTGGTACATTAAGTACAACCTGTGGAAGGAAAAGCATAGCCATCATAAGACCGAATAAAATATCATGTCCTACAAACTTAAATCTTGCAAATCCATAAGCAGTAAGTACTGATGAAACTACAGTAAGAATAACCTGTGGTATAACATATGAATATGTGTTAAGCATTGACTTCCATATATTAATATTACCACCATAGCTCTTAACAGCATTCTTAAATCCATCAAGTGTTCCCTTAATAGGAATAGGATTCATAGATGAGAAAATCTCACTATTATTCTTGAACGCAGCACCAACCATCCAAACAAGCGGATAAATCATGATAGCTCCAACAAGAATAAGTACAAAATATCTTAAGAAGGTATTAATACCTCTCCTAACCATAAGGTTTCTATTAGCTCTTTTTGCTTCATTACTTAAGCTCTTCTTACCAAGTACTGGTGTCATTTCTACCTTATCAGACTTATTAATATCAGCCTTAGGAGTGATATCTGTCTTCTCTGATGTTTCTATATTATTGTTTTCAATAGACATATTCTACACTCCTTTCTAGTTTTCTTCGTCGCCATAGTAAACCCAATGCTTCTGGCTCCAGAATGAAATCATTGTAAATATCATAAGAATTACAAACAATACCCATGCCTGTGCACTTGCCTTACCCATATCGTAGGATACGAATGCGTTATTGTAGATAAGAAGTGACATAAGAGTTGTTGAACCAAGTGGGCCACCTCTTGTAATGATGTATGGTCCATTGAACTCCTGGAATGCCTGAACTAACTGTGTTACTAAGTTGTAGAAAATAACTGGTGTTATAAGTGGTACTGTAATTGAGAAGAACTGTCTAGTCTTGCTAGCACCATCGATAGCTGCGGCCTCATAAAGCTCTGTCGGAACACCCTTAAGAGCTGCAAGGAATACAACCATGGCGGATCCAAACTGCCATACACGAAGTATGGATATCATAAGAAGTGCCCATTTTGGATCTGACATGAAATGTGGCGCATCAATTCCTAATAATGCAAAGCCTGATCTAATAAGTCCATTATCATTAAACAATGCCTTCCAAAGAACTGCTATCGCTACTGAACCACCAAGAATAGATGGAACATAGTATATAGTTCTGAAAAGGTTTACTCCCTTAAGCTTAAAATTCAAGATATAAGCTATAAATAATGCAAATACCAGTTTCATAGGTACTGTCATAAACGCATACTTAAAGGTTGTAATAAGAGCTGTCTTTTCTACAGCTATTGTAAATACATCTTTATAGTTCTGAAGGGTAAATCCATCTGTCTTGCCGGTGAATAAATTATAGTCAGTAAAACTATAGTAAAGTGATGACAAAAACGGATAAGCCTTGAACACAAGGAAACCAATAAGCCAAGGAATTATGAAGATGAAACCAATATTCTTTTTCCCGAATTTTTTCAACTTATTCATAAATCTGCTCCTTCTTTTAATATAGCCTGACGGAATCAATCCATCAGGCTATACTCATTAATTGAATCTATAACACTAATTACTGTGCTAAAGCGTCCATATAACCATTGTAAAGGTCTTCTGCAGCCTTATCTAAATCATAGCTTGCACCTGAAGCATCCATGCCATATGAGAACTGCTCGAATACTGTAGTGTAAGTTGAAGTGTCACCCTTAAGCTTTGAGCTGTCGAAAAGTGGGTTCCAGTATAATGGGTTTGAATCCATAACTTCTGTATGAGCCTGAGCTGAAAGTGGATTAATCTTACCTGCAGCATCAACTACCTCATAAGCAGCCTTTGACTCTGGAATACCTCTCTCTGATGCCATAATAGCAGCACCTTCTGGATCATTCAATAAGTAGTTAAGTAACATAGCACACTCACGTGGATGCTCAGTATCTGCACTGATAGAGAACATAAGTGATACCTTTGAGTATGACTGAAGCTCTGGGAATACATTACCTACAACAAGGTCATCACCATTGTCACCAAGAGCTGAAACATACTTGGCTGGTGAAGAATCCCACTCGAAGATACCTGCATACTCACCATTAATGAATCTCTGTGACTTATCCATTGAGTCTGCACCCTCACCATCAAGATAAGGAATAGTTGGGATTACATGTGCATCCTCAAGTGACTTAATAAATTCAAGACCCTTCTTTATCTGATCCTGAGTTACTGTAAGCTGATTGTTCTCATCGATGATTGGCTTTCCAGTCTCCTTCTGTAAGTAGTAAGCTACAAGAATCGCTCTATCGTACTCACCAATTACAAGTGGATAATAGTTATCACCAAGCTTCTCCTTGAATACAGGACCAGCTGCCATAAGTTCATCTAAATTTGTAGGAACTGAAAGACCAGCCTTCTCAAATGTAGCCTCGTTCCAGTAGAATGTTCTACCTGTTACTGATACAGGTATACCTGCCTGACCACCCTTTGAATCAACACACTTTGCAAGTGTAGCTTCGTCATACTGAGTAAGATCAAGATAATCAGAAACTGTATTTAAATCAAGATATGTAGTTCCGTCAGCATCGTACTTTCCAATCCAGTCAAAGTTTGTCTGCTGTACATCTGGGTTGTTACCTGAAAGATACTCAGTTGCCTTAGCGGTCTCCCAATCTGCCCATGCACCGAAGTTAATCTCTACATTGATTCCTGGGTACTTAGCCTCGAAAGCTTCTACAGCTGCCTGAGTAGCCTCATGTCTTGAATCACCACCCCACCAGTCAAATGTGATAGTACACTCATCATATGCCGCTGCATCATCTGCAGGAGCTGCTGTAGTATCACCTGCAGCTGCCTCTGTAGTAGCTGCTGCTGTTGTTGTAGCATCTGTAGCGTCCTTCTTCTCTTCACCACATCCTGTTAATGTTGTTGCTAACATTGCAGTTGCAAGAAATGCTGATAAAAATTTCTTTTTCATTTTAATCAAATCCTCCTTATAATACTTTTATGAAATGAAATTTTCTTGTGATTCTTGATATTTGCCTTAAATTATATCTTAAATCATCTGTGAAAGCACTTTCATTAATGCATAGTCAAATAATAGTATATTTTTTACCCCCTTGCTACTATTTTTAAGCTAAAATTATTAAAAAACTACTGATTTTTTGTCTTCTTTGTGTTATAATGACAAAAACGAACCAAAAAATGTAAACGTTTTCTTTAGAGGAGTTGAATAAAAAAATGAGAGTATCAGACTTAAACATCGACAGAATATACATAAACAGCGAAACACGAGACTCGGATTACAAAATGGTAGATAACCATTTTCACTATTATTATGAAATTTATTATGTAAGAAGCGGCAAAATAAGATTTTATGTGGATAATTCTCTATATACATTGAAAAGTGGCGACATAATGATTATACCACCACATATGATACACTTTGTTACTTATCTT
>JAZPXZ010000071.1:0-1795 GCA_045543915.1 Wujia sp.
CCTAAGGTAGGAGAGCTGACTAATAATCTATTGAATTTTGACAATGAAAGATTAGTTACCTTTGATGAAGCAAAGGTGTATGATTCCTTAATAGAGGACGGAATGTTTGAAGAGTTTTCCAACTCATTTTTGGTTGTGGCAAGTAAGGAGGAGTAGCTAAATGTATAATGTTTTATATACGAAGTATTCTACTGAGCGATATAATAAATTTATGATTAAAACCAGCATAGTGGAAGAAGATGGCGAAAAGTACATCCTTAAGACTCCTATGAACCAGGCTTCTCGTAATCATGTAATGAGCTTGCTAAATAAATATGACGCACTTACTGAGTTGTATAAAGAGTCGGGAATTAATATTAACAAGTGTCAGTCTCATGAAGATGGTATAAAGCTGGAATATGTGGAAGGAATTACATTTGAAGAGCAGCTAGATGAATGTTATCTTAGACAGGACTACCATAAGCTTCTAGAGCTAATTAAAGAATATAAGGAAAGAGTAATAGAAAGTGTTAGTGGGGGAAGATTTGTCGCTACACAGGAATTTGTAGAGGTGTTTGGAGAACAAGAGCTAAGCTTGGATGTGGCAGCGGTAGCGGTATCTGACATTGATATGATATTTGGCAATATCCTTGTGGATAATAGCGGAAGCTGGAATATTATTGACTATGAATGGTCCTTTGATTTTGCGGTACCGGCTAATTTTGTATTATATAGGGCTTTAAGCGATTATTTGTATAAGCATAATAAGAGAGATGCACTATGGGAGCTGGATATATTAAGGAGCTTTGGAATCACTGAGGAAGAGGAACGAGTATATGCCAGTATGGATGCATCCTTTCACCAATATGTCAAAGGAAATCGAGTGACATTACACGAAATAAATGATGATATAGATAATTCCAGATTTTATGTGCAGGATTTCACAAAGACATTTGTTCCTGGAAGAGTTCAAGTATTTTTGGACAAGGGTGATGGATTTACAGAGGAGAATACATACTTTGTTTCTTGCCCTTTGAATGAGAATGGAGATTATGTGCTGTCCCTAGAAGGTTTAGATGGCGTAAGTGGCATCCGTATTGACCCTACAGATACCTTCTGTATAGGCAAGGTTATTGACAGACAGTGCATTATAGTAGGTGAAGCTGGAGGAAGCTATGATTTTTGGAGTAATGGAATCGAGCTTGATAGAGAAACTTATGTATATAACACAGATGACCCACAGTGGGTTATAAGGTGTGAGAATGGTAAGATTTCTTCCTTAAAAATAGTATTTAATTTATCCAACATTGATTCCAAGGTGGCACAAATTCTTATAGCTAACAACGAGAAGAGACATAAGGAATATGTTGATATGCTGACTCATAAGGATAGCGAGCTTAAGCGATTCCATGACGAGATTGAAAACAGAGGAATGGAAATAGCCAGATGTCATGGAGAGCTTCAAAGCTGTCGTGAGACTATAAACAATCTTGAAGAAGAAAAACAGCGAATATATAACTCCAAGTCATGGAAGCTGACAGCGCCACTTAGAAAACTAAAAGGAAAGTAACATACTGGATAGAATTATGGAGAGAGAATAAATGATGATCATCAATAAAAAAACTATCATAAATATAATTAAATTCTTGGCTATTTTTGGTGGTGCTATATTTAGCAACTTAAATATGCTTTATTATGAGTCTAAATATATTCTTTTGTCAGGAATAATTAGCATTGCAATAATGATTATATTTAATTATAAGAAAAAAGAGGTTAGCTGTACAAACCCTATACTAGCTGTAGTATTGACACTTTG
>JAZPXZ010000072.1:0-8331 GCA_045543915.1 Wujia sp.
ACTTGAGATCCTGGGCTCTCTCCGGGTGTGATATAATCAGTAGTCTGCTACATTATGCCATATATTCTGATACCTAATGCACTATTAGATGATGTTGCTGCAATAGTGATGTGCGTGTTATCAGTTTTGTATATCGAATACCATACTAAGGATGGGGATGCATCTAAGGTTGCAGGGACAGGTAACTGTACTCTATTATCATTAGTAGTCGCACTGAAATATGAAATAGGTACTATTATCGAGTTTCTCATGTTTGAATACTGAGTACCCTCTATCAACAACATTCTGTATTTTGTCCAGTCTCCTGAATAAATCGAGGTTGCTGTGGTTGAAAGTCCTAACTGAGATATGAGCTGCACTGGATCTGTGCGTGGCAATAACTGTTGCCAGCTTGACCAGGCATTACCTGAATACTGCCTGATATACATGTCACTCTCATGTTGCAGATACTGAAAACATACATTATCATCTACACTATCTACTATTAAGCCTGCATATAATTGAGGGACATTTGTGCAGCCTGATGAAACATAATAAAAGCCTGATTTTTCTACACCTTTTATTGTATTTATATCAGTGTTTATGAGTATAGAAGCAGTTTTATCAACTTTACCATCTTGTAAATCTGATATATTTCCCTCTGCTGTCGTCACTCTGTTTGCAATGGGCATGACAGCCCCGGAAATAGCCCCGTCAGTGCCTGTTTTATTGTAGGCAGTATAATTGTCCATTTGTTGAGTATCTTCGTTTAAATAGTCGGTTTTTACAGTATTGTCATTGTTTTCTGTGACCTTTGTGACTACTCCGAGGATATGCTCATCTTCAATGGTCTTAAAGAATTGTTTAAAATAGGTATTATCTGCTGCAACTTCTTTTATCTTCTTGATGATCCAGTTAAGATTCAGCTCATGAAAATTAGTATATGGCGTCTTGTTAAATACTCCCATGCTAAGCCTCCTCAAGAGCTGTCACTCTTGCTTTCAGGTCATCAATTTCGTCATCCATTGTCTGTATCACTTCCAAAAGCCAGTCAATATTCAGCTCGTGAAAGTTAGTATATGGAAAATCTTCAAAAATAGGTGCTGTCATAATGTACCTCCTTAATATACTACCAGGCAGAATCTCTTGCGAAAGTCTGCGCTTATTTGGTCATAAATATTAAACATAGCAGTTTCTCTTTCTTCCTTGATGAGCTGCTGCGTTGATGTAACACCTATATTACCCTGTTCAACTCTTTCATAGGACCTGGAGCTTGTGCTGTCATTGTTTGCATCCGTCTTTTCTCTTGGTTGATAGGTGCTGTCATTGTATGCACTGACCTTAAGCTCGTTAGATCCTGAGCTTTCTCCTGTGACAGATTCGGTCTCGGTGATAGTACCATCCTTATTCCATATAGGATTATATTCAAGTGTAAGAGTGTTCTGCAGCTTTTCCCATGAGTATTGAGATGCTGCGCTCCATCCTTTTATAGCAAGTTTCATGGTTGCAGGATCCGAATAAAGAAGCTCAAGCTCAGCATTCTGAAAGAGGATGGTCTCAATCAGCTCAGCCTTGTCCATTCCTGTGGGTACAGTCAGATCATCAAAGATTGACTCATCATAATTATAAAGCCCCAGTATCGATACCATTGCCATTGGTTTCCATCTCCTCTCTCAGTTCCTGTCTCCAGTCAACAGACAGGTCAAGTCCGAACATGTCATTAGCTTCCTTGCATCCCTCTTTCAGAGACTCAAGCCATAATGCACATTTTGATTTAGTCTCAAAATTGTTGGCATTGACCTCATCTGTGATGAGTCTTTCCCTCTTGTCTGTGTTGGCATTCGGTATGCCTATTTCTGTATCGAACATGTTTTCGATAGTTCTCATGTCACTGAGGATCCTATCTGCTACATAGTTTGACTGCAGATTATTAAGGAAAGTAAACCACCTCGGCTGTCCGTTCTCATCAAACAAGGTCTTGTCCACAAACGCAGCAGGATTTCCTGAAGCTATTTGGTCAAACATCTTCTTAAAGGATTCAGCCTGTGCTTTATTTTCAGCACCGAACACATAGGAAAGTTTACTGTTTACAAGGTTGACTCCAAGGGATTCAGATGCAAGTGCCATAAGATTTGCATAGTATGAGACTATGTCCATTATTCCGCCATAGTCAGGCTGCAGCCTCATAATAACGCATTCTTTTCCTATTTCAGGCTCTTTGATATCCTTAATCAAGGGATTTGTAATTATTGCATTGGTGGGCTGATAAAATATGTTATACCCTCTGAGGGAACATCCCTGCGGTATGATTCCAAATTGTTTGGAGTCAAATATTGCTAAGAATCCCCAGCAATATAATACATATAGAAAATAGTTTTTGCTCCATCTTTCCGGGAGCCGCCACTCAAATACAGATATTGCTTTCTGTAGCAAGTATCTTTCAAAATATCTATTGAGTCCCGTATTTTCGACATGGACTGTGCTGGGCTTTACCATAGCATTTGCACAGTTGATGTAGTCATACATGTAAGGGACTCCTGATCCGATTATGTCAGACATAAAGCATCCTCCTCCTTAACGGTCTTTTCTTAAATCCAAAGAAATTAAATCTATTGCTTTCAGCATGGCTGTTTGGATTGAGCAGAATATAATCCGGGTATGTATCAGGACTTGATTCAGTTCTGCAGTCCCATGTTCTGCTGTGCCAGTATCTATATGGATAGTTAGCTATTCCATAATCATTGACTGACTGCTTTGTGGATCCCCATACTGCCGGGGACCTATATCCTGAGACTCCTCCGTTATCATCAGTGTAGTAGCTTTCTGTTACTCTCCAGTATCTGACATCATATACCTCTTCAATAACCGCTACATGATTACCGCTGCCTGTTATCTCGATTATATCTCCGGGACGGACTAAGTCTGAGTTGCCTACAAACTGCACTGCTGTCCAACCATTGATAAGATAACTATGCCATGCTGCAGCATTATGCCAGCCTGATATTGGTTTTGGATCTCCGTTCATTTGGACCCTGCCATATGCATATGTGGTGCAGTTTGGGAGTGCGAGATCATAGGTGCCAAGGCTCGGATCATAATATGCTCCGGGATTGTATGAATATTCCCAAAAATATTGAGATGCACTCCCTCCGTATTCAATCGGAGACCTACTGCTTAAAGGGACCCATACTCTACTCATAGAAAAAGCCTCCTGTCAGATTTTCGCCTATAATGTTCTTTTCTTCAAGGTAACAAGCTATATTATTATCCCCATCAGCACATTCAATATATCCGGGTATATTCTTTATTGTTCTGACAGCCAGCAACGGTCTGCCAAGTTCAGCATTGTTGTCATCTGCCTGGGTAAATTGAACAGTTTTGACATATGGTCCTGTCATCTGTCCCTGCACTTCAATAACGCTGCCATTCGTTCCTAAAGCTGAGACATCACTGTTATAAGCCTCCATTCCTGATATCACATCTTTGCCTATCTCGGCAAGCTGTCTCTTGCCTACACTTCGCATGCCTCTGTTTTCAGGCAAAAAGAAGTTTTTGAGTGCTTCCTTAAGGGATCCCTTTTTGGTTGCTGAAACAAGCCCAGCAACTCCGCTGGTAATAACTTGACTTGGACTGTATGCAGCTAAACTGTCTACGATCTGCGCAATGCTCATAGGGACTCCAAGCTGTGCTGTTCTTCTGACTACGGATACCCCTGAAGATGTGACAACTTCAAGTGCTGCCATACCGCTTAAACATTCCCCATAGATCCTGAGCTTTATTGCATGGTCATTAATGAGACTATGTCCATCCAAAGGAATATCTCCCCATGGTTCAAAGTGCAAAGTATACTGGGAGTAAGGCTCTGCATCCATATATACTCCTCTTGATCTCTGAGGATGATATGGGAGGGTAATGGTATTCTGCCAGTCAGAATCCAAAAGTTCATAAGTGACTCCACTAAACCAGTTACCGCTAAGGGATGTACCAAGAGGCGAACATCCGTTTGATAATGGGCTTAAGTTTGTCCACCATCCCACCTGAGGCTGTACTTTTGCAAGTCCGCTTGGGACCGGGACCTCAAACGGATACCAGTAGCATGTGGTTATATAGTCTGTGGGATTGACAAAGGATTTGACCACACTGTCAGTAAGTCCTGCAGCATCATCTTTGATGATGTTGGAAAATCCTGAGCTGAGCATGTAGGTCATAAATTCTCTCATTTCTTCAAAAGTGAAACGATAATAATTTATTCCTCCCACATTCGGAACATTTGTCTGAGGTGTTCCGACTATTCCAACAATAAAGGACCCCTTTTGTGGGGATCCAAATGGACTTGCTGTTGCCGGATATGAATACTGTATATTAGCTACTGCAGTAGTAGGATAGATTGTATCAGTGTACTGCCCATTAAACTCATGGGAGCATCTGTTTATATATTTAGATAGGTTTCCTATCTCTGTTTTGTAGCTCGCCAGCACATCCTCTGTGAGCTGCGCTGTCCATATACCTCTCAGATAAGCCCAGTCTGATACAAAATAATATCTCTTGTATTTGGGAATATATGCATAGTTAAGAGATGCAGGATTATCCCCGGAGTAGTAGACCTCTATCTCCGGGGAAAGGATGCTGCATCCATCTTTAATGCTACAGCCATAGCTTGTGCCACCTGTCGGCAGCTTTGTTGAATTTTTACGCTTTTGAAAGTCTGTGAAAAATTGTACCTCAATAGCCATAGCTATCCTCCATTGTTTAAGACTTTGCTACTGACTTGGATCCTGCTACATCAAGTAAGAGTACAACTGCATTTTCTGTGAAGTCATTCCAGTATCTGTCTGTGAAGTGCCAGAAGATATTTGTATAACCGCCTCTTGCGTTGAACGGAGCAGAAGCACTCCACTGGTTGACTACGGTGTAGCCTGCTGCATCTTCATCAAAGATAACTCCAAAGACCTTGCTCATGTCCTGAGCTGTTGCTGTTGCTATCGTGCCATCTGCTGCTGTGACGGACGGAGTGATTTTGATAGCATCCGGGCTGTCAATACTCTGAAAATAAGTGACATCCTCATGGTCCATAATGCGTAAGTACTCATCATGGAAAACAGAGGAAAGTACATTTGCATCTACCTTGTTAAGAACAGGGCTGTAAAGATAACATTTCTGTCTTTCAAGAGGTGTATGTCTCATGATGGTCTTGCCTGTAAAGTTCTGATGATATTTTGCGGATCTTTCTGCAAGTCTGTCGGAAAGTGTTTTAAGATATCCAAATAACCATTTCGCAAATGCCTCAAAGTTTGCCGGAGCATATACGGATGTATTTGTGAGTGAGGATCCTGTCTCAGAATTGTATTCTGAAATAAGATGGATAACTCGGCCTGAGGTAATATTCTGCGCTTCCTGATAGTTGATACCTGCAATAAGGTTTGCAATGGTCATTCTTGCGGTTTCTTCATGAGCCTGCTCGATCATATCAGATGCATTCTGCATTATCATGCTTATGAACCTGCCAAATTCCTCAGGACCTGAGAAAGCTACATCAAGCTGATCTCTGTAGATTGTCAGAGATTTCTGATAGACGTTTGCGCCATAGAAATTTGTCTGAAGTACAGAGGGCTTGTTGACTTTCTGCTGGTCAATGCTCTGCCCGTCTACAAGCTTGATGCGGTCATCTTCTTCAAAAGGCTTGTCGATTGTTGTAAGCTTTCTCACATGGTTTCCGTATCTGACCTCATCAGCCTGGAGACCTCTGAACTTAGCTGTATAAGGTCTGACTGAAAAGATGGTCTTTGAAAGTACCTGAGAAATAGCTGTCGTCAGTGGGTCATAACCAACTTTTAAGCCTGTCTGAGCCACTGAGATGAAAGAGGAAAGGTCTGTCGGTGTTAGGACAGCCTGTCCAGTTGCCTGCCCTACGATAGATGCAAGGACTGTGCTGAGTTGTGTCAGCTCCATGTTGTTTACTGCCATTTTAATTCTCCTTTAATAATTACAGTTTAGGATTGATTATTGAAGCCAGCACATCCTCTGTGCCGGGCTTATCCGGTTGACGGGATCCTTGCAGGTTTGCATCCTGTATTTTCTGCAGCATAGTATCAAACTTGCCAAGGATCTCATTAAATTTATTATCCAGTGCGCTGCTCAAGGCATTCAGATCAGGAGACTCTTTTACACTGCTGTCAGATTCTTCTTGCATTGTGATACTTTCGTTTTTTGTAGGGGACTGCTTTTGAGTCTGAGCCTCCTGATCTTCTGCGCTGGAGGTTTTATCAAGAAAAAGATCTAGGATCTCTTGCTTGCTAAATCCCGCGTTAACTAATTTTAAAACATCGTTTTTATCCATAATAAACCTCCATTAAATAAAAACTACTGCTGTATATTTCGATTATTCAATGATGTTGTCATTTGAATAATTGCTACCTTTAACTCCTCTATAGCTTCTTTGAGGCTGTTCATTTCCTCCCGGTGCATCTCGGTCTGTTTATTGAGCATCCAAAATAAAGCACCGCAGGCAACAATGGGAAAGCCTACGGATCCGATGAGATTGACTATTGCATTTGTATCCATGTTTTCTCCTTTATATAACAAAAATGGGACCGCTTCCTATCCTGCATCATGGATATGGGCGAGCTTCCGACTCTGATACATGCCCGGCAGTCCCATTTCTAATATATACCACAAAAATAATTTTTGTCAAGTGTTTAGTTTGCTTTAAATATTTCGGTCATCCTGCGTATTTCTTGAAAATTATTTCGCATGTTGCATCCTCAAAGTAAAGATTATTCTTCAGGTATGCTGTCCAAAGATATGCATACTTTCTAAAGAATCTCTTTAGATCCATGTCAGAGACTGTGTAGCTCTCAGGATCTCCTATCCTCATAGTAGTGCAATAATATGTTTTGTTTGACTTATGCTTGTAAAAAGTCAGCTCTCCTATGGTAACGATAGGAGTAAATTCTTTTATAGGTCTTGACTTGATAAGGTCCGTTTTAAGTTCTTCAAAATCGTTCATTATAGCCATTTCTTTGAAGTCCTGCGCTGCGATCTTATAAAGGGCTGTGTTCTGTTTCTTTGCAGATATAGGAGAATCTTCAAGCATGAAGATGCCTATGCCCCTGTTATAGTCCAGGCTGTAGCTCTGATGCTTCTTTTTCATGTTCTCGACCTTGGAGATGAGTCCAAGCTCCATGAATATGGGATTACCCATATCGTTGGCATTCGCCAAGCCTACCACCTGCAGTGGATCATCTCCACGCAATTCCCTATTTCTATTTATGGTTTCATAAGCATTCAGGAAAGCTGATCCCTCCTCTTTGATAGTTCTTTCATGCCTCTCAGGGATAAACTCATCAAAGATGAGTATCTTGCAGTCAGATGCATCAAAGCCCCTAAGATTTGAAATCGTAGACAGTGCCATGCTGTAGCCTATGGCAGGACCTGAAGGAATAGCTTTACCCTCAGCAGATTCCTCCATGTGATAAAATCCTACATTATATTTAGAAAGACTCATGCTCCCTATGTCACATATTCCGTCATCGTTTAATGCCTTGAACGGACTAAATTCAGGTTTATTGATAAGGTCCACCTGACTCTGAGTCCTGCGCATGAGGATAAACTTGATATTATGCTCCACTACATACTTTAATGCTCCGTAGGTCTTGCCGGTGCCTCTGCCTCCTACTATGAAAATAAAAGGCAGTTTTGTATTTATGATCGTCTCAATATTGAGATATCCATCATCTGTGTAAAGTTTCATTTTCCTCCTCCTGAAAAAATTCCAGCATTATCTCTGTGAAAAATCCCATAGCATAGAACATGCCACACATTATCAATACAGTCATTATTTTGTACATATTTCCTCCTATAAAGGAAAAGACAGGCTTGCAGCCTGCCTCCTCCTGAGTAATAACAACTATTAATAACCCACCGGTTATCTTCTTTTTCTGCTGCCTTTTTCTGCTTCTTCCTTGACCTTGTCATATTCATCAAGGATGGCATCTGTTAAGGCTTCTCTGAACTCTTTTGTTACCGGGTAAAAAATATCATAGTATTGTTCATCGGATCCCTGTTGACTCGGCATCCCCACAAACATTCCCTTGGATGAGTCTATTATCTTAATGCCTGTTAAGGCAAGGCTCTCATCAAGGCTAACATCTGCAAATCCCTTAAGTGTTTTGTTTTCGTAAAGTCTAACTCTGACATCAGTGATCTTCATTTCTAAAACCTCCTATTTAAAATACTAACTAAAAGAAATGATAATTTATTATAATCTAATAACTTTGATTTTGTCAAGCCTTAAAATACATCGACAGGGATGCCTGATACTGAAAGAAGATATTCATATTCGTTAGTGATTCC
>JAZPXZ010000073.1:0-5388 GCA_045543915.1 Wujia sp.
ACCTGTACTAACCATCTCCTCGATAGTAAAACCATCAAGAAGTGAGATAAATGCTTCTATCTTTGATACATTACCTGTGATTTCACACATAACAGAATCCTTAGATACATCAACAACCTTAGCTCTAAATACATCTGCTAAAGAAATAATCTGCTGTCTCTCCTCTGTAGATGCTTTTATTTTAACAAGAACAAGCTCTCTACATACAGATTCACCATCCTTAAGCTCAGTAATAGAAATTACATCCTCAAGCTTTAAGAGCTGCTTCTTTATCTGGCTTAATATTCTGTCATCTCCACTGACAGCAACTGTCATACGAGAATACTGAGGGTTCTCAGTAACGCCAACCGTCAAACTGTCAATATTATATCCTCTACGGCTGAACATTCCAGAAACTCTACTTAGTACACCGGAAGTATTGTCAACCAATAATGATAACACCATTTTTTTCATAATAGTATCCACCTTTCAACATGTATCTCAAAAATTCGCTATTTTCTATTTTAATCATTTAAAGTGTCAATGTCAAGTCAATGTATTATGTCATTTGGTTAATAGTTTATCCACAACCTTAACTGCTTCGTTTGCATCATCTGAATAACCATCAGCACCTATTTCATCTGCAAAGCTCTGAGACACAACAGCTCCACCAACTATTACCTTAAACGGAAGCTTTTTTATCTTTATCTCATCACAAACATCCTTCATTCTCATCATAGTGGTAGTCATTAATGCTGATAATCCAATAATATCTGCTTTTTCTTTTATTGCAGTTTCAATAATAACATCCTTCTTTACATCCTTACCTAAATCAATAACCTTATAGCCATAGTTCTTTAGCATTAGCACAACAAGATTTTTACCTATATCATGTATATCGCCTTCTACTGTTGCCATTATTATTGTACCTTTCGGTGATGATGTATCCTTAACCTTTAAATATGGAGTTAAATAGGTAACGGCTATATCCATTGCAGTTGCACCTGCAATTAGTTGAGGTAAAAAGTATTTCTTTTCTTCAAAAAGCTTACCCACCATTGTAACACCTGGGATTAAATCATTATCAATAATATCCTGAGGATTCCTTCCATCCTCAAGAGCTTTTTTGATGTGTTCATTAATAGATGATTTATTTCCTTTAACAACATCATTATAAATATCAGAACCCTGTTGTACTTCTGTGGTTTTATCCTTTGAAACAGCTTCTGAAGAAACCGGAATTACATTTTCCACATAACTATTGTCAGAATTATCCTTTGCTAACAATAAATCTGAGGCTAATGCTGCATTTACTAGTAATGACTGATCAGGATTACATATAGCCATAGTTAATCCTTGTGCTATTGCCATAGTAAGAAATGCTGTATTAATATTTATTCTTTCTGGTAGACCAAAGGAAATATTAGACAATCCACATACTGTTGGAAGCTTTAAATTCTCTTTACAATAGCGTATAGTTTCTAAAGTTTCTATAGCTGCATTTTTATTTGCTCCAACTGTTGTAACAAGACCATCTATAACTATATCATCCCTTGATATGCCTTCTTCCTCGGCAACCTTTAAAAGCTTATCAATTATCTCTTTCTTCTCATCCGGTGTTTTAGGCAATCCGCTATCAGATAAAGGAAGAAGAATAACCATAGCGCCATACTTAGCAGCTATTTTCATTAAAGGTCTACATTTTGCTTCCTCGTAGGATATAGAATTAATTATAGCTCTACCTGGATATACCCTAAGAGCTCTTTCTATAACTTCAATATAGCTTGAATCAATGGAAATTGGTAAATCTGTTACAGCAGGTAATTCATGTATAAGCCTTTCCATCATTGCTGCTTCATCAATTCCGTTCATTCCCATATTTATATCCAGAATTTTGGCGCCTTTTTGAGTTTGTTCCTCTGCCATCTTTAATGCAAGATTTAAGGAGTTGTTTCTAAGCTCTTCCTGTAGCTTCTTTTTGCCAGTAGGATTTATCCTCTCACCAACAACTATAAAGCTACCATCAATATCGATGTTTACCACTTTTGACTCACTGCATAATACCCTGTTATGTTTTGGGTTGATTTGAGGAGATTGGTAGCCTCTTATTAATGCTTTTAGTGCTGAAATGTGCTTTGGTGTAGTTCCACAGCAGCCTCCTATGGCACTAATACCAAGATCAACTAATTCCCTAGAAAGCATTGCGAATTCTTCAGGAGTCATACTATAGGTAGTTTTACCATTAACAAGCTTAGGCTTTCCGTTATTTGGCTTTGCAAAAATTGGAACCTTAGCATAGTCCAACATGGATTTTACTAAGGACCTCATTTCTTTTGGACCGGTAGAACAATTTATACCAACTGCAGATGCTCCTATAGATTGTAAAGAAACAACAGCAGCCTCAGGTGTTGAGCCAAATAATGTTTTTCCATCTTCATTAAATGTTAGACTTACCATTATTGGAAGGTCACACACTTCCTGTATTGCTATAACTGCTGCTCTTGCTTCCGCTAAGCTCATCATGGTTTCCACAACAAATAAGTCCACACCGGCATTATAAAGAGCAAGAGCTTGTTCCTTATATACGGAAATTAATGTATCTAAATCCATATCTCCTATGGGCTTTAATTGTTTACCTGTCATAGTCAGGTCACCGGCAACATATCCTCTTTGACCCTCTAGTTCTACAGCTTTTTTTGATAAAGCTACCAGTTTAGTATTAATTTCTGTCACCTTATCTTCAAGACCATATTCACCTAGTTTGATTCTGTTTGCAGTAAATGTAGGTGCTAATATAATATTACTACCTGATTTGATATATTCTCTCTGTAACTTAATGAGATGTTTAGGGTTGTTTAAAATCCACTCCTCAACACATACACCAACAGGCATTCCAGAAGCAATAAGATTACTTCCGGTTGCACCATCAAGCATAACAATTCTATCTTCAAATAACTTTTGAAATAATAATTTATCCATATTCATTAATCCTGTTCATCGATTGGAACCATTTCCAGTTCATCTTCCCAATAACATACTACCGGAGATCCGGTCTCTACTAATTCATATATTCTAGCCGCTGCTGCGTAAGGAAGATTTACACATCCATGGGATCCATCCCATGTATATCTATCCGGAGTATAATTATCCTCTGTTCTCCAGGTTGCATCATGCATACCAATATCACCATTAAAAGGCATCCAATATGTAACCGGAGATTCATAATCCTCTCCACGTAGCTTAACATAGGTATCCTTATAGGTTATGTCATATAAACCACCTGGTGTTTTATGTAGCCAGTCAGGATATCCTGAAACACATGGGGTTTCATAGGTTCTATATCCATCCACATATACATAAACTCGTTGATCTGTTAAATCAACCTCTACATAGCTTCCTCCTATGTCATTAAGCTCCCAAAAAGCATATCCTTCCTGTATAGTGGCAGGCTTTTTAGTAAAGCTTTCCATGGTGCACATATACTCATATAATTCAATTGCCTCTTGTTCAGGATCAAGCTCCCATCCATAGCCATCTTCTCCTTGAACGTATATAAGCATACCATCATGTGTTCTGAATTTTCTCTTTTTGTCAACTGTAGTATATTTCTCAGCAAAATTTCTGGCATACATTTCTACATTTGTCTTACTTAGCTTAACCTCACCTGTCTTTTCATCAAGGTAACCCATCATACATAAATCCTCTTTTGGAATAGTGTAAATGGTTCCAAGGAAGTCATAATTTGCTTCAATTGCAAGAAAATTCTCAGCATTTTCAGCACTTTTTTGAATTATTTCAGAGTCAACAGTAATTTCTGCTGGAATATAACAATCACTTTCTTCAAGAGAAACAATAATGTTTCCGCTATCAAGAGTATTAAATACAGTTTCATAAACCTTTTCTTTATCAAGTTTGGTACCTGTAACATCAGGAACAATCAAAACCTTGCCTTCTTCCATAACAACCTTTGCGTTTGTAGATTCCTTCATTTTGCTTTCATCCATAAATGAGGAATTAGAAATGTATTCCTTCATACTATCCTTGTCATAGTCAATCACAAATTCAAGGGTATGTACTTTTTCACCAGTGAGATTCATAAACCATAAAAATGGATTATATTGTTCCTTGATATGGGTTACAGTTGCTGAAGTGTTGATATTTAGGCTTCCATCACCATTTTTGATTTTTTCCTCACCATTTTTAAATCTAATTGTTACTTCATAGGCATTCATATCCTTTAATATAAGCTGCTCTACCTCTTCAACTGTATATCCTGAAACATTATAACCATTGATGGTCGTATATGTTCCAAAATGAAGATGAAAATATAATACACCAGTAAAGTATGCAATTAAAATCAAACCTAAAATACCACCAAATACATATCTTTTAATATGACGCTTTTTCTTCTGAGAATACACAGATGGATCAATAAAAGGTATATCATACTCACCACCGTTTTTCTTGTCGGTATCTGTAACAGTTGCTTTTTCTCCTTCAGTTTTAACTTCTGAATTATCTTTCTTTTCTGTATTTTTCTCATCTGTATCAGTAGAAACAGCTTTTTCAGTGACATCCTTAGTATCTTTTTCATTTTTATCTTCGGTCATAATTTCTTTGGTTTCTTCTTTAATATTCTTATCTTTCATCTCAATGTTCCTCACAAAAATATAATCTTAGATATAATATATTAAAATAAATTATTTTTCAACAATATATTACAAACTTTATTATGCAGATTGAATTTTAAATTTAGATTATAAATTAATGCTTGAATTTTATAATCACAAGCTCTGGTTTATTATTTACTCTGATTTTCATAGAATGAGCTCCAAGTCCACCAGAAAGTATCATTGTACTATTACCGTTAACAAAAAATCCATAATCATACTTTGGGAAAATTCTTAATCTTGGAGAGATTACTCCTCCAATCCATGGAAGATTTATTAAACCACCATGATTATGTCCGCTTAAAACTAAATCTGCCCCCCATTTACAATAGTCAGTAAAATAATCAGGATTATGAGCAATTAATATATTGTATTGATTCGTGTTTATAATTCCCAACAGATTATTAAGAATATTCTTATCTAAGGCTTTTTTATAAAACCTTTTATAGTATCCATCAGTTAAATGCAATCCGTATATTTTGATTTTAGAACTACCTCTTGTTAGCTCTATATGTTTATTATCTAAAAAATATAGGTTATCATATTCTGGGTCCATTAATATCTTTTCGTACTCTAACCATTCTCTACTCTTTTTGGTCATATATCCCATTTCATGATTACCAGGAGCAAAATATACATCTGAATAATTTGAAAGTTCCTTTACGAATTCTAATGTTCTTATATTGTTCACTTTTTGTTTATTTTCATAAACCAGCATATCACCAGAAATAATAACACC
>JAZPXZ010000074.1:0-13591 GCA_045543915.1 Wujia sp.
CCTTTTAGCATATCTCAAGAACAAGGACATTAAAAGATACAGAGATCTTATTGAGAAGCTTGGTCTTAGAAAATAATCACACTAATAAAATCGCAGGTGGAAACACTTGCGATTTTTCTTTTTGGATTTTATAATACTAGGGTGTGATTTGTATCACAATTATTTAATAATCAAAGGATATAATGCTATGGAAATAATGAAATATGCAATAGAAGGGTATAGGGATGTAAAAGCGCAGCAATACATAGGTATATTTGGCAATCCTATAAAGCATACTATGTCTCCTGTTATACATAATACTATGTGTAAACAGCTTGGCAAGGAGATGAGCTATATACCATTCCATATAACAGAAAATCTTGGCGACGCAGTAAATATGGCATACAAGGATGGTATAGTAGGACTTAACATCACAGTTCCTTATAAACAGGATGTTATGCCGTATTTGGTGGATATAGATGAGGCTGCAAGGGTTATAGGGGCGGTTAACACTCTAGTGCGCGCTGAAGGTGGTTACAAGGGATATAACACAGATATGCCAGGGCTTGCCAAGGCACTTATGTCAGAAGGGGTTAAGCTTGATGGCTCAAAGGTTATAATGCTTGGCGCAGGTGGGGCTGCCAGAGCAGTAGCTTATATGTGTCTTTGCCACGGAGCTAATAAGGTATATATTGTTAATAGAACCTTTGAAAATGCTAAGAAGATAGCAGATGACATGAATCAGGCATTTGATTGCGAGAGAATTGTTCCACTTGAAGCTGAAAAATATAATAATATACCACAGGATGAATATATTATGATTCAGTGCACTTCTGTTGGACTTCATGAGGGAGATGGTCTTCCTATTATAAATGATGAGAGCTTCTATGATATGGCTTATGTTGGTGTAGATCTTATTTACAATCCAGCAAGTACTCCATTTCTTGATTTAATTAAGCATAAGGGAGGAAAGGCTATAAATGGTCTAGGAATGCTTCTATATCAGGGGATTATGGCTTATGAACTGTGGAATGACATAACAGTTAGTTATGAACTTATCTCAAAGGTTAATAAAGCTTTAGAAAATGCAGTGTATAACAAATCTAATAATATAGTATTAATTGGCTATATGGGGGCAGGAAAAACAGCAGTAGGTAAGGAACTTTCTAAAAAACTGGGATATGAATTTCTTGATACGGATGAGTATATTGTGAACAAGGAAGGAATGTCCATTAATGAAATATTTGCCCAAAAAGGTGAAGAGTATTTTAGACAGCTTGAGACAAGTGTTTTGATAGAGCTTAAGAACAAGCTTAAGAATACAGTCATATCAACTGGCGGTGGACTTCCTATGAGAGAAGAGAATCAAAGGCTTCTTAAGGAGTTGGGAAGAGTGTATTATCTTAAGGCTACAGCGGACACCACATATAATAGAGTTTCTGGAAATAATGACAGGCCTTTACTTGCTGGTGATAATATGTATGATAAGATATGTAGCATGCTTGAGATTAGAACTCCAATCTATATAAGTACTGCAGATGAGGTAATTGACACAGATGATTTGACCATTGAGGAGATATTGGTAAGAATTAAGGAATAATAGCCATTATAGGTTATTGTTGATAAAATTATTCATTTTCATATTATAAAAAACTATCCATATGGGTAGTTTTTTTGATGTACTTGTGGTATTATAGTTTATTAGGGATAAATTACCATAGGCTTAATGTGTTGATTGCTTTAATGGTTAAATATAAATGTAAGAGAGGAAATATTATGTATTATAGTAATGTTTTGGATTTAATTGGAAATACTCCACTTATGAGCTTAGAGGAGACTACAGGTCTTAATATATATGCCAAGGCAGAGTTTCTTAATCCGGGTGGAAGTATAAAGGATAGAATAGCTAAGAATATGCTTGAGGTGGCTGAGAAAGAAGGCAAGCTTAAGCCGGGGATGACTATTATTGAGCCAACATCAGGTAATACCGGCATTGGACTTGCTCTTTGTGGTGTTAGAAAGGGCTATAAGGTTATTATTGTTATGCCTGAGAACATGAGTGAAGAGCGTAAGAAGATTATTAAGGCTTTAGGAGCTGAGCTGGTTCTCACTGAGCCAAAGCTTAGCATCGGAGGTTCTGTGGATAAGGCTACAGAGATTTATAATTCTGACCCAGAGAAGTACTTTATGTGTCAACAGTTTGTGAATCAGGCAAATCCTGATATTCACTATAGAACAACTGCCAGAGAGCTTGTAGAGCAGTTAGGTAAGCCAATAGATATTTATGTATCAGGTATTGGAAGTGGTGGAACTCTTGCTGGTATTGCGAAATATTTGCTAGAGCTTAATCCGGATACTAAGATTGTGGCTGTTGAGCCTAAGAATGTATCGGCTTTACTTGGACATGAGCCTGGTCTTCACCAGATTCAGGGAATCGGCGATGGATTTATTCCAGAGATTCTTGATACAAGCATTATCACAGATATCGTCGAGGTAACAGACGAGGACGCAATTGAGACAGCAAGACAGCTTGCTAGGGTTCAGGGACTTTTATGTGGAACCTCATCAGGTGCGAATGTATGGACAGCTATGAGAATGGCTGAAAAGTATGGTAAGGATAAGGTTATAGCTACTATACTTCCAGATAGAGTAGAGAGATATTTCAGTACATCACTTATCTAAACAAAAGTAGTGCATTGCTGTAATGGGATATAATTGAAGTAATATAGGAGGAGATAAAGATGACTAAGATTGATATATTATCCGGTTTTTTAGGAGCAGGTAAGACAACTCTTATTAAGAAGCTTATAGAGGAAGCATTTAAGGGTGAAAAGCTGGTTCTTATAGAAAACGAGTTTGGTGAGATAGGAATAGATGGTGGATTTCTTAAGGATGCAGGTGTAGAAATTACTGAGATGAATTCAGGCTGTATCTGTTGTTCGCTTGTAGGTGATTTTGGAACTGCATTAAAGCAGGTTATCACAGAGTACACACCAGATAGAGTTATTATAGAGCCATCAGGCGTTGGTAAGCTTTCAGATGTTATTAAGGCTGTTGAAGATGTGAAGGCTGACTGTGAGGTTGAGATTAACAGTGCAACTACTGTTGTAGATGTTATGAAGTGCAAGATGTATATGAAGAACTTTGGTGAGTTCTTTAACAATCAGGTTGAGGCTGCACAGACTATCGTACTTAGCCGTACACAGAATGCTAAGGAAGATAAGATTCTTGATACAGTTAAGATGCTTAAGGAGAAGAATGAAAATGCTGTTATTATTACAACTCCTTGGGATGATATAGAGGGTAAGGTTATTTTAGAGGCCATGGAGCGTTCTAATACCTTAGAGGATATGATGAAGGAGGCTCGCCATGAGGCGCACCACCATGAGCATCATCACCATCACGAGGATGGAGAGGAGTGCTGCTGTGGGCATCATCACCATGACCATGAGCATCATCATCACCACGAGGATGGAGAGGAGTGCTGCTGTGGACACCATCATGAACATGAACATCATCACCACCACGAGGATGGAGAGGAGTGCTGCTGTGGACATCACCATGAACATGACCACGAGCATCATCACCACCATGAGGATGGAGAGGAGTGCTGCTGTGGACATCATCATGACCACGATCATGAGCATCATCACCACCATGAGGATGGAGAGGAGTGCTGCTGTGGACATCATCATGACCATGATCACGAGCATCATCACCACGACCACGATGAGGAGTGTTCTTGCGGATGTGGCGGACATCATGGACACCATCATCACCATGCTGACGAGGTATTTACTAGCTGGGGTAAGGAGACTGCAGTTAAATTTGATGAAGCAAAGCTTAAAGAAGCTCTTGAGACACTTGCATATGAGGATGGCAAGTATGGCGTGATCCTCCGTGCTAAGGGAATTGTTGCTAGTACAGAGAATGATTGGATTTACTTTGATCTTGTACCAGGTGAGTATGAGATGAGAAAGGGTAATCCAGACTACACAGGAAAGCTTTGTGTAATCGGAAGTAAGCTTGATGAGGCTGCGTTAGAGGAGTTATTTGAAGTAAACTAATTATCATTAGATAATATTGCCGTTTGAATTATGTAAACCAATATCGATAATTTAGTTGTATAGTTTTGATATAAAGGATTGGTGACACACACAATGAAGAATAATAATCAAGTACAGGAAATTCCAGTATATATGTTCCTCGGCTTTCTAGAGAGTGGTAAGACTACATTTGCCAGTGAGACTCTTATAGAGAGAGGCTTTACGGAGGGAGAGCCTACACTTCTTCTTGTATTCGAGGAAGGAATTGAGGAGTATGATGTAGACTACTTAAAGAGCCAGAATATTTACACAGAATTCTTGGATGAGGAGAATCTTAACACAGATTATCTTCTTGATTTGCAGGATAAATATAAGCCTACAAGAGTAATGATTGAGTATAATGGTACTTGGACTATGGACAAGCTTTTCGGCATAAGAGTACCTAAGGGTTGGACTATCGTACAGGTTATAACGTTTGTAAATGCCGAGACCTATGATGTTTATATGGCAAATATGAAGTCTATTATGATGGAGCAGCTAGCTACAGCGGATATGATAGTATTTAATCGCTGTGATGAGAATACTAAGCGTGCTGAGTACAGAAAGGGCATTAAGGCCATTAATAGACGAGCTCAGGTTATATTTGAGAATAAGGATGGAGTTGCTGAAATCGATGAGGAGGAGATGGAACTTCCTTACGACATAGAAAAGGATGTCATAGAGCTTGAGGAAGAGGATTTTGGCATCTGGTATATCGATTCCTGCGACAATCCCGACAAGTATGTAGGTAAGACCATTAAGTTTAAGGCTATGGTTCACAAGCCAAGCACTTATAAGAAGAATGAATTTGTACCAGGTAGATTTGCTATGACCTGTTGTGCCGATGATATAGCATTTATAGGTTTTAAGTGCTACTATGATGGTGCTAAGAATCTCACAGACAGACAGTGGGTAATGGTTACAGCAACTATAGATAAGGAATTCTATCCTGAATTTGAGGGTGAAGGTCCAGTGCTCAATGCTACTTCAGTAGCTTTGACAAGTCCTGCAGAGGAAGAGTTGGTGTACTTCAGCTAAAAATAATATGAGATTACAATAGACGCTGACTGAATAACTTATATAGATTATTTGGTTGGCGTTTTGCATTTGGAGACAATATGAAATATAGAAACATAGTACAAGGAAAGTTCATAGCCAGACCCAACCGTTTTATCGCTAGAGTTGAGATAGATGGTGAGGAACACACAGTTCATGTAAAGAACACAGGCCGATGTCGTGAGCTTCTTCAGCCAAGAGCAAGTATTTATTTAGAGAAAAGCGATAACCCTGCCAGAAAGACATGTTACGACCTAGTTTCAGTAGTGAAGGGACATAGGATAGTAAATATGGACTCCCAGCTACCAAATGGTCTGGTGGAGGAGTGGCTTAGAGAAAGTGAAGAAGCTAAAGAAATCTTCGGGAATATAAGCTTTATTAGGCGTGAGAAGACCTATGGAAAGTCACGCTTTGACTTATATGTGGAGTCAGGTGATAGGAAGATGTTTATAGAGGTTAAGGGCGTAACCCTTGAGAATCACAATGTGGTTAGCTTTCCGGATGCGCCTACAGAACGAGGCATAAAGCATCTAAATGAGCTTGTAGACGCATTACAGGATGGATATGAAACCTATGTGTTCTTCGTTATTCAGATGGAGGGTGTGGATTGCTTTACACCAGCATGGGATAAGCATAAAGAATTTGGAGATGCCCTTGTGAATGCACTTAATAAGGGTGTTAAGGTGCTTGCTTACGATTGTAAGGTAAGCTGTGATGAGGTTAGGATTAATCAAGCCGTGAGAGTGCAACTTTAGAGTAAATATATGACAAAAATAAAAATGCAACTGATTTGCAAATTATGTTGACACAAACCTTTGGTGGTTGTAAAATACAAATTGCAAATCAGTTGCATTTTTGTATTAGAAAGGACAAACACTATGTCATTACTTACCTGTGAGAATGTATCTCTCGGATACGAGGGTAAAACAGTTGTAGAAAACTTAAACTTCACTGTTGAAAGTGGGGATTACTTATGTATATTAGGTGAAAATGGTTCGGGTAAAAGTACTCTTATGAAGACCTTGCTAGGGCTTAAGACTCCTATGTCAGGAGCCATTACTCTTGGAGATGGCTTGAAGCATAATGAGATAGGATATCTTCCACAGCAGACTATAGTTCAGAGGGATTTTCCTGCTTCTGTTAAGGAGATTGTATTATCAGGCTTCCTTAACCACAGTGGACTTAGACCATTTTACAATAAGGAAGAAAAGCAAATTGCCAAGGATAACATGAAGAGACTTGGAATATATGACCTAAGAAAGTCCTGTTATAGAGATTTGTCAGGTGGTCAGCAACAGAGAGTTCTTCTGGCGAGAGCTTTGTGTGCTACAAGCAAGATGCTTCTATTGGACGAGCCTGTGGCAGGTCTTGATCCAAAGGTTACTATAGAAATGTATGAGCTTATTAGCTCTATTAATAAGGGTAATAGCAGTGATAATAAGGAGCCTATAACCATTATTATGGTATCACATGATGTGCAGGCTGCACTTAACTATGCTACTAAGATACTTCATGTAAGTGATACACCGGAGTTTTTTGAGTCCAAGGAGGCGTACCTTGACAGTAAGATTGGTAAGCAGTTTACCAATGTGTAGGAGGATAAATATTTAAATGAGTGATATAATTGCAACTTTAATGGAATATATGGAATTTCCTTTTGTAAGAAGAGCCATCATTGTTGGTGTACTTATTGCATTTTGTTCATCATTGCTTGGTGTAACCCTTGTACTTAAGAGATTTTCCTTTATAGGTGATGGACTGTCACATGTTGCATTTGCGGCTATGTGTATAGCTATGGTGCTTCAATTTACCAACAATATGTTACTTATCCTGCCTATTACAGTGATTGCGGCTATTTTGATGCTTAAGACAGGTCAGAATGCAAGGATAAATGGTGATGCAGCAGTTGCTATGATATCTGTGGGCTCGCTTGCCATAGGATATCTGCTTTTAAATGTTTTTTCTACATCTTCAAATATTTCAGGAGATGTGTGTTCAACACTATTTGGTGCCACATCAATACTTACACTTACTGATATGGATGTAACTATATGTATAGTGATGTCTATAGTAGTGTTGGCATTCTATGTGTTCTTTTATCATAAGATATTTGCAGTTACCTTTGATGAGAGCTTTGCTAAGGCAACAGGTATTAGAGCAGGTGTATATAATATGAGTATGGCGGTTATAATTGCTGTAATTATAGTTCTGGCTATGAATCTTGTTGGTTCACTGCTTATATCAGCACTTGTAATATTCCCAGCTCTTTCAGCTATGCGAATATTTAAGAATTTCAAGTCAGTGGTAATATGCTCAGCCGCATTCAGTGTGGTTTGTGCAGTTTTAGGACTTTTGATATCTCTATTGCAGGGGACACCGGTTGGTTCAACCATTGTTGCAGTAGATATAGTAGGATTTATGTTATTTTCAGGAATAGGAACAATTATGGGGGTTAACAGGGCGTAATGAATAAATATGGATTTAAGGGGATGTTGATAGTATCTGTTCTTTTAGTTATGGTGTTTTCTCTTGCTGCATGTGGTAAGAAGGAAGGTGGCAGTAGAACAGAAAGTAAGTCAGATGTGGAGCAGCTTTTAGATGATGCAAAGACAGAAGGGACAACAGAGCAAGCTGATATAAGCGAAGAAGTAGAGGTTACTTCTGAGCCTACAACACAAATTCAATCTGAGGAAAATGTACCTTCTACTGAGATTACAACTCAAGCTTTAGAAGGAACTGATGGACAGTATGCTCCAAATATGGCAACGGGGGAAATTACAACAGAATATCCACTTGCTACAGGACCTAGCCAGATGGATGGTTCAGGAGCTGTAAATCCAAATCATCAGGGGGATGAATTTGTTACAGAGGAACCACTGGGAGAGGCAGATCCTAATGTGGATATAGACCTTACAGTGCTAAGTGCGAATATGGTTTATGCAGAGGTATATAATATGATGATGTACCCTGATAGTTATTTGGGTAAGACTATAAAAGTATCAGGTCCATATTATCCATTATATTACGATGGAACAGGCAATTATTATCATTATGTTATGATAGAAGATGCACTTGCTTGTTGTCAGAATGGTATGGAATTTATATGGGATGAGGGGACTCATACCTATCCTGACGAGTATCCTAAGGAAGACGATATTATTGAGATTGTAGGAGAGCTTAAATCCTATAAGGAAGAAAGCTATATCTATTATTATCTAGATATAGAAGAGTATAAAATTTTAGAATCAAAATAGAGGATAAAGCATGGGAAGAACAACGAATTATTCAACAGAGAAGAGAACAATGATACTTGAGTACCTTAAAGCTCATAAGGATGAGAGTGTCAGTGTTAAGGATATAGAGAACAGCTTAAATAGTAATTTGGATAAGTCTGTAAATGTAACAACTATATACAGATATCTTGATAAGCTTTCTAACGAGGGTCAGGTACTTAAGCATACAAGCGAGAATGGAAGTAAATCCACTTATCAGTATATTAATCCGGATAAGCTGTGCCATAATCATTTGCATATGAAATGCACAAGCTGTGGCAAGGTTATGCATATGGATTGCAGCTTTATGGATGAGTTTATGAGACATATATATGTACATCACAAATTCACTATAGAATGCAAAACATCTATGATATATGGAGTTTGTAATGAGTGTAAGTAGATTGCAAATCTCTGTTATATAAGAAATATGAATTGAATGAAAATAATGGGGAGATTAGGATGAAGATGGCGAAGATAAAGAGAATACTAGTTATAGGGATGCTTGTGTGTATTATGTTGCTTACAGGCTGTGGTAGCAGGGCTTCTAGTGATAATGACAAAATAAAGGTTGTATGTACTCTGTTCCCGCAGTATGACTGGGCTAGAGAGATTATTGGAGATAATGAAAATGTAGAGATAATTCTTTTGGTTGAAAATGGTAGTGATTTACATAGCTTTCAGCCAACAGCAGATGACATTATAACTATATCAAGCTGTGATATGTTTATATATGGTGGTGGAGTGTCTGACAAATGGGTTGAGGATACTCTTAAGCAGGCAACAAATCAGGATATGATAGTGATAAATATGCTTGATGTTATCGGAGATAATGCCAAGAAGGAAGAAATAGTAGAGGGGATGGAGGCTCACGATCATGAACACGAGGATGAAGAACATCAAGTTGCTCAAGAATCTAATCATGATGAGGATACAGCAGATATGAATGCTGATGATGAACATGAGCATTATTTTGACCCAACAGGCTATGATGAACATATATGGTTGTCTATTTCAAATGCAAAATTAATATGTAATGAGATATATAATGGATTATGTAAACTAGATTCCAATAATACAGACACATATCAGAATAATATGAATGATTATATTGCAAAGCTTGACGATTTGGATGGAAGATATAAGACTATGGTTTCTAATGCTGCAGTAGACACTATTTTAGTGGCAGATAGATTTCCATTTAGATATCTTACAAGTGAGTATGGAATTAATTATTATGCTGCATTTGTGGGTTGTTCATCAGAGACAGAGGCTAGCTTTGAGACAGTAACATTTTTATCTAAGAAGGTTGATGAGCTCGGGTTAAATTATATTGTTGTTGTAGATGGCTCAACACAGGATGTGGCGAAAACTGTATTGGAGAGTACTAAGTCTAAGAGTCAGAATATTATTGTTCTTGATTCTATGCAGGCTGTAGGTATGAATAGGATTAATAATGGGGAGACTTACCTTACCATAATGGAGAATAATCTTACAGTTCTTGAGGAAGTGTTAAATAACTAAATTTTGCATAATTAATTCTATGTGATTTTAGAAGAGATTTTCGCAGATAAGCTTGTTCACATTTTTTTGACATTTTAAACAATTTTTTATCATAGTTTGATTTTATGATAGCATCATACTAATTATTGTATGAAAGGGAGATGTTAGATGAATCGTTTTGAAGATTTTGATAATTTATATAATGAAAATAATTCAGGTGATGGCAATACGGATGAGCTTAAATTCTCTAATATGTCTACCAGAGAGTATATGAATATGATGGCTCAGGGTGCCTATACCAATCAGTCTCAGAGCTATAATCAGGCTGAAAATAGCCAGTATGTATTTGGTTCAGAACATAGTTCCTATCAGCAGCTAGATGGAAATTACAGCAATACTGCTAGCTATGGTTATAATTCTAACGAAGGCGAGAGTACTGAGAACAATGATTTTCATCAAAATATGAATAGCTCTGTAGATAATTATAATAATAGCTATACATCCACTTATTCGGCTCAAGATGATGCTATAGATGCTGGTTCAAGTAAGAAAAAGAACAAAAAGAGTAAGAATAGCAAGGGTAATAATACATCAGGTAATACAGGAAATTTATTCAAGAAGGCATTACTTTTAATTGGTAGTGGTTTAATATTCGGAATTGCCGCAGGCGGTGCATTTCACCTTGTGGATGAGTTCTTTGATGATGATAAGTATGAGATAGAGGATGACTTTGACAAGGATGATGCTTTAGATGAGTTAGCAAATGGTGTTACTAGCGAAACATTTTCCGTAGGCTCTGATTATGAAATCCCTGGAACAGCTGTTGTAACAGATGGAGTTACAGATTCCATGAGCCTTGATGTATCTGATATAGCAGAAAATGTTATGCCTTCGGTTGTTTCTATTACTATCAAGTCAGTTACTGAGTATAATGCAGGCTTCTTTGGACAGACCTATGAGTATGAATCAGAGGGTTCTGGATCAGGTATTATTATTGGAGAGAATGATGAAGAGCTTTTGATAGTGACTAATAATCATGTTGTAGCTGATGCTGATACTGTATCTGTTGCATTTATAGACGAAGAGGTTTATGAGGCAAAGGTTAAGGGAACTGACAGTGATTCTGACCTTGCAATTATAGTTGTTGATTTGGAGGATTTGTCAGATGAGACTATGTCTAAGATTAAGATAGCAACTATAGGTAACTCGGATGAGTTAAAGGTTGGTGAGCAGGTTGTTGCCATAGGTAATGCCCTTGGATATGGTCAGTCAGTTACTACTGGTATAGTAAGTGCCAAGAACAGAACTAATGAGACTAATTCTACACCTCTTATTCAGACAGATGCCGCTATAAACCCTGGAAACAGTGGTGGAGCGCTTCTAAATATGAAGGGTGAGGTTGTTGGTATTAACTCATCTAAGCTAGCCTCCTATGATGTAGAAGGTATGGGATATGCAATTCCTATAACTGAGGTTGGTAGTATTATAGATAGCCTTATGAATAGGGAGACTAGAGATAAAGTTGCTGAAGAAGAAAGAGGATATCTTGGTATAGGATGTCAGACTATATCAGAAGATGCATCAATTATGTATGGTCTGCCTGTAGGTGCATTGGTTACAGAGGTTCAGGATGATTCAGCAGCAAAAAAGGCTGGGATAAAGAAAAACTATATTATTACCAAATTTGACGGACAATCCATAAGTAGTGCTGATGGATTAGTTAGTACCTTGGAGTATTACAAGGCTGGAGAAACTGTAGATGTGGTTGTAATGTATCCGGATGATGATGAGTACAAGGAGAAGACTGTATCAGTTACTCTTGGTAAGAGAAGTGAATAATAAAAATATGTTCAACTGTCTTTTTAGACTTAACATAAGATAAAGAATGGGATTCTCATAGGTAAGATGAGAATCCTATTTTTTTGATTACATATGGCAAAAAATGTAACCATAGTGTATAATGTAAGCGCTTACTAGATTTGAAAGGATATTTATAATTATGAATACTGCTGAAAATAAAGATAAATTTGTTACAAGACCATTGGGTATAGGACTACTTGCCTGTCTATGCTGTTTTCTGTGGGGAAGTGCCACACCAGCTATAAAGATAGGCTATGAGTGGTTTGGTATAGGGGCAAATGATTTGGCTTCAAGAATACTATTTGCAGGAGTGAGATTTACCTTGGCAGGAGTGCTGGCGGTAATATTTGGAAGTATAATTGCTGGCATGAAATTGATACCACAGAAGGGCTCATGGGGCATGATATGCAAGCTTGGATTAGTGCAGACAGTCTTTCAGTACATATTTTTCTATATGGGTCTGGCTTACACCACAGGTGTAAAGTCAGCTATTATTAATGGTTCACAGACCTTTATAGCTATTATGATAGCTTGTTTGATATTTAAATATGAGAAGCTTACTGTTCAGAAATTCTTGGGTTGTATAATCGGATTTGCAGGAGTTGTAGTTATTAATTATGATCCAAGTGGCCTTACAGGTGGTTTTACATTTAAGGGCGAGGGAGCAATCCTTATAGCTGCAATAGCGTATGCATTTTCGTCTGCTCTTGTAAAGCAGTATTCACAGAAGGAAAATCCGGTTGTACTTAGTGGCTATCAGTTTATATTCGGTGGAATAATCATGACTATCTGTGGATTTATTATGGGAGGACAGCTTAGCGGATGGTGTGTGAAGTCAGTTATTTTATTGATATACCTTGCATTAATATCGTCAGTAGCTTATAGTGTATGGGGAATATTACTTAAGCACAATCCTATAGGAAAGGTTGCGGTGTATTCGTTTACAAATCCATTGTTTAGTGTATTGTTATCATTTGTATTCCTTGGTGAGAGCTCAAGCTTTGGCTTGGAGCTTTTGGTGGCGCTTGTACTTGTGTGTGGCGGAATATATCTGGTTAATAGGGTGAAGGAGTAGGAGGAAAGATATGACATCAAAATGTACTAGTCAATTTATAACTGAAAGTGGTCAAAAAGTGATATGGTTATCTGCGAATTTTTTAACTTTTCAATTTGACAGATTAAGATATGAGTATGAAAAGAATAATTGCATATCATGGGAGGTTACAAAAAACAGTGCTCTGAAAAATGCAAAGACTGGAGATATAATATATATATATTATAAGAACTTACCATCAACAGAAGGTTATACTCAAAGTCGAATTTTACTAAAAGGTATAGTTAGAGATGAAATAATGCAAATGAATAAAAAAGATATATATCTTGGAGATGAAGATGTATTAACTTATGGTATAACTATTGAAAAATTGATGCCTGTTGAATTGAATGATTATAAAAAGTTTAGTTTGCTAAAACTTAGAGAAAATTACGGAATAGATAATCCTCCACAACAAGCTCAATACTTTTGGAATGAAAATGAAAAATTATATACTGATCTAGAGGCAAGTGTGAGTAATGAATTTGATATGAAAAAATTCATAGAATATTTCAATCCACCGTGTTTTTTTCGAGAAATTTTGCATCCAAGAACCGATAATAGTTTTATAGCAAAAAACGGATGTGTATATCATGAAAAACATCATTTTATTCAACAATTTATGGGTAGAAAAGTAAAAGATGGTATTTTAGAAAATATAATAGAGAAACCATTCAATATCATAAATTTGTGCCCTGTATGTCATAGAAAAATTCATCATGGAACTCAAAAGGAGATAAATA
>JAZPXZ010000075.1:0-33910 GCA_045543915.1 Wujia sp.
GATTGGCAATCTCATCAATATACTTCATATCATACTCATCTTGGGAAGACATCCAAACACTTCTGCTATGATGATAGGAACCCAAATAATTACCATTATCATCATATGCCTCAACAACTAAGTCTTTCCAATAATTTCTTGTATCTACAGCAGTATACAAATCACTTATTTCCTTAGTAACAGTTGAAGCATTAGCTGTATTAGACGACTGATAGTATATTCTTGCAAAATAATAAATATATGTACCATCTGATACAGTAATATCAATATTATACTTTTGTTCCAGCATTGATATATCCGAACCAACCACTTCGTTTATATAATTATAATACTGAATATCAAAATTACTGCCTTTATTTTCGGTAGAACCAAAGGATGAACCATCTATAACAATTTCATTCATATAGCTTGTCACATAATATTCAAATCCATACTCTTTATCCTTAAAATAGCATATAGTATTTTCATCATTAGACTTTTCAGTCTTTAACAAATCAGCTTCACCATATCTATCCTTAGCATATTTAACTATATCCTTTTCTGATGCAACCGAACAACCAACCAAAGACAGAAAAAATAGCGAAAATAAAATTAAGGTTATTATTCTTTTCCCCATAATACCCCCCTAATAGTTAATCACTACTAGAATAAACCGTTAATTACACCATTATCATCTACAAATATTCTCTCAGCCGCAGGCACTTTAGGAAGTCCTGGCATAGTCATAATTGCTCCTGTTATGGCAACTACAAAACCAGCACCTGCACTTACATATACTTCACGAATATTTACAGTAAACCCTTCAGGTCTTCCGAGAAGTGAAGCATCATCAGAAAGTGAATACTGATTCTTAGCCATACACACAGGCATATTACCCATACCCATAGCCTCTATCTTAGCAATAGCGTTAGATGCCTCTGATGAATATGTTACATCCTTAGCACCATAAATCTTGGTTGCTATTGTAGATATCTTATCCTTAATTGATAAAACATCTTCATATAATACCTTGAAATTACTTACTTTTGTCTCCAAGGTATTAAGAACAGCATTAGCAAGGTCTATACCACCTTCACCGCCCTTTTCCCAAACATTAGCAAGGGCAAAATCACAGTTTCTATCCTCACAGAACTTCTTAACAAACTCAAGCTCTGAATCAGAATCTGTAATAAATCTGTTAAGTGTAACAACAACAGGAACACCATACATCTGAAGATTTTCAATATGTTTCTCAAGGTTAACAATACCCTTTGCAAGAGCATCCAAATTCTCATTATTTAAATCAGCTTTTGCAACTCCACCATTATACTTTAAAGCCCTAACTGTAGCCACTAAAACAACTGCATCAGGCTTAAGTCCTGCCATACGGCACTTAATATCGAAGAACTTCTGCGCTCCAAGGTCAGCACCAAAGCCAGCCTCAGTTATTACATAATCTGCAATCTTAAGAGCTGTCTTGGTTGCTCTAACAGAGTTACAACCATGAGCAATATTAGCAAACGGACCACCATGAACTATTGCAGGTGAATGCTCTAATGTTTGAATAAGGTTAGGCTTAATTGCATCCTTAAGTAGTGCTGCCATAGAGCCTACACAATTAAGCTCTCCTGCTGTAACAGGCTCGTTATCGTAGTTATATGCAACAATAATCTTTGATAATCTGTTTTGAAGATCATTAATATCCTCTGCAAGGCAAAGAATTGCCATAATCTCTGAAGCAACAGTAATTACAAAACCATCCTGACGAACTACGCCATCAGCCTTTTTACCCATTCCAACAATAATACTTCTAAGAGCTCTATCATTCATATCAAGACAACGCTTAAATACAATTCTCTTAGGGTCAATTCTAAGAGAGTTCCCCTGATGAATATGATTATCCATAACAGCTGCTAAAAGGTTATTAGCTGATGTAATTGCATGGAAATCTCCAGTAAAATGAAGATTTAAGTCTTCCATAGGAACAACCTGAGAATAACCGCCTCCTGCAGCACCACCTTTAACTCCAAAGCATGGTCCTAGTGATGGCTCTCTTAAAGCAATTATGGATTTCTTGCCAAGCTTATGCATGGCCTGACCAAGTCCAACAGTAACAGTAGTTTTTCCTTCCCCTGCAGGTGTTGGATTAATAGCTGTGACAAGAATTAGCTTTCCGTTTTTATTATCTTTTACCGAATCCATATACTCGTCAGACAACTTTGCCTTGTACTTTCCGTACATTTCAAGGTCATCCTCCGTTATTCCAATATTTGCAGCAACATCTTTGATATTAAGAAGCTGCGCCTGCTGTGCAATCTGAATATCTGTTAACATATTTTTCTCCTACTCTCTTTATAATTTCACACATCAATAAATTAATACAATTATACATGATAATAATTATTCAAACATATATTATATCATAGATTTAAATACTTCAAAAAGAATGATTACTATAATGTCATTCATCTAAAAACTACAGATTATTCTCAACATAGTTCTCAAACTCCTCAAGAGTCATAAGTACCTTTCTAGGCTTTGTTCCTTCTTCAGGTCCAACTACACCTGCATCAGAAAGCTGATCCATAATTCTAGCTGCTCTATTAAAGCCTATTTTGTATACTCTTTGTAGCATTCCTATAGATGCTTTATCTTTACCTATAATAAATTTACCTGCATCTACAAAGTATTCGTCTACATCCGGCTCAGCACCACCAATTCCTGCACCACCTGATGCACCGGTACTTGCTATTTCCTGTGATATCTTATCATCATAAGTAGTTTCACCGTTATTAGACTTAAGGAAATCTACAACGCCAGCAATTTCTTCATCTGACAAAAATGCACCTTGAACTCTAACAGGCTTCGGATAACCTGTTGGATAAAATAACATATCTCCTTTACCAAGTAGCTTCTCAGCACCATTCATATCCAAAATAGTTCTTGAGTCTACACCCGAAGAAACTGTCATAGCAATTCTAGAAGGTACATTTGCCTTAATGAGACCTGTTATAACATCCACCGAAGGTCTCTGAGTTGCAATGACAAGATGAATTCCTGCTGCTCTTGCAAGCTGTGAAAGTCTGACAATTGCATCTTCAACCTCATGATGAGCAACCATCATAAGGTCTGCAAGCTCATCTACTATAAGTATTATCTGTGGCAACTTCTTAAGCTCCTCATTACCTTCTTCAAGTCCTGTAACTGCTTTAACCTTATCATTATAGCCCTGAAGATTTCTAACATTATACTGAGCAAAAAGCTGATATCTATTAGTCATCTCCATTACAGCCCAATTAAGCGCTCCAGCAGCTTTCTTAGGATCTGTAACTACAGGAATAAGCATATGTGGAATACCATTATATATACTTAACTCTACCTGTTTAGGGTCTATCATAATAAGCTTAACATCATCCGGTTTTGCCTTATATATAATACTCATAATAAGGGTATTAATACAAACTGATTTACCTGAACCTGTAGCTCCTGCAACAAGCAAATGAGGCATCTTTGCAATATCTGCAACAACAACCTGTCCACTTATATCTTTACCAACAGCAAAAGCTATATTAGAGTTGAAATTTTTAAAGTTTTCAGATTCAAGCAAATCTCTAAAGTAAACCGCAGAGCTTTCTTTATTAGGAACCTCTATACCAATAGCTGCTTTACCAGGTATAGGTGCCTCAATTCTTATATCAGCAGCTGCAAGATTAAGCTTAATATCATCTGCTAAACTAACAATTTTATTAACCTTAACACCTTGCTCAGGCTGTAATTCATATCTAGTAACAGAAGGGCCACAGCTATAATCTGTAACAGTAACATTCACACCAAAGCTTTCCAATGTACTTTTTAGCTTCATGGCTGTTTCTCTTACGGAATTTTCATTATTAGAATTAGCTTTTCCTTTGCTACTTTTAAGCAAGGAAAGTGACGGAAATACATATTCTTTCTTAATTTCATCAGAAGAATCCGGTACTACAATATTATTTACAGAAGAACCATCTGATTTATTATCAATTTTTTTACTTTCGGTACTATTTATGGCACTGGCACTTGTTCCATTAATATCTTCTGCAACTAAAGCAGTTGCCTCCATAACCTGAGCTTGAGATTCCTTTGTCTTTCTAGGTCTTCTCTTAGGCTCTACATTTACATTGTCATTAACACCACTTCCAAAATCATCCAAATTATCTAAAGAATCATCAAATGTTGGTTTAAGATCAGTTACCGGTTTATTAAAGAAATCCGTTCTTACACCACTTACATCAACCGGCGCCTCACTATTTACTGCATCACCCAAAGTGAAGAAATCTGTGGCCTTTACAGGCTTCAACTCATGTACCTCTTCCGCCGGAACAATTCTATTCTTTGATTTCTTTTCTTTAATCTTTTTGCTTTCCTTAGTTTCTAGCACCTTAAGATTTCCTAGTATATCGTCCTTCTTAAGATTTCTAATCTCATCACCTGAAAGCTTAGCTAAATCCTTATCAATATACTCATCATCATCATTATCCTCATCAAAAGAAACCATTTTCGACTTCATAGTATCAATAATAGAAACATCCATTACTATTATTATTCCTATTATAATAAGTAGAATTGTAACTATTACGCAACCAGTAAACCCAATAAGCTTATGTAGTATTACGATTAATCCACCAAGTATTACACCACCACCCTGCTTATTCACGGAACCAGTCTTATATAGTGATTTTACAGTTTCACCATCTGCACCTGCAATAAGCTGGAAGATAAACGCCAATGCAATAATAAAGATAGCAACACAAAGCACACGCTTAACAACTTTTTTATGAGCACCATTAGAAAACAAAAATGCAGCTGACAAAAATATGTAAAGTGGTAAAATATACGAAACTGCACCAAATAATCCAAATAATATCCTAGAAATAAAATCTCCAACTACTCCACACCAACCAAAATTACTGCAAATAAGAAAAACTGTTACAGCAAGATAAATAAAAACATATATCTCATTTTTTCTAGAAGGTCCATCATCTTCTTCTAATGCAGCTCGTGCAGCAGCTTTTCTTTCCTTTGTATATTGATTGTTTGCAGTATTCTTACCCTTAGAATTAGAATTTCCTGATCTACTGCCAGTTGTTTTGTTTCCTGTAGCTTTACTTTTGCTATTAACGGTTTTATTATTAGCAGCCATAAACTCTCTCCTTTAACATATGTAAACTTTATGCCTTAAATAACATAGCATAAAGTATTAATAAATTTTTTCATACTAAGTCATTTTACTATTTTTCCTTTCATTAATCAAGTCATATAACTGATTAAGAGCTTGATTAATACCTCCAACCTTATCAATTAATCCTGCTTGTACCGCCTGTTCTCCAACTAATATTGAACCAATATCCTTTGTGAGCTCTCTAGTATTAAACATCAAATCTTTAAGCTTCTCTTTAGTTACATTAGAATGATTAACAGTAAAATCCAGAATTCTATCCTGTAACCTTTCAATATACTCAAAATTTTGTTTCACACCTAAAACCATACCACCCACTCTAATTGGATGTACAATCATTGTTGCAGTATTTGCAATAAATGTAACATCACCAGATACAGCTAGGGGTACACCTATAGAATGTCCTCCACCTAGCACAAGACAAACCTTTGGTTTACTAATAGATCCTATCATTTCTGCTATGGCAAGCCCAGACTCTACATCCCCTCCGACGGTATTAAGAATTACCAATAAACCATCTATATTTTTATTCTCTTCAACCGCCGCAAGAATTGGAATAATATGCTCATATTTGCTTGTCTTAGTTAATGGTGCGGAATTTTCATGACCTTCTATTTCACCAATTATATTCAACAAATGTATACTATAACCACTATTATTATTGTTTAAAATGATTTGTCCAAAATCCTTTATGAGGTTTTCATTAGAACATCCTTCTATATTATCCTTGATATTTGAATTATTAGAATTATTTGAATCCATATTTACCTCCCTATTATATCTTCATAATAGTTTGTGTAACATATAAGAAAATATACATAAAAAAACAAGAAGACTAACCACCCTACTTACCTAAGGCAACCAATCTTCTTGTTCTAAATATGAAAATTCACCCCAAATGAAAATCTTATTGACACCAAACTCAATTAGATTAACTGTTATTATACTAACAAAAACAGGTAACCTTTTGTAGCCACCAAAAGTTACCTGTTTTTATAAAAACGACTAAATAATATAATTTTATACAATTATTACATAGTTAATACAATATCATTTACATTAGAAAGCTCTGAAGCTTTAATATAATTTGTATCCATGGTTTTACCATTTAATGTAAGACTAGTATATCCACTCTGGGCACCACTTTGATTAAGAACTTTAATATTAAGCTTCTTTCCTCTGAAATCCTTAGATATAGTAAATTCCTTCCAATCACTAGGAATAGATGGAGCAATTTTAATACCTTCGAAGTCAGGTCTCATACCAAGAATACCCTCTACACATCCAACCATAACTGTTGATGCAGTACCTGTAAGCCAATGTACATGTGAACGACCCTCAAATGGCGACTCTGAGCTCTCGGTAAACTGACCATGACAATATGGCTCAAGCTTACGAATCTCAGCTTTATCATTCATAGAAGCTGGTGAGCTATTTGTAAAGTATTCAAATGCTCTATCACCATGTCCCATAAGAGCTTCTGCAAGAATTATCCATCCCTGTGGCTGAGAGAAAATACCACCATTCTCCTTAGTAGATGGGTTAAAGAGTAACATCAACGCACCTTCAAATGCATGATCTACATATGATGGAGCCATCAATCTACATCCATATGGTGTACTAAGCTCTCTGTGTACTGATTCTAACGCAAGCTCCGCTTGCTCCTTAGAAGCAAGACCACTGATTACTGACCAAGACTGTGGATTAAGCCACATATTAGCCTCTGGATCCTTCTTAGATCCAATAATCATACCATCTTCTTTGTAGCCTCTAATATATCTGTCTTCCTCCCAGCACTTAGTCTGGATAGTATTTCCTAATTCATTCTGAATCTTATCAAGATAAGCGATATACTCAGTATCATTTTTCATCTCTGAGAACATGCGAAGCACGGTCATAGCATAATAAAGCTGCATCGCAACAAAGGTTGACTCACCCGTCTTACCAAGTCTCAAGCAATCATTCCAGTCTGCATGAAGACCTGCTGGCATATTATTATTACCAAGACGATTCATAGAGAAATCAATTGCTCTCTTAAGGTGCTCATAAACTGTACCTTCGCCACCATTAGCAAAAACAATAACCTCATCAATAAAGTCCACATTGCCAGACTCAGCAATATACTTATACACTGTTGGGAACAACCACAAAGCATCATCTGCTCTATATGCAGGATGTCCTGTTGCCTGTACATATGATGGATCATCAGGAGTATCCTCATGACCAGCATTATGGTCAAACTTAACAAGTGGAAGTCCACCACCATTATCAACCTGTGCTGATAACATAAAACGAATCTTATCAAGGGCCATCTCAGGCTCAAGGTGAATAATACCCTGAATATCTTGAACTGTATCTCTGTAACCATATCCATTTCTAAGACCACAGTAAGAGAATGAAGCTGCTCTTGACCAGATAAATGTCATAAAGCACTGATATGCATTCCAGGTATTAATCATCGCATTAAAGCTCTCACTTGGTGTGTTAACCTGTAAATGAGAAAGCTTTCCATGCCAGTTATCTATTAACTCTTTAAGCTCTGTTGCTGTCTGAGCTGAAACATCAGCATAAGAATTCATTACCTCGTTAATTTCTTCGTCATTCTTCATACCAAGAACAAAGGCAAATTCTTTACTCTCTCCAGGTGCAAGTGTAAGCTTAGTCTCTAAAGCACCACAAGCATTAGCATTATAATTAAGCTTATTACCACAGTTGCCATTTACCACTCCAGCTGGATTTGCATAAGAGTGATATCTACCAATAAACTCTTCCTTATCACCACAGTAAGTAGCTACATCTGCTCCAGCAAGTCCAAAGAATCTGTTAAGAACTACACTACCATTAATAGCACCCTTATTAACATTTTCATTAATAACCTGCTTAATTCTATTACCTTCAAAATAAGTTTTAGTAATAAACAAAGTGTACTGAAGGTTTACCTGATCCTGCTCGTAGTTATTATCATTAGTAAATTCACAATAACCAAATACAGAAAGATTTCTAGGCTTATCTGAGTTATTAGTAACCTTAACCTTCCATACCTCATGTGTCTTATCTAATGGAACATAATACAATGCTTCTGAATCAATTCCATCGTAAGAAGCCTTAATGTTAGTATAACCTGTACCATGATGACATTCATTCTTGTAAACTGATAAATCCTTACCAACTGGCTGCCATGAAGCAGACCAAAAATCATTGTTATCATTATCTCTCAAGTAAATATATCTTCCTGGCTGATCGAAGTTGTTGAATACATATCTAAGTATTCTTCCATTAGCTCCAGATTTAACGAAGCTATATCCTCCGGCATTGTTTGAAATGATTGCACCATATTCTGGTGAACCTAAATAGTTTGCCCATGGGGCTGGTGTGTCTGGTCTATCTATAACATATTCCTTGTTAATCTCATCAAAATAACCAAATCGCATGAAACGCCCTCCTAGAATTAAAATATATTGTACGACCCAGTTTAATGGGGCATACAGATTCATTTTTTAAATAAATATTATTCAGCATCCTTTAAGCTAAGGCTTACCTTACCCATTCTATCAATTTCAAGAACCTTAACTCTTACCTCATCACCGATATTAACAACATCCTCAACCTTCTCAACACGGTTAGATGCAAGCTTTGAAATGTGGATAAGTCCATCCTTATTAGGTGCGAGCTCAACAAATGCGCCGAAATTCATTATTCTAACAACCTTACCCTCGTAAGTCTTGCCTACTTCAAGCGGATCAACGATTGAACGAATAATCTTAAGAGCCTTGTCCATACCTGCCTGCTCAACACCACAGATTGAAACTCTACCCTCGTCATCGATATCAATCTTAACGCCAGTCTCCTCGATAATAGCGTTGATTGTCTTACCTCTCTGACCGATAATCTCACCAATCTTCTCTGGATCAACTACAGTCTGGATAATCTTTGGAGCATACTCTCCAACTGTTGGTCTTGGTTCAGCGATAGCTGGCTTCATACAAGTATCCATGATAAACATTCTAGCCTCACGACATCTTGCAATAGCACCCTCTACGATAGGTCTTGTAAGACCATGAATCTTAATATCCATCTGAATAGCTGTAATACCCTCAGTAGTACCAGTTACCTTAAAGTCCATATCTCCAAAGAAGTCCTCAAGTCCCTGGATATCTGTAAGAAGAACATAATCATCATCAGTATCACCAGTTACAAGACCACATGAAATACCTGCAACCATCTTCTTAATAGGTACACCAGCTGCCATAAGTGCCATACATGATGAACATGTTGAAGCCATAGATGTTGATCCATTTGACTCAAATGTCTCAGATACAGAACGAATTGCATATGGGAACTCCTCTTCTGAAGGAAGAACAGGAATAAGCGCTCTCTCAGCAAGGGCACCATGTCCAATCTCTCTTCTTCCCGGTCCTCTAGATGGCTTAGTCTCGCCAACTGAATATGAAGGGAAGTTATAATGATGCATATATCTCTTTGATGTTACAAGCTCATCAAGGCCATCTAACTTCTGTGCCTCTGAAAGTGGAGCTAATGTAACAACATTACAAATCTGAGTTTGTCCTCTAGTAAACATAGCTGAACCATGAACTCTAGGTATTATATCAGTCTCAGCAGCAAGAGGTCTAATCTGAGTCATCTGTCTGCCATCAGGTCTCTTACCATCCTTAAGAATCATCTTACGAACTGTCTTCTTCTGATACTGGTATACAGCCTCATCAAGAACAGCTAACCAATCTTCCTTATCAGCAAAGGCTTCCTCAAGCTTGTCCTTAATCTGTCTGATATTCTCTTCTCTAACCTGCTTCTCATCAGTGAATACTGCAACCTCCATCTGCTCTGGAGTAACAATTTCCTTAATTGCAGCAAAAAGCTCATCTGGAATAGCACAGCTTGTATACTCATGCTTAGCCTTGCCACACTCTGCAACTATCTCATCGATAAATGCTATAACCTTCTGGTTTAACTCATGAGCAGCATATATTGCCTCAATCATCTTAGCCTCTGGAACCTCATTAGCACCAGCCTCAATCATAATAACCTTATCTCTAGTTGATGCAACCGTAAGCTTAAGGTCAGATACAAGATTCTGAGCTGCATTTGGATTAAAAACAAACTCGCCATTAATCATACCCACCTGAGTAGTTGCACATGGTCCATCGAATGGAATATCAGAAATTGCAGTAGCAATTGCTGAACCAAGCATTGCAGTAAGCTCAGGTGAACACTCAGGATCAACTGCCATTACCATATTGTTAAGAGTAACATCATTTCTATAGTCCTTAGGGAAAAGCGGTCTCATAGGACGGTCAATTACTCTTGAAGTAAGAATAGCATTCTCACTAGCCTTACCCTCTCTCTTGTTAAATCCTCCTGGAATCTTACCTACTGCGTAAAGCTTCTCCTCATACTCAACTGAAAGTGGGAAGAAATCAATACCCTCTCTTGGCTTCTCAGAAGCTGTAGCTGTTGATAAAACAACTGTGTCTCCGTAGTGCATCAATGCCGCACCATTAGCCTGCTTAGCAACTCTGCCAACATCAACTCTAAGAGTTCTGCCTGCAAGTTCCATCTCAAACTTCTTGTACATAATTTTTACTCCTTAAAATAATATTTTTCATTAAGACTCCGAAACAACTGAAAATAGCACTTTTGACTACAAAAAATGCATTAAAAAATACCATTTTCAGTAGTCTCGGTTGGGTCTTAATGCAATCTTAGTAATTATAACATTAAAATGTATCTTCTTCAAGCATAAAATAAGGGTATTATTGCTTAAATACATAGTATTTATAATGCAATAATACCCCGTTAATTACTCTAATTTGAAGTTATAACACTGCGTTTTCATTCAATGATGTTATAATCTTAGACTTAGTAGGCTCTAAGCCACTTCCATACTTAGCATGTATCTCCTGAGCAATTTTCAACATATCAGCGTGATTATAAATATCCGCCAACATAAATAGCATCTCACCACTCTGTCTTATACCAAAAAAATCTCCAGGACCTCTAAGCTTTAAATCCTCACTGGCAATAAAGAAACCATCATTGGAATTTTCCAATACTCTAAGTCTGTCCATAGACTCCTTGCTTTCCTTACCATTTATAAATATACAATAGGACTGCTTCTTTCCACGACCTACTCTTCCCCTAAGCTGATGAAGCTGCGCTAATCCAAAGCGTTCTGCATTTTCCACCATCATAACAGTGGAATTAGGATTGTTTATTCCAACCTCTATAACTGTAGTTGATACAAGAACATCTATGTTTCCTGCAATATAGTCATCCATTATGGCATTTTTCTCATCCGCTTTCATCTTTCCATGGAGCATAGATACTCTAACAGATGGAGGCATATTAGACTTCATAGTTTCTGTATACTCAGTAACATTGGTTAGATCCATAGTATCGCTTTCCTCAACCATAGGACAAATAACATAGACCTGACTTCCTTCCTCTACTTGGGAAGCAATAAATTTATAGGCAGTATTCCTATAATTAGTACCTACAACACAGTTTTTTATAGGTTTTCTTCCCTTTGGAAGCTCAGAAATAACAGATATATCTAAGTCTGCATACATTATAATAGCCAAGGTTCTAGGTATAGGCGTCGCACTCATAACAAGAGTATGTGGTGCATCACCTTTTGCAGAAAGCTTCTTTCTTTGATTCACGCCAAAGCGATGCTGTTCATCAGTTACAACAAGCCCTAGGTTGTTGTATTCCACTTTATCCTCTATAAGTGCATGAGTTCCTATTACCAAATCTATATCTCCAGATTTTAATCCATCATAAATATGTCGTTTTTCCTTCATAGATGTGGAACCAACCAAGCAGGCAGTCTTAATACCATACTTTTCAAAAATAGTGCTAATCTCTTCATAATGCTGCTTTGCGAGTACCTCTGTCGGAACCATAAGAGCACCCTGATAGCCTTCCTTTATACAGGCATATAGTGCTGTTTCTGCAACAACAGTCTTACCAGAGCCAACATCACCCTGAACCAAACGATTCATTACATTATCACTGCCCATATCAGCCAGAATATCCTCAATAGCCTTCGCTTGTCCCTTAGTAAGCCTAAAGCTTAAGTTATCTATAAACTCAGCTACATTTTTTCCTTGAATTACCTTATGGATGTTTTGAATTTGAATATTATCATCCTTAAGCTTGCCCATGTCATATAGGAACTTGTAAAACTCATCGAAAGCTAATCTCTTAATAGCATTCCTAAGAACTGCTTCGTTCATAGGGAAATGAATATTCTCATAGGCTTCACTAATATCCATCAAGGTATAATCTCTCTTTACATCTTCAGGGAGATAATCCTCTAAGCTATATATCATCTCTCTGGTGCTAATTATAGCCTTCTGGAAGGTCTTATTAGATAAACCCTGAGTAAGTGGATATACGGGTTGCATTTCTTGTCTCATATCCTCATACTGGGCAAGCTTGTAATACTCAGGCATATCCATAACACGCATATTATTCTTCACCTTTACAGTTCCAACGAACACATAGGTATCTCCTCTATGAAGAACATTTTTAAGGAATGGGGAATTAAACCATGTAATTTTAATGTTACCGGTATGATCCTTAACCGTTATATTAGTCAAAGTTAAGCCTCTCACCTTTCTCACATCCACATAGGAAGATATAACAGCACAAATAGCCTGGCGTTCCCCTATAACTGTATCTTTAATATCAACAGGCTCACCATAAGACAGATAATTCCTAGGGTAAGTGTGTATTAAATCATCTACAGTATGAACTCCAAGCTTGGCAAATGAGGCAGCAGTTTTTTCGCCTATTCCTTTAATTGTTGTAATATTGTCATTTAGTTGCATGTTTTCTCCATTATCCAGCAAAAAGTAATATAATATATAAAATGATTGCAAAACTGTATTTTTTCGAGTGTATTATATATCTCATCATTAAATATTTCAATACCACTAAACAAAAAGCACCCGAACAAAAGCTTTCGTTCAGGTGCACATAAATAAATCATTATTCAACTGAAAGTATATAATAATAAACTGGCTGATTACCAGGATGAAGCTCAATCTCATAATCCGGATATGTCTCCTCGAGAACCGACACAAGTGCCTCTGCATCCTCCTCAGATACATCCTCACCATAGTATACACTTAAGAGCTCTGAATCCTCATCAGACATTTCCTTAACAAGCTCCTTAATAACCTCAACTATATCAGTACCAACTGACTTAATTCCGGTATCATCAATACCCATAAAGTCACCAATTTTTATTTCCTTGCCATCGACTGATGTATCTCTAACAGCATAGGTAACCTGACCAGACTTTACTGCTGACATTGCCTCTGTCATACTAGCCTCGTTATCCTCAGCAGACATGCTTCCTTCAAAGCCAATCATAGCTCCTATACCCTGTGGTATAGTCTTAGACGGAATTACTATTACATTCTTATCGTCCTCTATAGATGCAGCCTGATTAGCAGCAAGTATTATATTCTTGTTATTAGGAAGTACAAATACTGTCTCTGCATTAACATTAGCTATAGCGCCAAGAACATCCTCAGTACTTGGGTTCATAGTCTGACCACCCTGAATAATGTAATCAACACCAAGGTCAAGAAAAATGCTATTTAAGCCCTGGCCTACAGATACAGCTACAAAACCATAAGGCTTTTTAGGCTCATTAGCCTTAGCTTCAACAGAATCAAGTTCCTTCTCAGCAGCCTTCTGTCTATCCTGTTCCATAATAACCTTCTCACGGTGCTCTTCTCTCATATTATCAACCTTCATATTAGTAAGCTGACCATACTCGAGACCCTTCTCAAATGCTTGACCAGGATGATTAGTATGAACATGAACCTTTACTATTTCATCATCAGATACAACAACAAGAGAATCTCCTATAGAACCCAAGAACTCCTTAAACTTAAGCTCTATATCCATATTCCACTCCTTCTCAAGAAGGATAATAAACTCTGTACAATAACCAAAGGTAATATGTGAGGTATCAATATCCTCAGAGCTTACATTTGTACTTACATTTACCTTAGGAGCTGACATAATCTTATCATCAACAACCTCTTTACCGGTAAGTCCATTGTAAGCACCTATAATAAACTCCATAAGACCCTGTCCTCCTGAGTCTACAACACCTGCCTCTTTAAGTACAGGAAGCATATCAGGAGTTTTAGCTAATACTTCATTACCGTACTCTATAACCTTCTCACCCATTTCAACAAAGTCAACGCCTTCAGCAGCAACCTCTACCGCCTTTTCAGCAAGACCCTTTGCAACAGTAAGAATTGTACCTTCCTTAGGCTTCATAACAGCCTTGTATGCTGTCTCACAGCCTCTTACAAATCCATCAGCAAGTATCTTTGGAGTTATAACCTTCTTATCCTTTATCTCTTTACAAAAACCTCTTAAAAGCTGAGAAAGGATAACACCTGAATTTCCTCTTGCGCCTCTAAGAGAACCACTAGATATAGTCTTAGACAAATCAGCTATAGAAGGATCAGATAAAGCGCTAACCTCCTTTGCTGCGGCCATAATTGTAAGTGACATATTAGAACCAGTATCACCATCCGGTACAGGGAATACATTAAGTTCATTAATATAGTCTTTATTCTTCTCTAAATTATACGCACCTGCAATAAATGCCTTCTGAAGCATACTTGCATCAATTTTCTTAATAGCCACTTTAACTTTCCTCCTACTAATCTATAACCCTTACACCTTCAACGAAGATGTTAATCGCCTTAACAGGCATAGATGTCATTTCTTCAATAGAATACTTAACTGTACTGATTAGATTATCACATACTGTAGAAATACTTACACCATATGCCACAATAATGTGGAAGTCGATTGTAAGCTCATTATTCTCACCTATAGTTACATTAACTCCTCTGCTTATCTTATCGCCTTTAAGGAGCTTAGCGATACCATCCTTCATACTGATAGCTGCCATACCTACTATACCAAAGCATCCTAATGCAGCATTTCCAGCATACTGGGCAATTACTTCATTTTCAATAATTATTTCACCGTTCTCGTTAGACATATATCCACCCATGAACATTACCCTCCTTTATTATTAATATTATAATTGTTTGTTAAAATTAATGTTTTGCATATAATTTCTGCACATACATTATCACAATAATTATACCCATTGCAATTAATTTAATCAAGTAAAACTGACAAAATATAATAATTTGAAAAATTTATGAATTTTTTTCTTGCATATTATATTCTTTTTTGTTATTATATGTACGTTGTGAGTTTACGGAGGTAAACAAAAATGTTTTGTCAAGGAGGTGCTAACAGTGGCAAAGTGTAGTATTTGTGAAAAAGGTGCTCATTTCGGTAACAATGTGAGCCATTCTCATAGAAGATCAAATAGAATGTGGAAGTCAAACATCAAGTCTGTAAAGGCTATCGTTGATGGTTCAGCAAAGAAGATTTATGTTTGTACATCTTGCTTAAAGTCAGGAAAAGTTGAGCGTGCTTAATTTTATTCTAGTTTAAGGCAACAAAAAATCGGTCATATGACCGATTTTTTTGTTGCTCTAATTTAATGTACACAAAAAGGATGTGCGCTTCTACTATCTTTGCCGGAATTTATTAAATCTTGCACATCCTTTTATATTTACTTAATTTAAAATAAACAATATCAACGCTTTATATTATACCATAGAAAGCTGTATTCTCTTTTTCTCCAAATCCACAGCTAAAACGGTTACATCTACAATATCTCCCACACTAACTACCTCAAGCGGGTGCTTAATATAGGATTTGCTCATCTTGGAGATGTGAACGAGCCCGTCCTGATGAACTCCAATATCAATAAATGCTCCGAAGTCGATTACATTACGAACTGTACCCTTAAGCTCCATGCCTTCCTTTAGATCCTTCATCTCGAGGACATCGCTTTTGAGGATTGGCTTTGGCATTTCCTCACGTGGATCTCTACCTGGTTTTTCAAGCTCACTTATAATGTCTATAAGTGTAGGCTCTCCAATTCCCAACTCCTCCGCTATCTTCTTCGTATTTGATATCTTTTTAGATATTCCTTTAAGTCCACCCTTCTTTAGCTCTTCATCTGTAAGACCCAGCTTTGCCATAAGTGCTTTTGTTGCTTCATAGCTTTCAGGATGAACTGAAGTATTATCAAGAATTTCGTTACCACCACTGATTCTAAGGAATCCAGCACACTGCTCATAGGCCTTTGGACCAAGCTTTGCAACCTTAAGAAGCTCCTTACGATTCTTAAACTGTCCATTTTCCTCTCTATATGTAACTATGTTCTTAGCAAGTGTCTTATTGATACCTGAAATATACTCAAGTAAGGATGCGGACGCTGTATTTAAATCAACACCTACACTATTAACACAGTCTTCTACAACTCCTGTAAGTGCATTTCCAAGGTTCTTTTGATTCATATCATGCTGATACTGACCAACTCCTATTGACTTTGGATCGATCTTCACAAGCTCAGCAAGTGGATCCTGTAATCTTCTTGCTATTGATGCAGCAGAACGCTGTCCAACATCAAAGTTTGGAAATTCCTCTGTTGCAAGCTTACTAGCAGAATAAACTGATGCTCCCGCTTCATTTACTATTACATACTTAACATTAGCTTTAATTTCCTTAAGAAGTTCAACAATAACCATCTCTGATTCACGGCTAGCTGTTCCGTTACCAAGAGAAATAAGTGTAATACCATATTTATCAATAAGCTTCTTCAAGGTAGCTTTTGCCTCTGCAACCTTATTCTGTGGTGCAGTTGGATATATAACTACTGTATCAAGCACCTTACCTGTTGGGTCTACTACTGCCAACTTACAGCCTGTTCTAAAAGCAGGGTCCCAGCCTAAAACTGTCTGTCCTGCAACAGGTGGCTGCATAAGCAACTGATGAAGATTCTTACCAAATACACTTATCGCACCCTCCTCAGCCATCTCAGTTAGCTCATTTCTTATCTCTCGCTCTATAGACGGAGCAATAAGTCTCTCATAGCTATCTTCTACCGCCTCCGCAATGTAAGTAGCACTATCATGACCCTCTACAGCAATAACTTGCTTCTTTAGATATTTTATTATATCATCCACAGGTGCCTCTATCTTAACTGTAAGGACTTTCTCGGCCTCACCTCTGTTAACAGCAAGGATTCTATAGCCTACCATCTTCTTAATATCTTCCTGGAAATCATAATACATCTCGTACACTGACTTTGCTTCCGGATCCTTTGCAACAGATATAAGCTTACCCTTGCATCTAGTTAAATCTCTAATCTTAGTTCTATAGTCAGCCTCATCAGCATAAACCTCTGCCAAAATATCCTTTGCTCCAGATATAGCATCCTCTGCAGTAAGTACCTCTTTCTCCTCTGAAATATAAGCTGCAGCCTCCTCTAATATAGTCTTATCAGTCATCTGAAGACTAATAATATTAGCAAGTCCTTCTAATCCCTTTTCCTTTGCAATTGTTGCTCTGGTTCTTCTCTTAGGTCTATATGGTCTATATAAATCCTCAAGTGCAACCATAGTCATACAATCCTCTATCTGCTTCTTTAAATCATCGGTTAACTTTCCCTGCTCTTCAATAGTAGACAGAACTGTACCCTTCTTATCCTCTAAATTCCTAAGATATGTAAGTCTCTCATCAAGAGTTCTAAGCTGCTCGTCATTAAGAGAACCTGTAACCTCCTTACGATATCTTGAAATAAAAGGAATAGTATTACCCTCGTCAATAAGCTCAACAGTCTTTTCAACCTGCCAAACCTTAACATTTAATTCTTCTGCTATAATTTTCTCAATATTCATAATCTCTCTCCTGTTCTATATATTACATTACATCCATACTTTTATATTCAGCACTTTCAAAATGCTTTTGATAATCAGGATCCTTTTTCATCTCAACCATTTGCTTAAATGCATGTAAAATCATTCTCTCTTTATTACAATTATTAGGGTTTTTCCCTATATCATGAAAGTAGTTATATTTGTTCATCTGCGCAAAGTAAAGATCCAAAAGTGAATAATCACCACATTTTACAGTTCCTTTCAGAGTTCTATTAACAACATAATAGTTAAATTCTTCAAGAAGCTCCTCATCTTGAAGCATATCCTGCCACAATGAGGCTGCAAATTCTTCAGTTTCTCCTACCATTAATGCAAGAGTCTTTAAATTTTCAAAGGATTTTATCTTCCCGGCATTATATATAATCATACTATTCACCCTTTTCCTTTAGACATTTTCAGTCCATAACGCCACTTGACTACAGCTACACCTATAATAATAGCATATCCAACTATACTTAATATGTCAGGAGTCTGATCTAGGAAGAGATAACCTAAAATCGCAGTAGTTATAACGATGGAAAAATCAAATACAGATATCTCCTTAGCAGGAGCAAAGGAATATGCCTTTGTAATCAAAACCTGACCTCCTGCCGCACTTAAACCACAAAAGACAAGAATTATTAACTGCTTAAAGCTCATAGGACAATAATCAAATATCATATGAGGCAAGGTACAAAGAGTAGAAAAAACGCTAAAATAAAGAACTATTATCATACTCCTCTCACCCTTAAGACCAAGCTTTCTAACATAGGTATAAGCCATTCCCGCAGCACAGCCACCTAAGAAGCCTATAAACGCAGGTATCACTTCCACATCAAAGGAGGGCTTAATAACAAAGAGTGCTCCAACAAATGCAACTATCACAGCAGTCCATTCGAATTTATTGGCCTTTTCCTTTAGTATAAAAAAGGAAAATATAATGGCAAAAAAAGGCGATAGCTTATTTAGTATAGACGCATCAGATATATTTAGATTATCCATAGCATAAAAATTGCAAAACACACCTATAGTTCCAGCTAATGCGCGCAAAAACAAATCTTTAAAATTACCTTTTTTACACCTAAAGTCTCCTCTTGACTTACTTAAAGCCAAAAGAGCAACTATTAAAGCTATAACATTCCTAAAAAAGCTTTTCTGTATAGACGGCAAATCTCCAGCAAGCCTTACAAACAAATTCATCAAAGAAAAGCATATTACTGAACCAAGTAGACATGTCACCCCCATAGTATAATTACTTTTTGAGGATTTATTATTTAGATTATCAGCAACCTTTTCTTTTGTTTTTGAATCAATATTATTAACCATATACTATATTTTTATTTAATTCCACCAAGCAATTCATTACTTGTTTATATTATTTACAAATTACAACCTCTACCTCATTCATAGCCTTTTCATAAAGCTCCTCTATCTTACCAACCAAAGCCTGCTCTGATTCTAGTATCTTGTCAAGCTTAGGTCTTGTAACAGGATGCTTAGCCACAAATGTTGTACAGCAATCCTCATAAGGCTGAATAGATGTCTCATAGGTTCCAATTTTTTCTGACAAATCAATTATTTCCTGCTTATCCATACCTATACAAGGTCTCATAACCGGAAGCTTATCAGCTGCAAGATCAATTACTGATAAACTCTGTACAGTCTGGCTTGATACCTGACCTATACTCTCACCTGTAATAATACACTGACAATCATTAGCCAAAGCAAGATCTTGAGCCATCTTGTAAAACACTCTCTTCATAATAATTGTAAGCTCATCATGAGGACAATTATCATATATAGCAAGCTGAACATCAGTAAAGTTAACTATATGAAGCTTAATTGGACCTGAATACTGTGCAACAAGCTTTGCAAGATCAACAACCTTCTGCTTTGCTCTCTCACTAGTATATGGTGGCGCATGAAAATAAACTGCCTCAAGTTCAACACCTCGTTTAGCAATCATGTATGCTGCAACCGGACTATCTATACCACCTGATAATAGTGTCATACCCTTTCCATTAGTTCCAACAGGAAGACCACCTGGACCTGGAATTGTCTTAGAGTAAATGTATGCCACATCTCTAACCTCAACATTAATCATAACCTGAGGATTATGAACATCAACCTTCATCTCAGGAAACATATTAAGAAGAACAGCTCCAATTTCACAATTAAGCTCCATTGATGACATAGGATAACTCTTATTTACTCTCTTAGCATGAGATTTAAATGTAAAATCCTTATGAGCAAATTCACTATCAACATAATCTACAACAGCTTCAGATATCTTATCAAAGCTTGTATCTTCCACAACAACTACAGGACAGATACCAACAACTCCAAATACCTTTTGTAAAGCGGCTATAACATCATCATAATCATAGTCAGAAAGAGCTTCTACAAATATTCTTCCATACTCTCTCTTAACCTCAAAGCTACCAAGTCTCTTAAGTAAAGCTCGCATTCTTTTACACATAATCTCTTCGAATACATACCTATTTTTACCCTTGGTACCAATCTCTGCATATTTGACCAAAAACATCTTATAATTCATATATTACCTCCAATATGGTGAAATCTATTTTCTAATATATCTTCTAAACACCGGAAGTATCTCCTCAATACACTTTACAGCATAATCAATCTCTTCTAGTGTATTTGACTCACAAAAGCTAAATCTTAGCGTAGATTCAAGTCTCTCCTTAGGAAGATTTATAGCCTTTAGAACACCACTTACATTTGCCTTATTAGAAGAACAGGCAGAGCCTGATGATACATAAATTCCCTTATCCTCTAAGGCATGTAGCATAACCTCACTTCTAATTCCCACAAAAGTAATACTTGCTATATGAGGTGCTTCACCAGAATTATTAAATACATTTTCTAACTTAATGACCTTATCAATAAATGCATTCTTTAAGCTTCTGATATGCTCCATTTTACTTTCATGATTTTTATACATAAGCTCTGCAGCTAGACCCATACCTGCTATGGCCGGTACATTTTCAGTTCCTGAACGCATAGCCTTTTGCTGTCCACCACCGTACATGGTTGGTCTAATAAGAGTCTTGTCCTTTATATAAAGAACCCCCGACCCCTTAGGTCCATGAATCTTATGTCCGCTTATACTAAGCAAATCAACCCCTAATCTTTTGGGAGAAAACCTAAGCTTTCCAAAGGCCTGAACAGCATCTACATGCATCAAAGTTTGTGGATTATTAGCCTTAACTATTTTAGCAATTTCTTCAATAGGTTGAATAGAACCAATCTCGTTATTAACATACATTACAGACACTAAAATAGTATCTTCTCTAAGTGCAGCCTTAAGCTCCTCTAAATTAACAATACCTTTTTCATCTACTCCAATATAGCTTACCTCATATCCCTCTTTAACAAGGAACTCTAAGGTAGCACTAACGGATGCATGTTCGATATTTGTAGTAATAATATGTTTTCCTGCACGTCTGTGAGCCATAGCTCCACCTATAAGAGCAAAATTGTTGGCCTCAGTTCCACCGGAGGTGAATACTATTTCCTTTTCCTGGCATTTAAGCTCGGTTGCAATTCTGGCAGTTGCTTCTTTTATGTATTTTTCTGCCTCAACACCCTTCATGTGAAGAGAAGAAGGATTACCATAATCTTCTTCCAAAAGCTTAATCATAAGCTCCTTTACTTCAGGATAAACCTTTGTTGTGGCAGCATTATCAAAATATACTTCCATAAAAATTTAATCTCCTTAAATATCACAATGCATAAAGATATATTATCCTAATAAATTAAGCTCTATGTTAAATATCTATTTGCAATTATCTATTTGCAATTATCTATTCACAATTTATATTCAACATTTTTTATTCATCAATTTCAAACATAATAATAGAAAGCACCGCTAATCCCGCTGTCTCAGTTCTAAGTATTCTGTTACCTAAGGTTATGCACTTTGCTCCAATACCTATGGCCTGTTCAACCTCTTCCTTTGCAAAACCACCCTCAGGTCCTATAAAAATACCGAGACTTTTCTGTCCCTTTATCTCTTTGATAACATTTCTAGAATACTCTAAGCCTTCCGCTTCCTCATATGGAATAATATTCATCTCAAGTGTCTTAGCATATTCTAAGGCTTGTTTAAAGGTCATAAAATCCCTAACCAGAGGAATAATTCCTCGACCTGATTGCTTACCTGCTGACTCAGCTATCCCATTAAATCTTTCTAATTTTTTAGATGCTTTCTTATCGTCTATTTTTACAACCGTTCTTTTAGTAATAACAGGAACAATCTCATATGCACCAAGCTCAACGGCCTTTTGAATAATAAGCTCAAGCTTATCAGACTTTGGCATCCCCTGAAACAATGTTATCTTAACAGGTAATTCCGCCGCATTTTTGTTAACATCTTCTATCCTGGCAGTTACAGATTCTTCATTAATATGAACAACCGAACATTCATAATCAGTTCCATTACCATCACTTATAAGAATCCTCTCACCTGTTTTTATTCTAAGAACATTCTTTATATGATTAACATCACTACCTGTTATTATTATATTATCTACTGCATTAGTGCAATTATCTACAAAAAAACGATGCATTAATTAGTTTACCTCTATCAAAATACTTATCATTAAACCAATTTATTTTATCATACTACATCGATATATTCAATAAAAAAGACATTTCTAAGAGCTACAGCAAACATATTATATAGCCTCAAAAATGTCTTTTTAATATATATATTATTTTGTTTTTGCAATGATTGAAACCCAATCATTCATATGAACTACATCTAATATCTCAAAACCATTAACAAGAAGCGCTTCCTTAACAGCCTCCTCCTTCATATCGATAATACCTGATGTAATAAAATATCCATCTTCCTTAAGAAATGGTTTTACAACTCCTGACAAAGGTATAATAACATCAGCTAAGATATTGGCAACAACAATATCGTATTTGTTTCCACCATTTACTTCTAAAGCCATCTTATTGGTAGCTCCATCTCCTGCTAGTAAATTACCACAGCTAAGAACAAGCTGTTCATCAGACATATGATTAACCTCACGGTTCTCTATACTAGCTCTAACCGCCACCTCATCAATATCCATTCCATGAACAAAGCCCGCACCAAGCATCACACTGATAATAGATAATATTCCGCTACCAGAACCAACATCAAATACTGTATCACCTGATTTAAGGTATTTCTTTAGTTGTCCTATACAAAGCTTTGTGGTTTCATGAGAACCTGTTCCGAATGCAATTCCTGGGTCAATTTCTACCACCATATCGCCTTCATTTACATCATCCAGCTCTTCCCATGTAGGCTTAATAACAATATTATCATATAATCTAAATGGCTTAAAAAACTGTTTCCAGTTATTAATCCAATCCTTATCCTCTGTATTACTTAAGGATATGTTCTTAGTACCTACAGGTAAAAACTCTTCAAGGCGGGTAAGTTCTGCAACTATATCCGCCTTTAAAGTGTCAAGATCAAAGCTATCATCTATAAAACATGAAACCTTAGCAGTTCCATCATCCTCACCTTCAATTAGTGGGATATCGACAAACATAGCTTGTTTTTCTTCCTCTGTAAGTGGAACATTATCCTCAATCATTATTCCCTCAACGCCTAAATCATCTAAAAAGGCACTAAGGATATCAACTGCTTCAACAGTTGTGTCGATTGTTAATTTTGTCCACACCATATTATTTATAATCCTTTTTTAAATCCTTTTTTCTTCTTGTGATCACCAAAGCTAAAACCACCTGCTGAATCCTTAGAAGAACGGGCATTGACAGTGGTTGTATTAGCGTATTGGTTAAGAATTGACTTCTGCTCCTCAGTAAGTTTATCAGGAACCTGAACAACAAGTGTTACATAATGATCACCACGAACAGTCTTGTTACGAAGTGTAGGAACACCCTTACCTTTAAGCTTAACCTTAGTATCTGTCTGCGTACCAGCCTTAATATCTAACTCATAAGGTCCATCTATTGTGTTGATTGTAACCTTTCCACCTAAAGCAGCCTGCGTAAAGCTGATTGGCTCTGATGAATATATATCATATTCCTGTCTCTGGAAGGTTGGATGTCTGTCAACAAGAACTGTAACAAGAAGATCTCCTCTTCCACCACCATTCAAGCCTGGCTCACCTTTCTCACGAATACGTATACTCTGACCATTGTCGATACCTGCTGGAACAGCAACCTGAATCTTCTTCTTTGACTTAACAAATCCTGAACCGGCACAGTTACTACATTTATATTTAATAAGTTTTCCAGAACCACCACAGTCAGGACATGCTTGAACTGTTCTAGCCATACCGAAAAGTGATTGTTGTGTAAATACAACCTGACCCTTTCCTGCACATTTTCCACAGGTCTCAGGCTGATGTCCTGGCTGACATCCATTACCATTACATACATCACACTCATCCTTAAGAGGAAGCTCAAGCTCCTCCTGAGTACCAAATATAGCTTCTTCAAAGCTAACTCTTACTGTTGTTTTAATATTAGCTCCCTTAATTGGACCAGTCTGCTGACGATTTCTGGAACCGCCACCAAACATATCTCCAAAGATATCACCAAAGATATCTCCCATATCAGCAAAATCAAATCCACCAAATCCACCAGGTCCACCATTCTGATCAAAGGCAGCGTGACCATATTGATCATACTTAGCCTTCTTCTCAGGGTCAGAAAGGATAGCATATGCTTCTGCTGCTTCTTTAAATTTTTCTTCTGCTTCTGCATCACCTGGATTTGTATCCGGATGATATTTCTTCGCAACCACACGGTAGGCTTTCTTTATCTCTGAATCAGTAGCACCCTTGGTTACGCCGAGCACCTCATAATAATCTCTCTTATCAGCCATCTGAATTCACCCTTATAATTTATTTTCTGTGTTATTATATGAGCTATTCTTATCACCTGACATAATGTCAGGTGAAACAAAAGCTCAATCAACTAATTATTTCTTAGATTTCCTTGTAATCTGCGTCTACAACATCGTCATCCGAGAAATCTGGAGTGCCTGTACCAGTACCTGCATTTGCTCCAGGACCATTCTGCTCATAAAGCTTAGAGAATAATGCCTGAGCTGAATTCATAAGAGTTTCCTTACCAGCCTTAATCTTCTCAACATCATAGTCTGTCATTGCATCTGGATCAGTTGACTCGATAATCTCCTTAAGTGCCTTTAAGTCAGCCTCAACCTGGCTCTTCTCTGAGCCTGAAAGCTTATCACCAACATCTGAAAGTGCTCTCTCAGTCTGGAATACCATAGCATCTGCATCATTTCTAGTTTCGATAGCTTCCTTACGCTTCTTATCAGCTGCCTCGTATTCTGCAGCTTCCTTAACAGCTCTTTCGATATCCTCATCTGAAAGTGAAGTTCCAGAAGTGATTGTAATATGCTGCTCTCTACCTGTTCCAAGATCCTTTGCTGAAACATTTACGATACCATTAGCATCGATATCAAATGTAACCTCAATCTGTGGTACACCACGTCTAGCTGGTGCGATACCATCAAGTCTGAATCTACCAAGTGACTTATTATCTCTAGCAAATTCTCTCTCACCCTGAACGATGTTGATATCAACTGCGTCCTGATTATCCTGAGCTGTTGAGAAAATCTGGCTCTTATTTGTAGGAATTGTAGTATTTCTCTCGATAAGGTGAGTAGCAATACCACCCATAGTCTCGATAGAAAGTGTAAGTGGAGTTACATCAAGGAGAAGAATCTCACCTGCACCAGCATCACCTGCAAGCTTACCACCCTGAATAGATGCACCGATAGCAACACACTCATCTGGGTTAATTCCCTTGAATGGCTCCTTACCTGTTAACTTCTTAACCATCTCCTGAACTGCAATAATTCTTGTTGAACCACCTACAAGAAGAACCTTGTCAAGTTCTGAAGGAGAAAGACCAGCATCTTTAAGTGCAGTCTGAACTGGAGTCTTAGTTCTATCTACAAGATTAGCTGTAAGTTCATCAAACTTAGCTCTTGTAAGATCCATATCAATATGCTTTGCTCCCTCTGGAGTTGCAGTGATGAAAGGAAGGTTGATATTTGTAGTTGTAGCAGATGAAAGCTCCTTCTTAGCCTTCTCTGCAGCTTCCTTAAGTCTCTGCATAGCCATCTTATCACCTGAAAGGTCGATTCCTTCGTTCTTCTTGAACTCAGCTAACATATACTGTGTAATAGCCTCATCGAAGTCATCACCACCAAGCTTATTATCACCAGCTGTAGCAAGAACTTCGATTACACCATCACCAATCTCAATGATAGATACATCGAATGTACCACCACCAAGGTCGTATACCATAATCTTCTGCTCTTCCTCATTATCAAGACCATATGAAAGTGCTGCAGCTGTAGGCTCGTTGATGATTCTCTTAACATCAAGACCTGCAATCTTACCAGCATCCTTAGTAGCCTGTCTCTGTGAATCTGTAAAGTAAGCAGGAACTGTAATAACAGCCTCTGTTACCTTCTCACCAATATATGCCTCTGCGTCTGCTTTAAGCTTCTGAAGAGTCATAGCTGAAATCTCCTGTGGAGAATATTTCTTATCGTCAATTGAAACCTTGTAATCAGAACCCATATGTCTTTTGATAGAAGCAATTGTCTTATCTGCATTAGTAACAGCCTGACGTTTTGCAGCATCACCAACAACTCTTTCTCCTGACTTTGTAAATGCTACTACTGAAGGAGTAGTTCTCTGTCCCTCTGCGTTAGTGATAACAACTGGCTTACCACCTTCCATAACAGCAACACATGAATTTGTAGTTCCTAAATCAATACCAATAATCTTTCCCATTTTAAAATTCCTCCATTTTATATAAATTAATAATTTACAATGTATTTTCGCCTCAACTACGGTTTTCTACGAAAACCTAGTTTCGCGAAGGACCTTCGAACTAAACTTAAACTTCGTCTTACGACTCGTTTTCGTTAAGGTCTCATGGTCAGTTTGCAACCTTAACCATGCTATGTCTAAGAACCTGGTCTTTGTACATGTAGCCCTTCTGCATCTCTTCTGCAACAATGTTCTCTCCAAAGTTTTCATCTTCAACATGGATAACAGCATTGTGAAGTTCAGGGTCGAATTCTTTACCTTCAGCATTCATTGCAGCCACTCCAATTCCTTCTAGAGTAGTCATGAGCTGCTTGTAAATCATATCTACGCCCTGCTCAAAGCTTCTATCCTTATCTTCCTCTGGAATCATCAAAATTGCTCTCTCAAAGTTATCTACTATAGGAAGAAGCTTCTCTAAAACTTCCTTTGCTCCTATATCATACATTTTCTTAGATTCTTTTTCAGTTCTTTGTCTTGCATTCTCAAACTCAGCCAAAAGTCTCTTGTACTTATCCTCATTATCCTGAGCAAGTTCCTTTGTTCTCTCAAGTTCAAGCTGTAACGCCTTACTTCCTCGTCTGCTTCCTTTTGGAACAGGCTTTGGCATTGCTGCCTCAACTGCCTCTGGATTGTCAGCAGATACTTCTTGAGTAACATTAATGTTAACATCAGTACCCTCACTAACAGGAGTATCTTCTGTTACATTTAACTCTTCAACTATCTCATCAGCACTTGTCTGCTTAACCTTCTTAGTTGCCATCAGTGTTCTCTCCTTTACCCTTCTTAAATATGTCATCTAACTCAATAGTTAAATTCTTAAGTGTGCTAACTACTTTTTTGTAGTCCATTCGTTTTGGCCCAATAATACCTATTGTTCCTGTTGCGCCCTCCGGCATCTTATAGGTTGCCGTTACCAAGGAACAATCCTTCATATTTTGAACCGGTGTTTCGTCACCTATATAAACCTGAATTCCTTCCTCGCTCTCACTATTAATTGATTTTTCCAACAGATGCGAAAGCTCGTTCTTATTCTCAAAGGTTTCTAGTAATTCACTGGTCTTACTAATATCCCCAAGCTCTGGATACTTTAGTATATTTGTAGCTCCACTTGTGTAGATTTCCAATTCATTCGCCTCATGTATGGCTTCAACAATTCCTTGGAAAATCTGATCAAGTATAACTTCATACTCTCCAGCTTGTTTCTTCATAGCCTGTATCATCTCAAGGTTTATATCCTCAAGTGCTGCACCCTGTAAAAATGTATTTAGAAGTATATTAAACTTTAATACATCCTCATTATCTAAAGGTACATTCACACGAATCATCTGATTCTTAATAATATTACCCTCTACAACGATAACTGCCAGAAGATTATCCAAATCAACCTGAGAAAGCTGAATGAACTTAACTGTCTTCCTATAATTAGGTGCTGTAACCATAGTTGCATAATTAGTATTGTACGCTAAAACCTTTGCAACCTGCTTTAGCATAAGCTCCATTCTATCAACTCGCTCAAGAAGCGAACTTTTAACCTCTTCTATCTCTTCCTTTTCCTCCATAAGATTATCTACATAAAATCTGTAGCCCTTATCAGTAGGAACTCTACCTGCGGAGGTATGAGGTGATACTATATAGCCTAGTTCCTCAAGGTCGGCCATCTCGTTACGAATAGTTGCTGAACTTAAATTCAAGTCTAAATCAGTGTACTTTGAAATTGTCCTTGAACCAACCGGTTCACCAGTTTCTAGATAGTTAGCAATGACAGCTTTAAGAATCTTTTTCTTACGCTCGTCAAGCTCCATGCCATCCCTCCTATTATATATTTGTTAGCACTCACCAAGTTCGAGTGCTAACTCTAATGATAAATATACTCTTTAAGAATCAATTTGTCAACATATTTTATATTTTTAAACCACTAGTTTACACTAAATTCACAAATAGAAAAAATCCTTGCATATCACATATCTGCAAGGATTTTTTCTATTGTAGTAATATTCAATAATAATAAAATAATATCCATGAACAGTATCACTACCATAGTTTTTTACTCTTATTCGTGTTTTATCGTCAGCAAAATCAAATCTATAATAATCTTCTTCAAAATCCGTTTTCCTTCTAATGCTTTAAACTATCCAAAAAATTTACACACTCTTCCACACTTCCATTAACAAATGAGTCATTTTTTAACACAACTACCATCTTGGCTTTAATTTTAACCATAATAAATTCTTTAGTTTGAGAATAATTAAGAATCTTATCGTATGGGATAGTAATAGAATTATCATTAACTGAAATAATTATTTCGTCCTTAAATTCTATATTCATATACTGTGGCTCATTCCCATATCTTATACGAATTCTCTCTATCTCAACCTTTACAGTTTTGTTTACTCTAAAGAATGTCAAAATCATCATAAAGAGTATAAATATTATCAAATACAGAAACATATTATTTTTATATTGTAAATATTTATATATACTCCAAACTAAAAACAAAGCATCAATAATTATATTGCATAATAAGAATTTTTTGCAGTTGTATTTTGTATAACTTTTAATAACTTCATCCGTTAGCAAATATCTATTAATCATACCCTACTCCTTATCCAGCAAAAAATCTGCCAGAATAACATTACTTACGTCAATCCCCATATCTGTAAGGAAAATTCTATCCTCATAGGTTGCCATATACCCTTGATCCATATATTTTCTAAGAATTGGTCCATATACCTCATATATATCCTTATTAAAGCGCTCTTCGAAATCTGTACGACTAATTCCACACATCATACGAAGACCAAGGAACATAAACTCCTCCATACGAGAATCTATATATATAGGAGTAATATTCTCCCTTATCCGTCTAACTCCTTCATTATATAAGAGCTCTAGATTTGGACATTCAACAAATTTAGGTGATATATCCTCCATAATTCCAATATACTCAACTAAATTGCGTATGTTGTTAAATCTTTTTCCTTGAAAATAGGATGAAGCACCAAGCCCAAAACCTATATACTCTCCACCTGTCCAATAAACCATATTATGCTTACATTCGTATCCTGGTCTTGAATAATTTGAAAATTCATATCTCTCGTAACCATTAGCAGATAGAAGCTTTTTGGTCACTTCATACATTCTTCTATCAATCATCTCAGTTGGTAGAGAATCCAATATCTCCTGATCACATGCAAATGGTGTCCCCGGTTCTATAGACAATGAATAAGCAGAAATATGCTCAGGTCCAAACTCCATAACCCTAGACAATGTATCTACATAAGAATGAATAGTAAGACCAGGAAGTCCCGACATTACATCTACATTAATATTATCGAAGCCAGCTCTTCTTGCTGCTTTAAAGCTTGCAACAAACTGGTCATAATTATGAATTCTACCTAGTTTGCTTAACATTTCATCATCGGCAGATTGAAGCCCAATACTTATTCTGTTAATTCCGGCACTTCTATATCCGTTTAGCTTTTGGTGTCTGAGAGTTCCTGGATTTGCCTCTATAGTAACCTCAGCATCTTTTTCAAGCTTAAAGGTTTTTCTGATAAATGCCATAATATTAGTAATAAGCCCTTCATCAAGAATAGATGGAGTACCACCACCTATGAAAACGCTTCTTACTATATAATCATCTGCTATAGGTGCGTACAGCTTTATCTCTTGACATAGCGCATCTACATATCTAAGCATAGTGCCATAGCTTTCACCATCAAAGGATAAGAAATCACAATATTTACACTTTAAAGCGCAAAATGGAATATGAACATATAGACTTACAAACTTTTTCATCAGTATCTACTCCCTACTCTTCATCAAGCTTTAATACACTCATAAATGCCTTCTGTGGTATCTCAACATTACCAACCTGACGCATTCTCTTCTTTCCTTCCTTTTGCTTCTCAAGAAGCTTTCTCTTACGAGTAATATCACCACCGTAGCACTTAGCTAATACATCCTTACGAACTGCCTTAACTGTTTCTCTCGCTATAACCTTACTTCCAATTGCAGCCTGAATAGGAATCTCAAAGAGATGTCTTGGAATCTCTTCTTTGAGCTTCTCACACATCTTTCTACCTCTTTCATAAGCAGTATCCTTATGAAGAATAAAGGAAAGCGCATCTACCTCTTCCTTATTTATAAGCATATCAAGCTTAACAAGGTCAGACTTAACATAGCCTTTAAGTTCATAATCGAATGAAGCATAACCTCTAGAACGAGATTTTAAGGCATCGAAGAAATCATAAATAATCTCATTTAGTGGCAAATCATATTTTAATAATGCACGAGTTGTCTCCATATATTCCATGCTTTTATAAATTCCACGCCTCTCCTGACAAAGCTGCATAATAGCACCTACAAATTCTGTGGTAACCATAATCTCAGCAGAAACAAACGGTTCTTCCATATATTCAATCATAGAAGGATCAGGAAGATTTGATGGATTGGTAAGTTCTATAACCTCCCCATCAGTCTTATAAACCTTATATATAACACCTGGCGCTGTTGTAACAAGATCAAGGTTATATTCCCTTTCTAATCTCTCCTGAATAATCTCCAAATGAAGAAGTCCAAGGAATCCACATCTGAAACCAAAACCAAGAGCAATTGATGTCTCTGGCTCAAAGCTAAGTGAAGCATCATTTAGCTGTAGCTTTTCCAATGCGTCTCTTAAATCAGGATACTTTGCTCCATCTGCAGGATAAAGCCCACAATAAACCATAGGATTTACCTTTTTATATCCAGGAAGTGCTTCCTCACAAGGGTTATTTGCATCTGTAACAGTATCTCCAACAGTAGTATCCTTAACATTTTTAAGACTAGCTGTTATATATCCTACCATTCCTGCGGAAAGCTCATCACAAGGAATAAACTGTCCTGCTCCAAATATTCCTACCTGAACAACCTCTGCCTCTGCACCTGTTGCCATCATTCTGATTTTAGTACCTTTTGTTACCACACCATCAAATACTCGACAGAAAATGATAACACCCTTGTAAGAATCATATAAGCTATCAAATATAAGGGCTTTAAAAGGTTTATTATTATCTCCTGCAGGGGCAGGAACTTTAGTTACTATCTGCTCTAAAACCTCTTCAATATTAAGACCATTCTTTGCAGATATAAGTGGTGCATCTGTTGCCTCTAGTCCAATTATATCTTCTATCTCATTAATTACTCTATCCGGGTCAGCTGACGGCAAATCAATCTTATTAATAACCGGCATAACATCAAGGTCATGGTCTAAAGCAAGATACACATTTGCCAAGGTCTGTGCTTCAATACCCTGAGCGGCATCTACAACAAGAATTGCTCCCTCGCAAGCAGCTAAGCTTCTTGATACCTCATAATTAAAATCAACATGTCCAGGAGTATCAATAAGATTGAAAATGTATTCCTCACCATCCTGTGCCTTATAAACAATACGCACTGACTGAGCTTTAATTGTAATACCTCTTTCACGCTCCAGATCCATATTGTCAAGAACCTGATTCTGCATCTCTCTATCTGTAAGGAGACCTGTCTTCTCTATTATTCTATCTGCCAAAGTAGATTTACCATGATCTATATGAGCAATTATACAAAAATTTCTAATTTTGCTTTGATCTAAATGAGCCATTAATTATTCCTCGCACTTAAACATATTTGTCAATAGTATATCATATGAAAATAACCTGTGACAATCTTTTTATCACAGGTTTTATTTGTAATTTTATTTAGTTTCCACTTAATATACTATATAATATAGCTGCTAAAGGGGACATGGCATTTTTTGCTTCTTCAACTGTGTTAGTTTGTGCCCCAACCTCAACCAAAGAAGCTCTTGGCTTTCTATCTAAATTATAACAATATCCTCCTACGTATATTTTTCTCATCAAATCACCGTATAATGATTTCCCTTTTAAATGCATTTGCAAACTAAAACTTAAATTTGAACTCAAATTAGGATTATGAAGGTATCCCAAATCACCTTCTTCATTTAATCTACTAACACCATTAAAAAACATAATTTGAGCAGTTGGCTTACCATCAATTACCTTCATAAGATGAACATCATCTCTCACACCGTCTCTATGTATATCTAAAACAACCTCTATAGAAGGATATTCAGCAAGTATTTTATCAATGCCGTAACCAGACTGTGTATATGCTTCATTTCGATCAAGCTTACCATCTACCATATCATATACCGTTCTATCATGATATGTTTTTATTCCATAGTCTTCCTCTAATATTCGTGTAAGCTCATCACCAACTCCAATTATACTATCCTCAATAACACCAGGTCTGCTATCTATAAAGGTCTCACTCCCATGAGTGTGATATATTAGAATTTTATAATCATCTCCAGTTAAATCCAAAGACAAATCCTCTGCAAGCATTGTATTTATATTTATATCTTGAGATGTGATACTGGTAGAACCATCAACAGTGTAGCAATTACCAATCAAAAACTCAAAATTAGAAAGTTGTTCCATAGAATACTCTATTCCAACATTCGAATACATATCAGAAGAATCAACTGATATCGCGTCTATAACCTGATTATCCTGAATTTCATTCGTCGTATTGTTAACAGAATTTTCTTCACCTAGCTGTTGAATGGCATTAGATGAATTATCAATCACTCCTTCTTTAATTTCATCTTCTAACAATTCATCAGATTGAACATCCATAGCATAATTAGCATCTATAGGTGTGGAACCATCTACATAGCTTATAATACTATTTTCATCATGATAATCACAGATGTAATGTTGACCAGACCCATGGGTAGGAAATAACTCTGCCAAAATCCATTCATCACCCATATTATCAGAAGATGCTAAGGGTATTATTTCATTTCTGGCACTGTACAAAAATCCCCTTGAACCTACCTGACCGTTCTTTAGAACTAAAAAACATATGATTACTAATACTATAACATAAAATATATTATTATAATTATTTTTCATATTATATTATATGCTGATAAATCTATTCTAATTCTATCAAAC
>JAZPXZ010000076.1:0-16368 GCA_045543915.1 Wujia sp.
TAAGGGCAGACACACCAATGTAAGCTTAAGCTCTTTTACATTGTACTTAAGCCTCTTTGCTAAAGATTTTGCCTCATCTTCAGAATATCCATATGTATAAACAGTATCAACTACCTTCATACCTTCACCAAACCCTACATATCTTCCTCTATAATATCACAAATAAGCTTGTTACATGCAGTAAGCTCACTGTCATTCTTGCAATTATCAAGAACATAGTCAAAGTAATTCTTTATCTCCTGCTGAGTATCAAGGAAAATAGGCATTGCTGCAAGTATTTTGCACATAATACTTCTAACAACAATCATACTTTTATCCTTGAAATATTCTGCAAATTCTGCAGTTAGCTCTTCTTTTAACTTTCCAATATAATCAGCATCTGCGATAACAGCTTCAGCGCCAACATTCTTCTTTAAATCAATGAACAAGCTGCTTGAAACAAGTTTTTCTACTGTGAGAAGCTTTGCAACATGAGTCCTAATATCCTCAGCCATGTCACTGCTCTTATGCTCTACATCATCAAGAACAGTCTCCAAAATCATAACATTCTCGTATACATTTTCCTGAGCACCCTCCAAGGACATAAAAGCATCCATAAGTTCTTCTGCTGAATCCTCAGAGAATGAACTGATGCAGGTATCAATAATTTTAACTGCTGACTTAAACGAATCCTTGTCAGCATTATTTTCCTTGCCTTGCGTTGTCAAAAGAATGGTGTAGGTATCATTAATCACCTCTTGAAAAAGCATATAAAAGGACACCTGCTGAGTAATATACTCTGCTCCCTGGTTAAGATCTATACTTAGTCTGTCAAAGCTTCCCTCATCTAAGCTCTTGTAATCAGTTTCTTCTAATCTCTTGTATACATCATACAACTCAGGATATTCTGTATCAAATCCATCTGGCTTACTAATAAGAACAGCTGTCTTAAGCATATCTACAAAATCATCTACTGAGCTTGTCTCTCCACCCTTGTATATTGATAAAGTGTTAGCCACCACATCATAGAATTTGTTTTTTGTCATTCTTACAGGAAGCTGAGACATAAGAATCTGTAGCTTAGTGTTAACAACAACTGTATCATTCTCGGAGAACACATACTGAAACATCTTATTTGACAAAAGCTCTGTATCAACTGACTCTGCTGTATTCTTAATTCCAGCCTCTAAACGGTTGAGAATATACTCATATATCTCAAACCCATCCGTATATGATGTAAGAAGCTTCATCTTGTATTCCACACTGTTTCTTAGGGAATCTATAAGGTCTATATCCTCCTGATTTATCTCCTTAGTAGAATCAAAGGCCTTAATAAGAAGTCCTGCGATTTTATCGTAATCCTCCTTAAAATCAGCAACATACTCTCCTTCCTCAAGCATCTCCCTAATTGTATAAAAATTAAGACACAGCTTAACTGTTGAATAATAGTTATACTGACTATCAAGAAGTGCTAGATACTTAGGAACAGTATCCATCATATCCTTATCTCTATTAATATCTGTCACAATCTTTTTGCATGTACTTTTCATATTAATTATTAATCTCCTAGTATTATTTTACATGTTCGTGAGTAAATAGATGCTCGTTGCAATACTCATAATTGCCATTACATCTAGAGCAATATCTAAATTCTAAGCTGTCATCATCAGCCTCTGTTCTTCCACACACAGCACACTTATGCCTTGTGGCTACCTGCGGAGAGTTATATTCCATTTGGGCCTGCTCCATCTTCTTCTTAAACTCTCTCTGTCTCTTAATGGTTCCAGAGCTCCTTTGCCAATTCCTCATTCTTCTAGACGAATAATTTTTGCTAATAAGATAAAACAGGTAAAAGTTAATAACTACTCCCAAAATTATTCCTCTAAGCAATGGAGTATACTCGCCATATCTTATGAAGAAATATGCTAGTATTGCTAAATCTGCATATGCAAGCCACTTAGTCTTCACAGGAAAAACAAACATAAACAACATAGTAGAGTCTATATATATCAATGCAAATCCCAAGAATACACTTATGCTAAGGAAATATGTTGGTCCTGCTCCATCTATAGGCCATACATATGCCATACATTCCAGAACATCCTGTCCATAACCCACTTCTTTCAAGCCAACTAGTTTGTCTGCAAAATAGCTTGGGCTATTTAGATACCATATAGCTCCGTCCACAAGCATACCCAAGGTTACGAAGAAATAGGCACCAAATATAAATATATTATACAAAAATGTTCCTACATGATTCTCTATGCTATTACCAATGGAATGGTACACAAAAAGCATAAGAACAGAAAAAACACCAACTGTACCCGGCATAGTAAATACCCAGGTAATAATTCTCCAATACTGATGTCCGGCAAACACATAGGCAACATCAAATATAAGCAGCTCGTACATCTTCGGTGCAAACAGCCAAAGTAATATGCCTATAGCCCAGCTACCAACAATGTATGTGGACAAGTTGCTAATAGCATATTTACCAAACTTTTTCTCAAGCTTGTACAAAAAATTCATATTATCATCCTTTTTATTCATTATTTGTGGGGAGCAGTTTTTACCCTGTCCCCACTTAGCACATATTTAATTTATTATATTATATCCACAGTCAAAAAACAACTAAAATAAAAGTTACAAAATAGAACCTTTTTTCGTATTTTAACTAACTTCTTCCTCTCTTTGGCGGTATTCTAATTATTGTTCCTGCCGGAATATTTATGTCATATAATTCAGCATTAAATTCCATAAGCTCTTCAATATCTGTTCTAAGGGCTTTTATTACAGATCCCAAGGAATCTCCCTCCTTGGTGGTATAATAACGCCTTTCTTCCTCTTCATATATTTCTGTTGGAATACAAATCTCATCTCCAATTTGCAGATTATAAACATTGACATAAGGATTTTCTTTCATAATATCAATTAATCTTACACCATACATTTTAGATAATCTGTAAAGAGTATCCCCCTTTTTAACTCGATGTATAACTCCTTTACACTGTCTTTCCATATGTCTAATCACCTTTTTTTGATTATTATATGCAAAAACATTTCCAAAAGTTGTAATAATCTTTACTTTTTTAACAGTTGATATTTAATATTCCTTACTATATAATGTACTTTGTCTAAAAATGCATAATAATATGTAGAAATAGACGCCAGTAAATTATTATCATTAATTATTAGGCAATTGCCTATATTTATATTTAAGGAGGATGGCTTTTAGCCATAAGACGTATGAAACGATTAGGAATTGACATTGGTTCAACAACAGTAAAGGTTGCTGTTATTGACGAGAAAACAAACATTTTGTTCTCAGAGTACAAAAGACACTTTGCAAACATTAAGGAAACTCTTAAGGAACTTGTGGACAATGCTTCTGCAAAGCTTGGCAATGTTGAGGTTGCTCCTACAATTACTGGTTCTGGTGGTCTTGCTTTAGCTCAGGTTATTGGTATTCCATTTGAGCAGGAGGTTGTATGTGTATCTGAGGCTCTTACTGACTATGCCCCACAAACAGATGTTGCAATCGAGCTTGGTGGTGAGGATGCTAAGATTATCTACTTTACCAACGGTGTTGAGCAGAGAATGAACGGCGTTTGTGCCGGCGGTACAGGTTCATTTATAGACCAGATGGCTTCTCTTCTCCAGACTGATGCTACAGGTCTCAACGAGTATGCTAAGAGCTACGATACAATCTATCCAATCGCAGCACGTTGTGGTGTATTCGCAAAGACAGATATACAGCCCCTTATTAATGAAGGTGCAACAAAGGCTAACCTTGCTGCTTCCATATTCCAGGCAGTTGTTAACCAGACCATAAGTGGTCTTGCCTGCGGTAAGCCAATTAAGGGTAATGTTGCATTTCTTGGTGGACCACTTCACTTCCTTGATCAGTTAAAGGAAGCATTTATCAGAACACTTAATTTGACTGAAGATCATATCATTGCACCAGGTCATTCACATCTTTTCGCCGCAGTAGGTGCAGCCCTTCAGGCTAAGGAAGAGGTTACATACGATTTAAATACAATCAGCGGTAAGCTTACTGCCGACCTTCAGATTTCAGTTGAGGTTGACAGACTTCCTGCTCTCTTTGAGAACCAGGAGGCTTATGATAAATTCATAGAGAAACAGGCAAAATACAAGGTACTTCGCAAAGACCTTTCCACATATAAGGGAAAAGCCTTCCTTGGTGTTGATGCAGGTTCAACAACCACTAAGGTTGCTCTTGTAGCTGATGACGGTTCCCTTCTCTACGATTTCTATAGCAGCAATAATGGTAGCCCACTTAAGACTACACTTCGCGCACTAAAGGAGATTTACTCTATCCTTCCTGCTGATGTTAAGATTGTATCAGGCTGCTCAACAGGCTATGGTGAGGCCCTTATTAAGTCTGCCCTTATGCTTGAACACGGTGAGGTTGAAACTATTGCTCACTATACTGCTGCTGCATTCTTCAATCCTGATGTTGACTGTATTCTTGATATCGGTGGTCAGGATATGAAGTGTATAAAGATTAAAAATGAGGTTGTAGATAATGTAATGCTTAACGAGGCTTGCTCCTCAGGCTGTGGTTCATTTATCGAAACCTTTGCTAAATCACTTAATTATGAGGTTAAAGACTTCGCTAAGGTTGCTCTCTTCGCTGAGAGTCCAATTGATCTTGGTTCTAGATGTACAGTATTCATGAATTCAAAGGTTAAGCAGGCTCAAAAGGAAGGCGCATCTGTGGCTGATATTTCTGCAGGTCTTGCTTACTCAGTAATCAAGAACGCTCTTCTTAAGGTTATTAAGCTTACAGACCCTAAGCAGCTTGGTGAAAATATCGTTGTTCAGGGTGGAACCTTCTACAACGATGCTGTACTTAGAAGCTTTGAGCTTATATCAGGCCGTGAGGCAATAAGACCAGATATCGCAGGTATTATGGGTGCATTTGGTGCTGCCTTAATAGCTAGAGACAGATATGAAGAAGGTTCAGAGTCCACTATGCTTGACAAGGATCAGATTGAAAACCTTACTTATGAAACAAGAATGGCTAGATGTAAGGGATGTACAAACAGCTGTCTTCTTACTATTAATAAATTCTCTGGTGGTAGACAGTTTATATCAGGTAACAGATGTGAAAAGGGAATTGGACTTAAGAAGAACATGAATAATGTTCCTAACCTTTTCGAGTGGAAATTCAACAGGTTATTTGACTACGAGCCTCTTCCAGAAGCTGAGGCTGCAAGAGGAATTATTGGTATACCAAGAGTTCTCAATATGTATGAGAACTATCCATTCTGGTTTACCTTCCTTACTAAGCTTAAGTATAGAGTTATTGTATCACCTAAATCATCTAGAGATATCTACACTCTTGGTATAGAGTCAATCCCTAGTGAATCCGAGTGTTACCCTGCTAAGATATCACACGGTCATGTTATGTGGTTACTTAAAGAAGGTATTAAGAACATCTTCTACCCTTGTATTCCTTACGAGAGAGACGAGACTCCTGATGCCAACAACCACTACAACTGTCCTATCGTTACTTCTTATGCAGAAAACATTAAGAACAATATGGAAGAAATCTGCGCTGCAGACATAACATATATCAGACCTTTCCTTGCACTTGATAACAAGGAGGCCCTTAAGGAAAGATTATTTAGAGAATTCAAGAAATACACAGATGTTACTGAGGCTGAAATTAGCGAAGCTGTTGAAGCTGCATATGCAGAGGACGATAAGCTTAAAGCTGAAATCACTGCTAAGGGTAACGAAACCGTTAAGTATTTAGAGGATAATGATAAGCTTGGTATTGTTCTTGCAGGACGACCATACCACTTAGACCCAGAGATTAACCATGGTCTTCCAGAGCTTATTAATTCATTTGATATAGCAGTACTTACAGAGGATTCTGTAGCTCACCTTGGAAATGTAGAAAGACCTCTTATCGTATCAGACCAGTGGATGTACCACTCTCGTCTATACAAGGCAGCTAACTATGTTAAGAAGAGCAAAAACCTTGAGCTTATTCAGCTCAACTCATTCGGATGTGGTTTGGACGCTGTTACTACAGACTGTGTTAACGATATCCTTACTAATTCCGGTAAAATTTACACAGTTCTTAAGATTGATGAGGTAAGTAACCTTGGTGCAGCCCGTATAAGAATTCGTTCACTTATCAGTGCTGTAAATGTACGTCGTAAACAAAACTTCGTACCATGTCCGGCATCAAGCGCAATTAACAGAGTTGAGTTTACTGAGGATATGATGAAGGATTACACTGTACTTGTTCCACAGATGTCTCCTATCCACTTCAACATCCTAGAACCAGCTATGAAGCATATGGGTATCAATGTTGTTATGCTTCCTGATGCAAACAAGGAGGTTGTGGACACAGGACTTAAATATGTTAACAACGATGCCTGCTACCCTTCTATCATCGTTATAGGTCAGATTATGCATGCTATTACTTCAGGTAAGTACGATGTCAATAAGCTAGCCTGTGTTATGACGCAAACCGGTGGTGGATGTCGTGCAACTAACTATGTTGGTTTCATAAGACGTGCTCTTGCTAAGGCTGGCTACGGACAGATTCCTGTTATTGCACTTAGTGTTCAGGGCTTTGAGAAAAACTCAGGCTTTAAGTGGAATTTAAAGACTATAAAGTGTGCTATGCAAGCTCTTATCTATGGCGATCTATTTATGAGAGTTCTTTATAAGACCAGACCATACGAGGCGGTTCCTGGTTCAGCCAATAAGCTTCATAGAAAGTGGGAGCATCGTTGTAAGAGAAGCATGGCAGATGGTGGAAAACACTTTAAGCAGATTGTAAATGGAATCGTTAGAGACTTTGATAACCTTGAGCTTGTAGAGGGTGTTAAGAAGCCTAGAGTTGGTATCGTTGGAGAGATCTTAGTTAAGTTCCTTCCATCTGCTAACAACCATCTTGTAGAATTACTTGAGGCTGAGGGAGCTGAGGCTGTTATGCCAGACTTACTTGACTTCTTCATGTATAGCTTCTACAACAATAACTATAAGCACGAATTCTTAGGACGTTCTAAGAAGACTGCAAGAAATGCAAATCTTGGTATTTGGGCTTTAGAACAGCTTAGAAAGCCTATGGTTGATGCTCTCAAAAAGAGTAAACGATTTGAGCCACCAGTACATATCTCTCACATCGCAGAGTATGCTAAGCCAATTGTTTCTATCGGAAATCAGACCGGTGAGGGATGGTTCTTAACAGGCGAGATGGTTGAGCTTATTAAGAGTGGTGCACCAAATATCGTATGCTGTCAGCCATTTGCATGTCTCCCTAACCACATTATCGGTAAGGGTGTTATTAAAGAGCTTAGAAAGGTTTATCCAGATTCTAATATCGTAGCTATCGACTATGATCCAGGTGCATCTGAGGTTAACCAGGTTAACAGAATCAAGCTTATGCTTGCAACAGCCAAGAAAAGACTTGAGGATAAATAAATGAAACAAGGGCGCGGGAATATACTATCCTGGCCGGCCTGCCTAGGTATTGGGCATCGTTGACACTTAAAACGGTCAACTCACCCCAACCCTGTCGCGGCCGGAATGATACATAAATCCCGCGCCCTTTTTCTTTATTTATCTAGACTAATATTCAAAGCCTTCATCACTTGTCAAATCAAGGAATGATTCGATTTCTGTATCAGACAAAGCTTCTCCCTTTAACTCATCATAAACCATTACAGATACATATACTCCATCATATGTCTCCTTATAGTATTGATAAGCAAAGGTTATGTCCTCTCCTATATCTCCATTAAAATGAAGCTCCTCACAGATGATGGTTTCTCCATCCTTATTCTTAAGGTAATCTAAGCTTGTTATCCATCCCATGTTACCATCATAATCAATCCATTCATTCACCCTTTGCTCTGTTAAAACCCAATAACGAATCTTAACTCCACTTGGATGAGAAAAAACATCTGGTTGGTCTGTACTTCTATCCTCCACAGGAATATACTCCCAGCCTTCAAGCTGCATTACATTGATTCCAGAATTATCATAGGTTTCAGAGTATCTAGCCTCAAAAGCAACCTGATCAGTAAATGAAATACTAAGCAATGGCTGAACTTCTATAGCATCATCCTTAATAGTTGCCATTTGACCTGCCTGAATTTCTTTTTCCTCCTTATCAGACTTAACCTTAACAGCACCATCAGTAACTTTCACCACAGTTGTGTCATCACCATCTTTATAAGTAGTTTCAAATGTTGTTCCTCGAACACTAAGAGTAGCATTTGGAGTTTCCACCTCAACAGAAGAACCCTCTGCAAGCTTATTATCTATCTCAATCAAAGACGTTCCATACTCTAGCTTAATCTTAAGCTTGCCCTTGTTATCATTACCCTTTGCCACGATTTTAAAGCAAGTATTCTCTTTAGCTAAGACATGCTTATCTTCATCAACCAAAAGTTCAACTAAACCATCATTTCCGGTAGAAACCTTGTCCTCTGACTTTAAATTCATCCCTTCAACTATATCTTTGTTATTAGAGCCTCTCTCAAGAGTAACCTGACCATTATAGGACTGAACCTTAATAACCCTATGTCCACCAAAAACTAAAACCAACACTAACACTATTGCAATAACTAGCACCACGCTAATGCCTACTATAATAGGCAATTTTTTATTCTTATTTTCTTCCATATTATGTTTTCTCTCCTTATAGCTTATGTATTTTATAATATACCTTACATTTTAATTATTCATCATATTTGTTGTCTGTTAGATACAATTCCTTGGCAAATTCAAGCAACTCCTTATCAACCTTTCCAGCCGCAGCCTCCTCATCAAGTATCTCAAAGGCAACCTTAACTGACTTAGGTTTCTTATAAGGTCTGTCATCTGCAATCAAGGAATCATATATATCCATTATGGTAAGTATTCTGGTCATTGTATCTAGTTCTTCATCCTTTATTCCCTTAGGATAACCCTTACCATTTAAGAGCTCATGATGATTGGATGCCATGGTTCTAACCTTCCCAAAATGCTCTCCAAACTTAATATGAGACAAGATTTTGTCAGTGTACTCCACATGACTTTGCATTATGTTTCTTTCATTCTCTGAAAGAGTTCCTGCCCTAATATGCAGGTCATCAATTTCTTCATCAGTTAGATAAGGTGTGCTGTTACCAGACTTATCAATGTATGTGCACTCTGCGATTCTATCAATTATAGCCCATTCATCTTCCTTAAGAGGTCTACCACAGTTAAATGCACCCAAATCATCTACAAATTGCTTTATGGTCTGAAGCTTTTCATCGGCTTCTTCCTTGGAAATATTTCCCTTTAAGGCATCATTTTCAAGCTTAAGGCTAATAATCTCCATACGAGACCTTACATCCTTTTCTCTACTGCCAAGCTTTGTGGACTTATCCATAACCTCAAGGGGAATATCCATTTTACCAACATCATGAAGCATAGCTGCCAGATAAAGCTGTCGCTTGTCATCTTCTGTAAAATAAAGCTGTGTCTTCTTATCTCTATGCTTTTGATTAATAAAATCCAGCATCTCAATGCATCTTTTAGCTACATTCTTGGTATGATTTGCATTATATGGAGTTCTACCCTCAATGGTCTCTGCCATAGCCTCAGCCATGGAAAAAAGCATATCTCGCATCTCGTACATTCTCTTCTTTTGCATATCTATATATTTCAGCAACAAAGAAGCTAGAAATGCTAACAAAACACCAGCTGGTACAGCTAGAAGATTTATCTTGTATGATGTGGCGTTAAATATCAAAGTAGCAAGTAAAACATATGCCGGAATAGTGATTACAGTTCCTACCAACACATTTTTTAGCTTGCAATTCAATGCAAATAAACTAAATACAAATGCTATAACAAATACAACTACCAACTGCACAACACCATCTAAAGAATAAATTATTCGGTCATTTAATAATCCGTATACATAATTCGCCTGCATTTCTACACCGTACATTTGCCTCGAATAGCTTATAGGTACTCTATAGGAATCCATCATGCCTTCCTCATAGGCACCAACCATAACTATACAATCATCAAAGTGTCCTTCAGGAATGTTTCCATCCAAAACCTGAGACATAGGAATAATTTCAAATTCTCCTGGATTACTTACTAAAGCAATCTCAACCCGAGCCGGATAATCCTTTACCTCTCCTACCTTTGAAGCAATCTTATAAGCAAAGGAATCATATATTTTAGTTTCACCATTATATGTAGACTGTAATCTGGTATATGTCCTCCTGACTAAACCATCTTCATCGAATATAGCATTAGTCAATCCATAATCAACTACTTCATCTAAGCCCTGGTAAGGCTTGGCTTCCTGGGAGATATACATAGCAGTATGGTACTCACCATCAGAGCCTTCATATGGATAGCTGTCGAAGGTTACAGATGATGCCACCACAACATTGCCATATCTGCCACATACCTCTATCAATCTCTCATCTGTATCAGAATTATTGGTTCCACTAAATTGAACATCGATTCCTATAACACTAGGCTCCGATTCCTCGTTTACAATCTCAATTAAATCCGCAAAGCATCCTCTATCCCAATCGGAATATGGCCCCAACTGGTCCAAGGTTTCCTCATCTATAGCAATTATCTTAATGTTATCAGGAATAACATCAGGTCTTTGATATAGACCATCCTGTGCCATATACTCCAGCCTTTGTGGAAAATGAAAATATGACATTATACCTGACAATGTGGCTATAATCAGAGATATCAGTATGGTAATTATTATTTTTCTTTTATCATTTGATTTATTTATATCCATAATTCTTGCTCCTTAGAGGTTTACTACTCACACAAATTACCGTTATATTATACAATACATGAATTTATTTAGCTACAAAAAAAAGCTGATGAAACCTTATTTAGAAGTTTCATCAGCCACATCATTAGCTATGCTTAAGCAAATACTCTCTAGATACATTCTTAAAGCTTTGTGAACCATCTAGACTTCTATATACAAAACCCTCTCTCTTAACCTTAGGATTGATAGCACTAAAGCCATCAGCCTCAAGCTTCATCTCCTCCATAGTATGTGGAAGCTCATATGCTTCATCTATTATAGGTACTGCAATAAGGTTATTTTCCTTACAAAACTCATTCATCTCAACAGTTCCTAATCTCTTACCATCAATTATCAGGTTAAATGCAAAGAACTTATTCTCATTAAGCTTGTAAGGATTCCCCTGTACAAAGCCTACTCCCTCACCCTGAAGAACTACCCTATTAACCTTATGGTCTGTTGCATACTTGGTTAGAATTTTATCAATATTATACTTCTCCGCTAACTCCCAATATATCCTTGAACCAGGATTCTCTACCAGCTTACTCTTTGGAAGTCTTAAGTTTCTACTACATACGATAAAATCAAATTTGTCCTTCTTGAGTCTCTCAACTGCATAAGTACAGCTTGTACCATCAAGCTTTTCTGTCTTAATCCACTTATCAGTACTCTTTAAGTAAAATGGTGCATTCTCAATTCTGGTCTCATCAGTCTTAACAATCCACTTTGGAAACTCAAGTGGTTTATCCTGCTTACTACCGAACAAGAAAAACATGATATTCCTTCCAAGCTTATATCTCATAATTCTCTTCACTACAGGATTCTTGAACAACTTTTTCCTTCTGTTTATCATAGCATTATACTTTGCATCGCCACTTGGCTTTTCAGCCTTTCTAGCTACATCATCAGGATTACTGTATGTAATCTTAAGCTGTTCTGTTACATCACTGCCAACATGTTTACCCTTAAGCTCTGGAAACAATTCAATCGGCAATGCAAGTCCCTGGCTAAACACCTTGAACTTACCTAACTTCATAGTTTTAACCTTATAACCCTTAGACTCTAAAAATGCAAATCTTTCATCCTCCTTAGGACACTTGCTGTCGATTTCGATATATACAGCTAAATCACCTTCCTTAAACTCCTGCTTTTTAGCTATACATACCCAGCCTAGCACTCCTATTAATTCAATATTGTCTGCCCCCTCTATAGGCTTAATCCACTCAATCTTTTCTATATGAGCTAATGCTCTTTCTGACATTTTATCACTCCTTTTTTCTTAATCTCCCACCATCACAAGCTTCTCAATATACTCCCTACCTTCACCTTTGAAGATAGGAATATTCTCATCTATAATCCACTCACTTCTAAGCTGTGGCTGGCCACCTTCCTCTGTAACAAGCTCCTTGGTCACCTTAATTACTGCTGTACCTCTCTTCTGGGGCACTGTAAAATCATTCCAGTTAATATTATGGTCTTCCATCAACATATCCTGAATATTGCTACAGGACTTATTCTGAAGCTGCTTGTGGCTAAAATATGCTTGTCCCACCATCTGCACGCTATTTCGACTAGCATCAATTTGTCTCCAATAGATACAATTTGTAACCTCTTCCTTAGGAATGTTAAATACTCGTGCATCAAACATAGCTCCCTTATTAACTGCCTTAGAATAAATCTCTACCAGCCCTCCAGCTTCATTATCCCTAATATATGCATCTACATTATCCTTAAACAACCTATTAAAAGCCATAGTAGCCATACTTGCGGCTATACTACACATCTTCTGCACCTCGTAATCAAACCATGCTGAGGTTTCAAACTTTTGATAATCAATCAGTAACAGAGTTATCTCGTCAGACTGGGTATATCCTAACACGCAGCCTTGGATATTTTCACAAAGATACTTTGTGGTTTCCTGCATAGATTTCATAAGCACCATATCAAAGGGCTTTGCAAATCCCCTTGTAAATGTATGAAATGCTTTTCCATCTATACGAATAATAACTGGTGTTCTTCTCATCAGCTTAGTCTTTGAAATCTGTTCATAATATGACTTCATACGAAGTCCTAAATCATCATGTACTGGCATATTACCAACCTCCTAATCTCATTTCTTTGCTTAAAATATACATCACCCCGTAAACTTTAATCAATCAACTAGTGGTATAATTACACTCTATGTTCTGTCATTTTAAGAAGCCAAGCCATCATATTTATTCCTGTACCAGAAACTAAAGAGCTTATTATTAAAATACCTAAGATAATGATTACTGCTATATGGCATATTTTTTTCTTTAGATAATCTGATAAAACAAGCATCATAAGCTCATCCCCATGTGTCTTTACAACAATACCTATCACATCAGCTAAAATACTTACAAACCTAGGAACAAATAACATCAACAGTATTATTCCTATAATCACACCAAGAAGATTTATTAAAGGAGATAATTGCTTAGCATATATATTATTTCCAAAATCAATTCCAATCTTATATTTTACTTCTCCAATGATATTATTGCCTTTTACAACTCCAAATGATCTACTATCCTTGCTATTGTTCCTATTGTCCCCTAAAACAATATATTCATCTTCACCAAGTGTTATATTTCTATTTAAGTGCCCGGCCTTCGTCTTCCCCTCCTGTTTTATATAAGGCTCATCCACCAGCATATTGTTCACATATAATTTACTATCATTGAAATAGACAGAATCTCCTGGTAAAGCAACACACCTTTTAACTAAACGGCCAAAAGGCATATCAATCACTATCACATCACCTCTATCAATATCAGATACCCTGGATACTAACAAAATATCGTTTTCATGAAGAGTATTCTCCATGGATATGCCATCTACCCAAAACATACGGATTACATTGTTTTTTAAAAAGGCACTAATCAATATACAAATTGTTGAAAATAACACTAATATAAGTGCTTTCTTCACTAATTCTATAAAACTATTTACAATCAAAAGTTTTTTGCTAATCATAAAATTATTCATATTGTTTTTCCTCTTTTCTTCAACTAACAGTATTCAAAAAACAATTAACTATTTTATCTAAGCGGTATCTTAAAATACGACTTTGGCAACTCAACCTGAGTTATATATGTCTCCATACCTAATCTTTCATATTTCTCCATAAAAACATCTATATCCTCTCTTTCATCTGACAAAGTTGCTAAGAAATGATGGTTGTATAATCCGTCCACATCCTTATCTTCCCAATACCTGGACAACCACATAACAGCTTTGTTACTTGGAACACATATAATGTGAGAATAATGATTATGGGATATTTTAATACCAATACTATCCTCTGTCTCTTCATCCCTGTACTCCAAATCAATAAAGCATACTGGTATATGCATATACTGGGGTGATACAATATCAGATATATCCTCTATATCACTTCTATTCAGCAATCCCATACCATCACATAATATACTCTCACTCTTGAGTTCATACCCTGCTGCCTTTAGAGTCCTAATGGCATTCTCCAAATTATCCTTGGTAAACTGGCACATTGAGAACTTCCCTAATAGTAGTTCTCCATTCTTTGTAAAGTCTTTATGTACCGTATTTACTTGTTTGTTATTCTTCACTACTAATGGCATATTACACATCTCCTTTTTTCTAAAATACACTTAAATAGCTCCACTCAAGCTATCAAACAGAAATCCTCTGTCTCTAAATGGTTTTAATGATTTGTCATATAACTCTTGAACATCTACCTGTTCTCCAAACATCACATAATTATAATGAACATAAGGATTCAAAATAAACTTATCTAACCTGACTTCTTCTGGATAGGAAAAAGATTTATCAAAACATCCAAGTAGGGAAAGTAAAAAGCAAAATTTCAATTCATCCCATGCTTCATGAAATACTTCTATATTCTTCTCATATTCCTCCACAAAACTAGATACACCCTTTCTCTTTACCTCATGCATCAAATAACTTTCTAGAAAAAGTAATTCTTCATAATCTACATCAAGATTTACATCATTTATATCTAGCTTATGATTTGCTTTGTTCTTATCATTCAAAGTCCTTGTCCTCCTTGTACTTAAGCTTCTATTCCTCATCTAAATCCCTTACAAAGCTTTCTTTATCTAATAAAATTCTAGTATTATAAATAATATCTAAACTAGCAATTGATACTTCCATTCCAACTTTTAATTCTTCTAATGTGTAATATTTCTGTTTATTCATATTATGATGACTACCAAAGAATCTTTTATCTTCTTCTATATTAACCATCTCCTTTTCTTAAAAATAAAACTAATTATTTTTCTAAAATCTATTATCTCTCCCGGAGTAATGCCAATCTTACTCTTAGGGTAATCAAAAAACAAGGCACTTTTAAAAGCAACAAAAATACTACCCTAAACCGTCAAAGTTTCTGGGTAGTATTTTTGTTTATTTGGTCAAAAGCCAAATTATACTTTTAAATTTTCTTTGTCTATTGGGTAGAAAATAAATATATACCCCAAGGTGTGTTTTTAGGAATAATGCACAACTGAAAATTAACGGTAAGTCAAATTTTTCTACACCTATAGTATCTCTTCAATATCATGATAAAGCACTCTGTGCTTTTCATCCACCTGCTCGTCCATATGATGATGGCCAAAATACCACATCTTATAATCCAAGGTTTTATCTATACTCTGAAAGAAATCCGTCAATATATCCCTTTGGGCGTTATGGCTTTTAAGCTTAAGCACAATATCATTACCACAGCAATGACTTATAACATAATCCACCTTCCAATTATGCTTGTCTAAATTAGCTACTGCTATTTTTATCTCTTCTTCAGTAGGAAGTTCCTCCTCCCACCAGGATACATCCGGTGTTCTGTATGCTATATCTGAGGACCTTGCTCCACCCATAGTAAAAAACTTCTTACCATCAATCTCGTACACCTGCCCACGCATAAGATGTATAACAGATGGTCTAATTCTATGTACAAGACCGCCGTTCCACTCCTCTACAGGAAATGTATTAAGCAGCTTATGGTTCTCGTGATTACCATCTACAAATAATGTAGTGTAGTTCTTAGACTCATACCAATCCAGCATATAGTAATCCTTACCTACCATAGTTCGATGCCTAGGAGGTACCTCATATCCAGGATTTGTAATTTCTATATTCTTATCCCCGTACCAACAGCATCCAAAATCACCAGTAATGATTAGGTAATCATCCTTTGATAGCTCTTTATGTGTGATAAAATTTCTATTACTTAATTTTCCTGTATCTATCTCCCCGTGGGTATCTCCGGTTATGAAAAATCTGCTCATATGGCAACCTCCTTTGCTATATAGTATCTATAATTATATAAATATCCCGTAAGATTAAAACCTATTTTACTCTTACGGGATTAAGAAATGCAATATACTTGTGGTTGAATTGCATATCACTATACTATATCTTTTCCATCTTCTTTTTCATTATTTATTTTATACATATTTTTTATCCACTCTAAATCATTATTTTCCCCCTTAAAATAATAACGACTAAAATCATTATCTAAGAATAGTTGTTTTTTATCTGTATATATTTTTTCT
>JAZPXZ010000077.1:0-53868 GCA_045543915.1 Wujia sp.
AAGCTTCGGGAATTCAGGAATCGTAATTATGAGCTTCAGAATAGACAGGGTGTAAATCCTTATGATGAGGTATGTAATTTGGTTAGAGATTATGACGAGCTGTTGCATAATTCTATTGTCAGTGAGTTTTTGAAGGCGGAACAGAGAATCTGTAAGATGATGCAGGAGGTTTACTGTTCTATTGCAGAAGGATTGGAGTTTGATTATTTAAATGAGTAATAACAATATTAATCAAGAGGAACAAAAGAATACTAGGGTAGATGTGTCTCAGAAGCCGGCAAAAGCTGCTAAGTCAAAGACTAAGAAGAGTGCTTCTAAGAAAAAGAAGAGTACACTTGAACAGATGCTGGCTCCTAATAATATTAGAAAAGGTCTTAAGCGCTCTGCTGGGTTTACAGGTAGCTTACTTATTAATGTGCTTATTGTATTCCTTATTATTAAGGTATTCTCCTATGCTTTTAATTTTACCTACAGTGTGTTTGGTGATGTGTGTAAGTCACCGGGGTCTACTGAGTATGTGGTAGTGGAGATACCAGCCGATTCGACTATTCTCGAGATAGGTCAGGCATTAGAGGACGGAGAGATTATTGATGACAAGTATGTGTTCTTTGCCAAGGTAAAGGTTAAAGGCTATGGTGATAAGATTAAAACTGGAAAGTTTGGACTTTCCGCATCTATGAATTATGATGAGATATTAGAGATAATATGTGATCTTGATACAGGCGAGGAGGAAGAATAAGCTTGCAGGGTACAGAAGGAATGTCGCTAGAGAGAATATCCTCTTTTATCAAGTCTTATATAGCTGATGATGAGGGTGCACTTGGCAAGATATACTCTGACGCCGTAAGAGACAGGGTTCCGGTTATGCGAAAGGAAACCAAAGAATTACTTAAGACGCAGCTAATTGTGAAGAAGCCTATGCAGATTTTGGAGATAGGGACTGCAGTAGGCTATTCTTCTATATATATGAGTCAGTTTATGGCTATAGGTGGCAAAATCACCACCATTGAGCTAGATGAGGAAAGAGTAAAAGTTGCCAGAGCTAATATAGATAATGTGAATAAAACGGATACTATTACTGTGCTTCAGGGAGATGCATATGATGTGCTTAAAACCTTGCCTGATGAGCACTATGATTTTGCTTTTGTTGATGCGGCCAAGGGTCAGTATATTAACTACTATCCGGAGGTTATGAGGGTAGTGCAGTCGGGAGGAGTAATAATATCTGACAATGTGCTTCAGGATGGAGATGTGCTTGAATCGCATTTTACAGTGGACAAACGAAACAGAACCATTCACGAAAGAATGAGAGAGTATTTGTACACTATTACCCATGATGATAGATTGGATACAGCTATACTGTCTGTTGGGGATGGAGTGGCTATATCTATTAAGAGATAAATATAGGTGGTTGAATAATGGATAAGAAAAAACCAGAATTGTTAATACCCGCAGGAAGCCTGGAGGTTTTAAAGGTTGCCATAGATTATGGCGCAGATGCGGTATATATTGGTGGTCAGAAGTTTGGTCTTAGAGCAAAGGCAGGTAACTTCACCTTAGAGGAGATGGTGGAGGCAGCTGATTATGTTCACGGAGCAGGTAAGAAGCTGTATGTAACCGTAAATATATTTGCTCATAATGATGACATAGAGGGCGTTAAGAAATACTTCAATGATATTAGAGAATATGGACTTCATGAGAAAATAGATGCCTTTATTATATCTGATCCAGGAATATTTACTTTGGCCAGACAGATTCTGCCGGAGATAGAGATTCATATTAGTACCCAGTCTAATAACACCAATTATCTCACATATAATTTTTGGTATAATCAAGGAGCTACCAGAGTGGTGGCGGCTAGAGAGCTATCCTTGAAGGAGATTAGAACTATAAGAGATAATATTCCGGAGGATATGGAGATTGAGGCATTTATGCATGGAGCTATGTGTATTTCCTATTCTGGAAGATGTCTGCTTAGCAGTTATTTTACAGGAAGGGATGCTAATAAGGGTGCCTGCACACATCCTTGCAGATGGAAATACTCCATAGTGGAGGAGAAACGTCCGGGAGAATATCTGCCTATAGAAGAGGATGATAGGGGAACATATATATTCAACTCTAAGGATTTGTGTATGATAAAATATATTCCTGAGATGATAGAGGCAGGGATTAACTCCTTTAAGATAGAGGGTAGAATGAAGACTGCCTTGTATGTGGCTGTTGTCACAAGAACCTACAGACAGGCCATCGATGACTATTTTGAATCTGAGGAGCGCTATCGTTCAAGACAGGATTACTATGACGAGGAGATATCTGCCTGTACCTTCAGACAATTTACCACAGGCTTTTATTTTGGTAAGACCGATGAGACAAGTCAGATATATGATAATAACACATACATCAAAAACTATACCTATCTGGGGATTATAGAAGATATAAATGAGGATGGACTTATTCAGATACATCAGAAGAATAAGTTCGGCGTGGGGGATGAAATTAATATAATGAACTTCAACGGAGACAATCACTATGTAAAGGTGGATGCAATGTTCGACGAACGTATGCATCCTGTGGAGTCAGCCCCGCACCCTAAGCAGCTTTTATATCTAAAGGTTAGCGACAATGCAGGATTGTCTAGAGGAATGATTATAAGATCAAGGCACTGCGAAGCTTAAGCAGTGCCTTTTTTTCTATCCGAGACACATAGGAACGGGAAATGTTTAAAAGGGTTGCCACTTCTCTTTGGGTTAGCTCCCTGTGACCAAATAAGCCGTAACGGTGAATCATGACCTGTTGTTCCTTTTCGTCTAGGACTCTGGTGAAGATGTGTGATATGTGATTTAGACACTCTCTGTCTATTATGGTATTCAACATACCTTCCTCGTCACTGCTTATAATATCTAAGAGACTTATTTCGTTACCCTCTTTATCGGTTCCGATTGGCTCGTGTATAGATACCTCTTTGGATTCCTTTCGCTCCTGCCTAAGACGCATGAGGATTTCGTTTTCGATACATCTGGAGGCATATGTTACCAATCTATTGCCCTTGCTACTGTCAAAGGTGTTAACAGCTTTGATTAAACCGATGGTTCCTATGGAAAGTAAATCATCAGTATCTCTGTCTGCAGAATAATATTTCTTTGCAATGTGAGCTACAAGTCTAAGGTTATATTCCACAAGGAGATTTCTAGCTTTTAAGTCCCCTTGTTTTGCCAGCTTAAGATAATGGATTTCTTCATCGTTGGAAAGAGGCTGTTTGAATGTGTTCAAATATATAACCCTCACCAGTCTGTTTGTATATATTATGTGATGTGGATGGAAAAAGTGCTTTTCCAATAATTTAAAAATCTATTCATAAATAAACTAAAGAAAAAGATAGGAGGTTTTGTTGCAATTGGATTGGGAAAAAATTAAAAAATTAAATGTTCGTATTGAGGTGCCGGGGAAGGTAAAAAAACTGTTGTTTCTGGTGATAGGTTCCCTAGTGTGCTATTGGGTTAATTCAGACATAATTGATTATATGCCACTCAAAGCATATAGAGTGTTTAAATTTTTTATGCCGCTTCTGTCAGCCATACCGGCTATTGTGATTTTTGTAATTGATAAAAGGCGGATTAAAGATTTGTTTCCTAAGGGAATCATAAAACAAACTATATTAGGCTTGCTTTTGGCGGCTTTGCTGCTTACTGTAATTGCCATAAAAAATGGTGGCCTTGCCATGACCAATGAAACTGCAATGTTTGCAAATCATAATTGGTACAAGGTGTATATATCAGTGTATTATTTGATAATGGTTGGATATATGGAAGAATTTACATATAGAGTTATGATACAGGATTATCTTATTGATATGCTGGGTAAATTCAAAATTATAGCACCTTTTATATCTGCATGTCTGTTTTCTGTGGCTCATCTTTATGTGGCAGGCAATGTGCTTTTGATTATAGCCTTTGTTTGGGGGCTAATATGGGGATATCTAAAATATTTCTGTAAAGACTTTACCTTTTATTCAGCGGCCTTATCCCATGGACTATACGATTATGGGCTTATGATAATACCGTTTTTTACATATGCTTTATACTAGCTGTTGGGCGTGCTTGTTAGGAGAATGATTGGTGTTTTTCTTATATAATAAATATTGTCGTAACTGGTAAAAAAACCTTTTATTTTATTTGTGATTATGCTATAATAACATAGATTAAATTTATTATTATGAGAGGTATTGTGCTATGCGAATAAGTAGTGGAAGAAAAAAGATTCGTGTAGGTGATTTGCTTGTAGAAGCTGGGGCTATTACAGAAGACGAGCTTATGGAGGCACTTGCTTACCAAAAAGAACATGGTGGTAGAATTGGTAATGTAATATTGGAGCTTGGTTTCATTAGCCAGGATCTTCTTGTTACAGTTCTTACTACACAGATGGGAATCGATTATGTTGAGCTTAAGGCGTGTAGATTAGAGGATACTGTGCTCAAACTAATCCCAGAGACCCTTGTAAATAAGTACAAGGTTATGCCTATAGAGATTGACCCTAATAATCCTAATGTGCTTAAGGTAGCTATGATAGATCCTATGGATCTTAATGCTATTGATGATATTAGCATATCTACTAATTTGCAGGTTGAACCGTTGCTTGCAATGGAAGATGATATGAATGAAGCCATTGGTAAGTATTATGGTAACTCGCAGGCTATGGAGGCTGCGGAACAGTACCGTAGAGAGATGGAGCAGGATGGTCTTACATCTGCAGAGGAGGAAGCTATTAATGAGGATATTGAGAACTCGCCGGTAGTACTTCTTGTTAAGCAGATTATTGAGGGTGGTGTAAGACAGAGAGCTTCGGATATACATATTGAACCGCTTGAGTCGAGTGTAAGAGTTAGATACCGTATAGATGGTGCTCTCAAACAGGTTATGACATATGATTATAGTCTCTTGTCAGCAATTAGTGCCCGTATCAAGATTATTGGCGGTATGGATATTGCAGAGAAGAGAAAACCACAGGATGGTCGTATTACCATCATGGTAGACAGAAGAGAGTTTGATGTCAGAGTTTCTATGCTCCCTACAGTGTATGGAGAGAAGACAGTTATGAGACTTACCTCCAAGGACGGTCTTACAAAGCCTAAGAGCGCACTTGGATTTGATCCTGAAACACTTAAGGTGTTCGATGGTATACTTAGTAACCCACACGGAATTATCCTGGTTACAGGACCTACAGGTTCCGGTAAGTCAACAACCCTTTACACATCGCTTAGTGAGCTTAATACAGAGGATGTTAACATCATCACAGTTGAGGACCCTGTAGAGGCTAATATAGATGGTATCAATCAGGTACAGGTTAATGTTAAGGCGGAGATGACATTTGCGGCAGCACTTCGTTCTATCCTTCGTCAGGACCCTGATATCATCATGATAGGAGAGATTCGAGATGGTGAGACTGCTGCAATTGCGGTTCAGGCCGCTATCACAGGTCACCTTGTTGTATCTACACTCCATACAAACTCAGCTGCATCAACAGTTACTCGTATTATTGATATGGGTATCGAGCCATATGTAGCAGGAGATGCCTTGGTTGGAGTTATCGCCCAGAGACTTGTAAGAAGACTTTGTACATCATGTAAGCAGCCTAGACTTGCTGAATCCGAAGAGAAGAAGATTCTTGGTGTTGAGGATGAGGACGAGGATGTAATCGTATACGAGCCGGTAGGCTGTACCCTTTGTGGTGACACTGGCTATGCAGGTCGAATTGGTGTGTACGAGATGATGCCTGTATCTAAGGAGCTTCAGGCTGTTATAGCTAAGGGTGCTACAGCAGATGTAATTGAGAAGCAGGCTTTATCAGAGGGTATGCTCACTCTTAAGATGGGAGCTGCAAAGCATGTAATTAATGGTATAACATCTATGATGGAGATGAAGAAGATTGTTTATACCACTGGTGATGAATATTAAAATAAAGGAGATATAAAGTATTATGTTAGACATGAAGGAATTGCTTGCATTTGCTGTAGAGCAGAATGCATCCGATATTCACATAGCTTGTGGTATACCACCGAAGCTTCGTATTCATGGTAAGCTTACAGAGGTAGAGGTTCCACCACTTGGACCTCAGGATGTAGCAGAAGCTATAGGCTCTACTATGCACGAGAGACACAAAGCTATACTTAAGGAGAGAGGAGAGGTTGACTTCTCATATGCGTCAGCTGAGACTGGACGATTCCGTGTTAATGTATTCATGGATAGAGGTAACATGGCTGCTGCATACAGAAAGGTTGATACTCAGATACCAAGACCTGATATGTTAGGTATTCCTGATTCAGTAGTACAGCTTTATAAGAAGAAGAGAGGACTTGTACTTGTAACAGGACCTACAGGTTCAGGTAAGTCAACAACACTTGCTTCTATTATTAATAAGGCGAATGAGAATTTGACTGACCATATTATTACACTTGAGGATCCTATCGAGTATGTACATAAGCACAAGAAGTCAGTTGTTAACCAGCGAGAGATTGGTATGGATACACTTACATATGCCAATGCACTTAGAGCTGCACTCCGTGAGGATCCTGATATAATCCTGGTAGGAGAGATGAGAGACCTTGAGACAATTTCAACTGCCATAACAGCAGCTGAGACTGGTCACTTGGTATTCTCCACACTTCATACAATTGGTGCGGCGTCTACTATCGACCGTATAGTCGATGTATTCCCACCACATCAGCAGCAGCAGACAAGAATCCAGCTTTCTATGGTACTTGAGGGCGTTATATCACAGTCTCTTATTCCGACAGCAGACGGTAATGGTCGAGTTGCAGCCTTCGAGGTTATGCTTGCTACACCGGCTATTCGAAGCCTTATAAGAGATGCGAAGACACACCAGATTCAGTCCCATATTCAGACAAGTAGAGCTCAGGGAATGGTTACCATGGATGATTTCATCTTAGAATTATACAGGAATGGTAGCATTACCAGAGATAATGCACTTATCTACGCACAGGATCAGGCTGGTATGAAGAAGCAGATGTAATAAATATTTTTGTACAAAATTCACAAAATGTTAAAAAATTATCTAATAATATTGCAAAAAAATATGTAATGGTGTAATATCACAATAGATACAATGTTAATATTTTGTTCATTTTTAAAAATTTTGGGTCGGAGGAGTATTAAATGGCACAATACAATTACAAAGTCATGGACAAAGGCGGCAAGACCAAGAAGGGTGTCGTTGAGGCCGTGAACGAAGACAAAGCAAAAGAAAAGCTCAAAGCTGAGGGCTATATAGTTCAGGAGCTTAAGGAGCAGGGCGCTGGCAAGAAGGTTGGCGGTAAGAAGGTTAAGGATAAGGACTTGGCAGTATTCTGTAAGCAGTTCGTGGCAGTACTTAATGCCGGTGTTACTGTTATAGCGGCACTGGAGATGATGTCAGAGCAGATGGATAATAAGACCTTGCAGAGAGGCTTAAGAGAAGCTCAGGCCTTCGTACAGAAGGGTGGTTCTCTTGCAGATGCATTTAGAATCAATCCTAAGATTTTCCCAACTATCCTGGTTAACATGGTTCAGGCTGGTGAGATGTCAGGTAACCTTGAGGTTGCTTTCGAGAGACTTACAACTCACTTTGAGAATGCTAATAAGCTGAAATCTAAGGTAAAGGGTGCTATGACATATCCTTGTGTTATCCTTATTGTAGTTATCGCTGTAGTTGTAGTTCTTCTTGTAGGAGTTATCCCTCAGTTCGAGGAGATGTTCAACGATTTGGGTTCTGAACTTCCTTGGGCTACACAGATGCTGGTTAACTTCAGTAACTTCCTTCAGGAGAAGTGGTACATAGTTGTTTTGGTTATCGCTGCTATCGTTGGTGCGGCTATTGCCTTTGGTAAGACAGACGCCGGTTCACTTCTTTACTCAAAGATTGCTATTAAGGCACCTATCTTTGGTAATCTTACAGTTAAGTCAGCAGCAGCTACTTTCTCAAGAACACTTAGTACACTTCTTGCGTCTGGTATTCCACTTATCGATGCTATAGAGCAGGTTGCTAAGATGAACAATAACAGAATAATAAGAGAAGGCTTACTTGACGCTAAGGTTCAGGTTGCAAAGGGTGTACCTCTTTCAAAGCCTATTAGAGATATGGAACTCTTCCCTACTATGTTACCTCAGATGATTAAGATTGGTGAGGAAACTGGTAATATCGAAGAGATGGTTGATAAGGTTGCAGATTATTACGAGATGGAAGTTAATGATGCAACTGATGCACTTACAGCTATGATGGAGCCACTTATCATAGTTATTATGGGTGTTGTAGTTGGTGGTATTGTCCTTGCTATCTACTCACCTATGCTTAGTATGTACGACGCAGTTGATTCATACTAAGAGTCACTTACATACGGATAACAGCTGTTGGGCGAGGACGGCAGCTTTATCATATATAATTTAAAGAAACTATAAAAAGAAAAGGAGAGAAAATTTATGAAGAAAATGAACAACAAAGGTTTCTCACTCGTAGAGCTTATTATCGTTATCGCTATTATGGCGATCCTTGCAGGTGCTATCGCACCAGCACTTATCAGATACATTGATAAGTCAAGAAAGTCAAATGATGTTTCATCAGCTAAGACTATTAAGACAGCTATCGAGACAGCTCTTGGTAACGAGACAATTTACGAGTACATCACTACTACATCTAACTACTGTTACATTTGTGTAACTCCAGGCGAGCCAACTAGCTCATCAGCTTCAAGTGCTGTATCTATTTCAAACGCTGGTACAGGTACAGATGGAAAGATCAATGGTAAGGCAATTGCTGATATCAAGACTATGGCTGAGACAGAAATCGGAACTAACATTGGTGAGAAGACTCCAAAGCTTAAGTACAGAAAGAACGCTTCAGGCGATTCAACTGCAGCAGATCCAGCTTACTTTGTAGGTGTTGTATCAAAGAAGGGTACAGTTTATGTATTCATTTCAACTACAGCTACATTTACAGCAAATGATGATACAGATGTAGGATGTGTTGGTACAGATAAGGAACAGTTCCAGATTTGTCCAAACATCTGTGATGAGTATCAGTAAAATCTGAATTTTATATAGTCATTATTCCACCTGATTCGCCAGGTGGAATTTGGCTGTATTTTAATACAATGAACATGGAAGGGTTAATGGTTTATGCTAGATATTATAGTGTTTAGTGTTTTTTTTGGTTTATATGGAGTTGTAATAGGAAGCTTTGTTAATGTGGTCATATTAAGAATTCCTATAAAGGAAAGCGTTACTCTTACAAGGTCTCATTGTATGACCTGTGGGCATGTATTAAGCTGGTATGAGCTTATCCCACTGTTTAGTTATTTGTTTTTAGGTGGAAAATGCAGGCATTGTAGAACGCATATATCCGCTCAGTATCCTATAGTGGAGGCTCTGAATGGAATAATATATGTAATATTGTACCTCGCATGCGGTATTAGTGTAGAATGCATTCTTTATTGCCTGTGTGCTTCTGCCTTACTTGCGCTAAGTGTAATTGACTGGCGCACCCATGAAATCCCAATAGGGTTTAACATTTTTATATTACTTTTAGGACTGATTAGACTTGTTACTGATATAGGTAACTGGAGTCAGTATGTAATCGGTTTGTTTGCGGTCAGCGGTTTTTTATTCTTGCTGTTCCTTATAACAAAGGGCAGAGGCATAGGAGGCGGCGACATTAAACTTATGGCAGCAACCGGCTTACTATTGGGCTGGCAGCTTAATATTATAGCATTTTTGCTGGGATGTGTAATTGGTTCTATTATACATCTGTCAATAATGGCTATAAAAAAGGCCGGCAGAGAGTTGGCGTTTGGTCCGTACTTATCAGCGGGCGTTTTTGTAGCAATGATATGGGGTGAGCAGCTCGTGAGCTGGTACCTGAGTATGTGGGCTACCTATTAGTCCTTAAAAAAATTATTAAATCACTGATTAGCGAGGGAGGCTATAAAGAATGGCAAAGAGCAATAAGTTGTTATCAATTGATATCACAAATGAAAGTATTACAATAATCGAATTAACAGCTTCAGCAAAGAAGCAGACTAACATTCATAATGTTATTATTTTTGAGACTCCGGAGGATTCATTCGAGGATGGAACTATTAAGGAGCCAGAGAAGATTGCAGCAGCAATCAAGGAAAATCTCGCAGCTAGAGGAATTAGTAATAAGAATGCAGTATTCGTACTTTCTTCAGCTAAGATTGTTAACAGAGAGGTAGTTATACCTTTTGTAAAGGAGAATAAAATCAGAGGAATCATCAATTCAAACTCATCAGAGTATTTCCCTGTAAATATAGAGGATTATGTGGTTTCTCATACTGTACTTGAGACAGTAGTTGATGAGGAGAACAACAAGCAGATTAGAGTTTTAGCTGTTGCTGCTCCATCACATATGGTTAAGTCATACTATGATTTGGCTGAGATGGCAGGACTTAATGTAGTAGCACTTGATTACATCGGTAACTCAATGCTTCAGCTTATTAAGACACAGACTAATGCTAATGCTACAACCATGGTAATCCAGTTAGGAAGCGAGTCAACAGTACTTAACATTGTACAGGGTGACAACCTTCTTCTTCAGAGAACAGTTCCATATGGTACTAACTCAGTAGTTAATGTAGTAATGGATGAGAAGGGTGTAGATGCAACTACAGCTATGACATTACTTCAGAATGACAGACTTATTACAGTAGACTTTGACGATAACGAGGCTACTGGAGCATTTAGATATCTTATTAATAATATAGGAAGAGTTATGGACTTCTATGCTTCTAAGAACCCGGATAAGCCAATTGAGGATGTATTCCTTACTGGTGACGGTGCTTTAATTAGAGGTATCGATGGTCTCTTTAAGATTCAGCTTAATGTAAGCACAAGAATTATGGATAGCTTATATAATATTAAGTTTGATCCAAGCATCGACCTTAAGGTATACAATCCTGTATACCTTGTAACTCCTATAGGTGCAGCATTTGATCCTATGGGCTTTGATTTACCTGACGCATCTGGCAAAATAAAGTCTTCAGGTGGAAGTGGAAGCGTAGCACCATTCGTTGCAGTACTTGTACTTGCAGCTATTGGAGCAGCAGCCATGGCTTATATCTCTATTAATGGCAAGCAGGAGGCTCTTGATAAGCAGGCACAGCTTGAGGCGGATATTGCAAGACTTAGTGATATAGAGCAGATCGTTAACGATTTAGAGTCTTCTAGAAACCTTGTTCTTGATGTAAGTACTATGGTATTAACTACATACCAGCTTAACGAGAACGCTAGAGAGTTCATTACAGAGCTTGAGAATAAGATTCCAACAAGTATTGTAATAGAAGGCTTTACTTCAAGTAATGAAGGAATTACTATTCCTGCAGTATCAACAAGCTATGATGCTATAGCAGACTTTATTATGCAGCTTAAGACAATTGATTGTATCAGTGACGCTTATGTAGCAAGTATTACTGAAATTGAGGATGAGAAGTCTGGCGATATCAGATATACATTCACAGTAACTGCAAGCTATGTAATGCCTGTAACTGAAACTACAGAAGAGACAGCTGAGTAATTAAAGGGGGTATAATAAGATGAGTAAGAGTAATATTAAAATTTTATTAGTATTAGCGACTATCGCAGTACTTGGTTTGACATATATGTATGTGTTTAAGCCTAATATGGATGACAAGAAGTCAATCGAAGCAGAGAATTCAACTCTTGAAACTAAGCTTGCAGATCTTAAGGCACAGGATGCTCACAGAGATGAGTACCTTGCTGAAATCGAAGTGAATAAGGTTTACTTTGATGAGGTTGTTTCACATTTCCCAGCAACTCTTGATCAGGAGATTTCAGTAATGTTCATCAAGGGTGTTGAGAAGGATAAGGGTAACCTTCAGTTTGATGTTAACTCAGTAGGACTTGGACAGCCAAACTTATACTACACTTTAACTGGTTCAGCAGAAGCAGAGGATTCTGAGTCAGCAGCTGGCTATGAGTGTTATACAGCTAAGCTTCCTATCGTTTACGAGGGTTCATACGAGGGTCTTAAGGACTTTATCGATTACATAATGGCTTATAAGTACAGAATGAACATTTCAGCATTCAATATTTCATATAATGCTAACGATGATATTTATTCAGGTACTATCGATCTTAATGCATACTGTGTAGCTGGCGAAGGAAGAGTAGCAGATACAGTATCAGTTAATGTAGACAATGGTGTTTATAACCCATTCTTAGGCGGAGAGGGTGCAGTGGCTCCTACTTCATCATCACATGATTCAGATGACGGTGCTTCAATCTCAGCTGATCATGACATCTTAGTAGCACTTAACAATGCTAACAACGATTCAACTGATGGAATTATTCTTTCAGCAGGCGGAAGTGATACATATGTAACTAGCGCAGACAACAGTGTAGTAGATGTTACTATTACAGTTGCTGAGGAGGATGGTAAGAACAAGGTTACTTACGCAATCGGTTCAGAGTCATACACTATGGAGCTTGCAGATAATGAGCTTACAGTATATGTAGATTCTAATGAAAGAGTAGATTCAAATGATACTAACGGAGTTAAGGTTAAGATTGAGAACTCAACTGATGTTCCAGTATATGTAAAGGTTGAGGGAGACGATACAACTTCTCCAAGATTTGAAATTGGAAGTAAGACAGGTGTTGTAAAGGTATACTAAGAGAGGATGAGGATTTATGGCAAATAAGAATAATAAAGGTTTCTCTTTGATAGAAATTGTTATAGCCATGGCCGTTTTAACATTACTTTTAACACCTATTATCAAGCAGTTTGCTCAGACCATGAAGGTTAGCCGTCAGGCGAAGGAGCAGCAATATGTTAATGAAGAAGCTTCATACTCCTTAGAGGAGGGACAGACAACTCCTCAGGAGATATATGAAGCAAAGTATATCCAGATGGTTAATGAGAATCCGGAGCTTTCATTCTCTACATCAACAAGTGTAAATTATTGTTCTCTTGTAGATGAGACTGGTAATGCTGTTACTATAGCAGACGCTTCCGGTAATCCGGTTAAGGATGCAGCAGGCAATGTTACTAACAATGTTAATTATTCTGTAGATACATTCACTCTTAAGAATGTAAAGCTGGGACCAGATAATGCGGTATATAACAGAGTTATGACTGTAGATAATCTTGCAACAGAGATTAGGGGTCTTAAGAATAAGAATACAGGCGAGGGTCTTAGCATTAAGTACAATATAGCTAAGGATGATGTTCCTGCAGGTTATACTTTAACCAACGAGGGTAGTGCAGTTCTTCTTGATGGTAGTGGTAATGTTATAAGTGTTGTCGTTGAGGATACAACCTATGTAGGTAACCCTAACGATACTAACCTTGGTAACATGCAGAATTTGGATTATCAGACAGTAGCCATGATTAATGGTACAGCTGCTAACTTTGATGAGCAGGCCGAGAAGGCGTTATTCTCTATGGCTATGGATAGTCTTAAGAAGATAAACTATGAAGAGTGGGAGCTTGGTATGCTCCATAGTCAAGGTGATAATATACTTCTTCAGCATGGTTATGCTCCTGTTATGACTAAGCTGACTAAGATATATGTTGAAAAATTCACCGAGCCAGATAACGAGGTATATTACCTTGTTAAGGCCGATGTAGTCTATGATTGTTATTATTCATTAGATGGCGTGCCGGTTGACGAGCAGCTTAGCTATAATGTATTCAGTCAGAAGTTTTATATGGATGAGTGTCCTGCTATTTATTTTGAATATCAGCCATTCGTATCAGAAATTGTTGACTATGGTAATGGATTATATGATGTAACCTATGCAGCTAATGACTACATCTTAATTGATAATTATGTTAAGGATGCTAAGCTTTACATCTATAAGCCAGTTGATCACGCTATTTATGCAGCATCAGGCTCAGCAAAGCAGGCTGAATATGATAAAAAAATGGATAGCTATACCTATACCACAGTTGCTCCGGAGGCTGATGATTTGGCATCCCAGACAGCGTACGAACAGTTCCTTATGGACAATTCAGTAGCAATTCATGTGGCAAAGGCACACAGCGATGTTGAGGATATGGCAATCTATACAAACCTTAATACTGAGGATAATGGTTCCAAGTCACAGTTTTTCGCTTCTGCTTCAGAGTTCACTGCATTTAACTTGGTGAATTCAGAAAAAGCAGCGTATAGTGGTTTCCCTAAGCAGGACTATGACAGAACTTTAATTAAACCAATTAGTGAAGATACAAGATATGACGACAGATTAAGAACAGTTACTGTTACTATGATTCCTATTAAGACTGACAATAGTGGAAATATTATCTATGATCAGAATGGAAATGAAGTAGTAAGAGATGATGCAAATACTATTATACTTACTGGACCAAAGGGGGAAAAATAGTTGAAGAAAATTAAAAAGCTATTTAAAAAATTAAATAACACCGGCTCCAGTATGATTATGGTAATCGTAGCCCTTGCATTTATAGGAATTATCGTAGGAGCTCTTCTTTCAGCAGTAGGCTATTCATATAGACTGAAATTGCAGGATTTAAACTCCAGAGATAACTTCTACTATGTAGAGCAGGCTATGAACGAGATTTATGCCGGAGTTGGTTCAGAGGTTGTAGGTGATATGCAGGAGGCATATACATACACTGTAGAGAACATGGTTTCATATGATTTGGAAACTAAGACATATGTAACTAAGACTAAGGAAGAGGTTCAGAAGAGCTTTGAGAAGACATTTATGTATAATGTCTATGATAACCCACTCCTTAACAATAATACAATTGCTGATACTTTGGAAAGCTTTATATCAAATGATTCTGTTAAACTTGACAGAACAAAGGTATATATCCAGACAGAGCGTAAGGATCTAGATGATCCACAAAGAATCACTAAGATTACTATTAAGAATGTTGTGTTAACAAGAACACAGGACTATGACAAGAATGTAGCTTCAGGTTCATATGTTCAGACTATATCAACTGATATAGAAATCGGCGAACCTGATTTCGATGTTCTCTTTAATGCAACAACAGATGATTATGCTAATATCTTTAAGTACTCTATGGTTGCTGATATGGGTATTGAGGTACATCAGCCAACAGTACCACTTACTGTTACAGGTAATGTATATGCAGCAGCAGATTACTATAATAAGAAGTATAATGAGAGTACCTATGTAGTTGATGCAGATGACAATTATACTGAGAGTGATGCAGATAAGAAGTTTGATAGTGGTGTAACTTATAATGTTTCAGTAACTTTAGATGATGGCACCGTTACTACCGAGCAAAAGACCTTTGATTACACTCACGGAAGTGTTACTTCTAAGAAGTATAGTGGCAAGTCAACCTTGAACAACACATACTACAATCAGTATTCAACAGCTACATTCCCAGCTGTTGCAGGTTCAAGAGATTACTATGATGGTGTTCTTGAAAGAAGTATGTATTCAGGCTTCTTCGTAGACAATTCAAATGTAACAGTTATGGCTGACATGATGATTGTTCCAGGAACTGTTGCAGTTATGAATGAGGGAACCTTATCATTATATGGTAAGAACGGAAGTCTTACTGCCGAATCAGAGCTTTGGGCTGATAATGTGGTATTAGGTGGAGATAGTGATAAGAAGGAGACAACTACTGCTCAGGGAACTGAGATAGAGTATACAGGCTCTTCTGCTATATTTAAGGCTAATACATATATTAAGGATGATACAGAGCTTAACTCAGCAGGTTCTACCTTCTCACTTAATGGTAGCTACTATGGCTATGGTGATAGTACTGAGAAGGATAAGAGAGAGTTTATTCCAACTGTAGATTCAAAGAATTTCCAGATTGAAATTACTGATGGAACTACTACTACAACTGAAAATAGAGGTCACTATAACAGTAGTGCTATTATAATCAATGGTCAGCAGTCAACTCTTGACCTTGAGCAGACAGATACAATTTATCTTGCTGGACGCTCATATATCGAGCTTTCAAAGGATGTTGCATCAGAGGAGGTTGTGTCAACTGTAACAACAACTGATGATGATGGTAATGAGGTTACTTCAACAAAGACTTCAGTTGTTGAAACTTACTCATATCTTCCAGAGACTAACAACTTTGTAACAGCTGATGCTGATGATACAGTGTTCTTAAGAGATTATAAGACAGGTGAAAGTATTTCACTTAAGACTAACCAGCTTGCTTACATTCCTGTTATGTTCAAGGGAGTGCCAGAGGCTGTGTATTATACAAATAATGTATTTGCAGGATATTTTGACGCAGAGCTTCATCTTGCTGTTAAGGATAGTGAATTATTCGAGAAATACTTCCCTAATATTGTATTCTCATATGGTGATGATAAGCTTGTTCCATGTGTAATGCAGGAGGTATCTGGTAAGAAGTATTACTATTATGATTTTGAAACAGCTTATAATAAGATGGAGAATTATCATAGAGCACGTGGCACTTATGCTGCTTTTGTTGCTACTTATCCATCAGCTCAGCATTACGCTAAAGATTTTATTGTTGACTATGTAGCAGAGCTCAATGATGAAAATAGTGTAATTGCCGAGTACCTTACAGATATAGGTGACTTTGAGGAATTAGAGTTCGATGCAGGTGATATTATTCTTCCTGACTATGAGCTTAATCCTAATGTAAGTATTTATTCAAGTGGTGCTATTACTACAAAGTATGATACTGAGTTTGATATTATTAGTTCAGATGATTGGGATGCAGCAGCATTAACATCATTACTTTCATCAACAAAGTATAGTAATGGCTTTAGTATAGCTGATCAAACATTACCAGAGGATGCAACAACATATGGTAGTGCATATCAGATATCTAACAATCTTGAACTTGAATATGACATTGTAAAATGGAACCTAGGTCACTTTGATGTAGGTGTATCAGATCAGAATGTTGCTATGCGTAACCTGAAAGAGATAGAATATGTACAGAAGCTGGTAGGTAATGCAGATTATGGTACAGCATCTATTACACCTATTAACAAGTTCCTTAACATGAACGAAATTACACCTTCAACAAAGATTGTTCCAGCTCTTAGCGCAGGTGATGCAGGTACAGATGTGCTTGATCTTGATTCAGGCTACTCTGTATGGATAGGTTATGACGATGTTACTGTCGAAGCAAGAGATGGCGATGGTGGTATTGTAAGAGGTATTATCGTAACTAAGGGCGATGTATTCTTTGACCCTGATGTAAAGAGCTTTGAGGGACTTATCGTTTCAGGTGGTAAGGTATATATTACTGAAAATCTTTCTAAGATGTATTCAAGCCCAGCTATATGTCAGGCTGTACTTAGAGAGTGTCAGTTATTAGGAACTGATAATGCTAAGAAGGTACTTAATATCTTCAAGGGATATGAAGTAGATGACAATGCAACCAGTGGTGGAACTGGTGTGGCAACTTCTACTGATTCTTCAGAAGCAAAGACAATTGATAGCATTGATTATTCAGATGTTTGTAGATTCAGCAACTGGATGAAGAATGTAGAATAGAGGTGCCTATGAAGAAGAGAAGAATGAAAAAACTAAACAATAAAGGCTACTCTTTGATAGAGCTGATTATAGTAATTGCAATCATTGTGGTTCTTACGGGAGCCGCATTGGTTACAATGAGTGTTATGCATTCAGCTAAAGCTAAGGAAGCAGCCATTACATTTGATTCTGAGATTTCAGAGTTAGTACACAATTCTAAGAACATGGCGTGTGATGTTAATGATGACGGCATTATTGACGCAACTGATGATGGATATTCATTTGCAATTCGTATGCATTCGGATGGAAGTAAGACATATCTTCAGCAGGTTGTTGTTAAGAACGGTGCTTATGTATCAGTAGATGATTATGAGAAAGCTAATAATCCGAACAAGGGTGACGGTATCAGCTTATCATCATATGTATATGTAAAGTATACAGATTATGAAGGTAATGTTACTGTATTAGATACGGCTGGATCTGATTTGATCATAAGCTTTGATAGAAAGGGTATGTGTACTGCAGGATACGGAACCTATGATTTTATTAGAACAAGTGGTGGCGATCAGGTAGCATGTGTGACTATCAACAAGAATGGTAGTCATCAGTCAAAGTAATAAGGAGGGATAAACTGTGAAAAGAATTAAGAATAACAATAGCGGTTTTACTCTCGTAGAGTTAATTATTGCTATGGCTGTATTGGCTTTCCTTATGACTGCAATTGGTTCTCTTATGGGAAGTAGTGTTGCAAGTCACAGAAAGCAAAAGGCAGAGATTCAGGTTCATACCTCTGCACAGGAAACTTATAATCAGATAGCTGATTCCATAATGCAGGCTAAGGAAGTTGTAATCGTAGGCTACGAGGTAGCAGATGTATACGATTTCTCTGAACCAGGAGCGGCTGTAACAGCAGCACCTAAGCTTGTATATTATGTAAAAGATGAAGCTATGAAAGAATTTATTAAAACTAATCCTCATGTGTATGGCACAGAGGGTGCTGATGCTATAGGTGATGCAAATATAAAGCTTTTCTCAGAGTTTGATCCGAATAAGTCTTTATATGTTAAGAAGATGGCGTTTATGACATCTGTACCTTTAGATTTGTCAGCTGTAAGTCCTAGTAACTTAATTGCAAATGGTACTGTTGAAGTTAAATTAAAGGATTCATTATCAGATGGCGGAAATCAGGTTGTTGTTATAAAGAAGGAAAAGACTGCTTCTGGCTTAGATGCTTATAGCGATTGTGACAATATGGTTCATATCTATTCCTTTGAGGGAACTAATATGTATTATGAGAGACAGTATAGTTTTATGACAACTCGTAATGATGTAATGAATGCAGCTGTTTCTGCTTCAAAGGATATGTGCCTGTATAACGAGGGATTTAGTTATGTAACAGCAGGTGGTGCGTCAGCAGTTGATGTATCAGGCTGTAAGGTGACAATTGATGCAAATAATGGTTCTATAGGAGTTGATCTTATGTACAATAACAGAAACATGACATACACTACTCAGGGTATGATCAACATAAGAAACTCTTATGTATTAAAGGGAAAGGATAATTAAGGAGGTAAAGCGAAGTGAAAAGAAATTTAAAAGTTACAATTTCTGCTCTTGCAGTAATGCTTGTCATGGCTTTAACTGTTACCATTGTATCCTTTACTCTTGCTGATAACGATAACAAGGGTGAGATAGTAGATGAGGTTGCTTTCATTGCTGCAACCGCAGATACTAACACTAACATTGACAACATTATTGAGAATTCTTATATGACAGGTGAGGGTACTGACCCTGTGTATAGGGTAGTAGAGATTGGTGCAGGTTCTCCATCAAGTCTTAAGACTTTAGTTGAGAGTGATGGATTTAGAAACTATGTAATCAACGGAAATGCTACATTAGATAATATCACAATTGAAGTTGACGGAGCAGAGCAACTTGTAGATGCTATTCTAAAGGCAGATACTGAAGAAATTAAGTATATTACATACGAGTTCTATAAGGCGTCAGAGGTATCTGATGAGGATGCAGATAAGCTTGCAGCTATATCAAGGGCTGATTTTATCTATGTAAGTAATGATGCAGCTAATAAGTTTAGTCAGACCAATGATATGGGTGAGGAGTTATACAATATCCTTCATACATATGCAGTAGGTGACTACAAGCCACTTATTATCGATAACATCGGAGATCCACAGGGTGGCTCAGATGGTCCTGGTTCTGGTGGCGATGATGGATATACTATGTCAGGTCTTGCATCAAATGTATTTGATAAGTCTGGTAGGTATTATTACACATTCAAGTGGGATACTACAGCACAGACAGCAGAAGAGTTTTTAACACATGTTAATGGCTCAAGCTATTTGGGTATTAACGGTGATAAGAAGAAGGATAATTGGACTAAGATAGTTACAAAGGATGAGTACGATGCCGCTGCATCTGCTACAGATGCTGTACTTAAGTACAATAACATGTCAGAGGTTCTTGTAATCTCAAATGGTACAGCTACATTATCAACAGAACTGTTAGGTGACTTAGACGCAGCTGTAACAGGTCTTGTTGACCAGCAGGGTAATGATATTACAGGTAATGTATATAAGTTGGACGGAACTCTTTTATATGAGAGCGGATATAACGCTAGATATGCTCGTCCTGACTATACAAGAGTTACAGAAGTACTCTTCGCTGATGTAGAGACAATTAGCTTTGATAAGTATGACTTAATTATTATTGAGTCAGATTGTAATGTAGCTACAACAGAGGCTGTGTATAAGAAGTTTGCTGCTGCTATGTATGGTAGCATCAATATGATTTATCCAGCTTCAATGTCAACAGGAACAAGCAGCGATAGTGGTAACACTACAACAGGTGGTAATGCTTCTGTTCAGCAGGAGACAAACTACTCAGAGTTGTTCTATATGGTTGCTACAAATGATGGTCAGACAAAGTACGAGAATGTTATGGTTACAAATAAGACTGAGTTTGACATTATTGCAACAAGTAACAGTTCAGCAACTTGTAAGGTAATAGCAGATCTTATTAATGCTTCTGCCTTTAGAGGTAATGGCGGTCCTAAGAGCTCAGGTAACAAGTTTACAGTTCTTGAGATTCAGCCATGTTATCCTATTGATACTACATTAGCTGATGAGCAGGGTGATTACTACACTGTACCTTCCGATGTAGTTAATGGAAAAACTAAGGAGCAGCTTGATGATGGTACTGAGTATTATGCATGGGAGTTATCAAAGGCAAAGCTTGCTGCTGCATTTAATCTTTCAGTAGACCAGATTACATTGGTACAGATGTCAACAGAACAGTTAGCATCTACTAAGGATAAGATTCTTGGAAACTATGATTTGGTATATATTGGAGGAAACACATCAGCACTTAAGGAAGCAAACGAGTATAATTCCTTTAATAAGCTTGGTGGTTCTGGTGGTATATTGTATGACCCTACAGGTGCTCAGGCTAGTATAATTAAAAATCCTAATGATATAGTTAAGTTCCCAATTTATACTATGTATTCTCATACAGGAGAACTTATAAAAACAGACATGGGTATGCTTGCTCAGGCTGGAACTGAGGTTGGTGATGTTCCAACATCATATGTTACTATAGACGGAGTGAAGAAGCCAAGCTTCACAGTTCTTAATGGTAATGATATTACATATGATAAGTTAGTGCAGTTAGAAGAATATGTTGATGCTAAAATGCCTATAGTATTCAGTTCAAAGGCAACTGCAGGATACAAGGCAGCTTATGATGCAGGTTATATGCAGAACTCTGTAGATCCAGATTCTAATATGTATAAGTTTATGGCATATTGTGGAGAGCTTGGGGCTGTAAATAATGTATTATGGGGCTTTGACGAGCAGGCTACTATAAACTCTGATAATAATGGTGGAGATTATGGTAGTACCATGACAGGTTATGTTAAGATATTTGATGAAACGCAGGTGTCAAAGTTGCAGACACTTTATGCTGGCTCATCAAAGAGACCAAAGATTACACTTACTCAATCACCAGCAATTTACAATATGTATGATGATGATACAATAATTAAAAATAAACAGTTGAATTTCAAGTATAAGATAACAGGTTCAACTAATTATTCTGTAGCATTGTATGTGGATGATGATGGTAACAGTGTATTCTCTGATAACGAGATAGTTGCGTCAGGTGGAGCAGATTCCCTTGAGTTTTCAGCAGCTGATAGCTTCTATGGTCCTGTTTACTGGAAGCTTGTTGTAACAGACAAGAGTGGTCAGGAAGCAAGTACAATTGGTATATCATATATTGCGAATTCCAACAAATCTAAGCAGGGTGTTAGAATTCTTCAGATTGTTCCTGGAACATTTAATGGTGCAGGAAATCGTAATCCTGATGCCGGAGAGACAGCAACAGGTAAGAATTCACTTTACTTCTGTACAATATGTCAGCAGTCATATGAGAGATTAGAGTATAATCCTTCAACAAATTCAGGAAGTAGAACAAGCTATGGAAACGCGTATTGTGGTAACATGTTTGATAATGTTGGTGGATACAGCTTCCAGGGTAATGCCGGTAAGATATATTTAGGCTTACATGAGCATGAGTTCGGAATTGTAAAGTATGATAGTAGCAAGAAGGTAGAAGACGAGGACATCGTTGGAGCTGATGATTGGGATTCTAATCTTGCTGATGAAGTAAGAGATAAGTATGAATTCGACATTGAAATTATGATGAGAAGTGAGTTTGTACAGATGAGTACAGATGTAGCTAACGCATATAATTTCAGTAATTTAACTGATGAAGAAAAGGCAACACTTACAGCTGTAAATCCTTATGAGGATGAGAAGGAAGCTTATGAGTTAGAAAAGGCTGCTAATCCTTCAGAGGATATCGAGTTCCAGTATGAGGAAGAGTATGAAGCCTATGAGAAGCTTACAGAGGTTGATGATAAGCTTAAGGTTATATATGAGTTAAATTACGAAGAGCTTAAGGAAGAGGCTTACAATGAGAACTTTGAGCTTAATTCACTTATTTATTATACAAAGGATGATTTTGATGAGGCGTTCAGCACATATCAGTATAAGGATGAGTTAGAGCTTGAAGTGAAGGTATTATCAGAAGCACAGAAGGCTGCTTCTAAGTACACAAAATCAGCTATTGATGCGGAAATTGATCTTAGAATTGCCTTAAAGCATATGAGCGAGGAGTTAACAGATGCTTATGAAAAGGCTGAGATAGAAAGACTTCTGACAACCAGACATTACTGGGATTATTATGCAACCTCTAATGGAAAATATACTCATGTAGAAGGTAGATATATAACATCAGAAGGTGAAAATATTAATCAGCTTTATCAGGCTTATGTTCAGCTTAAGGATAAAGAAATTCTTTCAAACGAGACCTATAAAACTTATTCACGTTATATAAGTGGAGAGGAATGGTTGTTTGATAGCTTTGATATGATTGTAATTGGAGCATCAGATGATTTTGCTAATGATGACTTTATTATGACTGAGACTGAGGTTACTGAGAATTGGTCATACGCAAAGCAGTTAAAGTTTAAGATAGGCGAGGTTAAAAATAGTGCAGGAGAGTATATTGCACCAGATTGGGGCTCAACTCATGATGTTACTATTGATGCCGCTTCACAGAACTTTAATATGACTTTATTTATACCAGAGGCAAAACATATGTATTTCCCAAGTGCATCTAAGTTTGAAACATCTGGAACAATATCTCCTTATGGAACAGTAAATGTTTCTGGAGTATTCTATGAGCCAACCATTGTTAGGGATCAAAATGGTAATATTACATCTAGAGATTATGATGTGAATAAGGCCACACCTATGGCTGGTGTTACTATGATGATTAAGGTAGAGGATGAAAGTGGTAATGATTACGGAACTTACTTTGTAGAAACTGATGAAAAGGGTGAATTCCGATTCACAGTTGACAATTATAAGATGTCAAAAACATATACTACTGAAACTCTTTACGGAGATGATGGATTACCTCTTCCTGCAACACAGGCTTTAGCAGACTTAGAGGATTATCTTAAAAATGATGGACAGGTGTTAATGTTCCATGATACTTTATCTTACTTTGAGGATGAGGGTTCAGCTTATCTTACACAGGTAATAAGAAAGTATTCAGCTACAGACAGATATAAGATGGAGATTAATACAGCAGCTACAGACAATTTGTCAGCTAGTCATTATGTTCCATATAAGTCTGAGGATCCAGAAACATATTTTATGACAGATATTTCTGTTGCAGGTAGTACAAGTACTGGAGCCAACAAGTATAAGAATTGGCAGGCTGAAGTGAATAGCTTATTTGGATGGGGTGGCTTCTCAGGACTTTATTTATCTGATACAGCATATACAGATACTGCGGCTATACTTCAGAATACAGGTGGTACACATGCTGGACAGATGCCTTATAAGTATGCAGAGCTTACATGGTCTATGGCAGCTATATATGCAAGAAATGATGCAACATATTTGACAGGAAAGCAAACTGGTAATTATGGAGCTGATAAGGCAAGTCAGACTAACGAAGGTGTTGTAACACTTTATCCATTTACACTTTCAGATCAGCTTAATATATCATTCACTCATGGTCAGGCATATGCTATTGATCTTGAGAATGATGATGTTACAGTTTGGTATTCCTTAGGTGGTGGAACTGGAAATAAGGAAGGTTCTTCATTATATGCAGCATCACCTAATGATGGTATGGACAGCTACTTTATCTATACTTATAAGAACTTTAACTACTGTGGTGCTGGTCATACAAATGTAACAGGCTGTGGTAAGGATAACAATGATGAGAGAAGACTCTATATCAATATTATCTGTAACTCAGTTAAGAAGAGTATTGCTCAGCCAGATATCTTCGTATACGACTATGATACAACTATTAACAAGGTAATTAAGAAGGATGGAGATCAGTATATAACTAAGGTTGACAAAACTGACGAATATCCACAGTTCAGTTTCCTTGTAAGATTAGATGAGGATGCAGATATCGAGAGAGTAAGAATCTACTACGATTTAGATTACCTTACTACAGGATTAGATGACTTCATTGAGAATGATGAGAATCATAAGTTAATCGTAGATTGGTATGATGATAGTGTTACTGAGGGTATCGTTAAGAATGTATTCAGATATGACTCTACATTAGAGATGTTACTTGACGATGATAATAAGATGATTCCTGAGACATATATCGATGAGGATGGTACTGAGTATGCAACTTACGCTACTATGCTTAAGCTTCAGCCATCATACTTCGATCCATATAATGGACAGTACACTTATATTGTAATCGAGGTAACAGATACTGAAGGCAATGTTTCATACAAGCGTATCAAGATTCAGCTTAAGGATAAGTTATTCAACTTAACCTAAGAACAAATTTAGATTTACTAGAGGTGGAGAGAAATCTCCACCTCTTTTTTCAATTTAAAATATATAATATACTTATAACTTGCACTTATATATTAATATGTGATACATTTATCTATAGCTATTTTTATAGGAGGTGAATGTACATGAATGACAGATTAGAACGATTAAAAAAAATTATTAAAGATAAATGCCTGACAGGAGTTATCCTTACAGACGGTTATAATATCCATTATCTTACGGGCTATAAGGGTCATACAGGAATAGCTCTTATATTAGACAATGATAAATTTCTGCTAACTGATTCAAGGTATACAGAGCAGGTAGAACTTGAAGCAAAGGCTTTTACTTGTGTTGATATTGGAATGGATGGTTATTCAAAAACTATTGGAAGGCTATTAGAGGAAAAATATGGTGATTTCAACTCTGGCAAGTGTAAGAATATTCGATTGGGTTTTGAGGACAAATCCATATCCTATAGTCAGTACAAAGCTATTAATGATGTAATAGGCTCGGTAGTTTCCTTAGTAGAACTAGGAGACAGTGTGGATAATCTTCGCATGGTTAAGACTGAAGAGGAGATTGAGCTTATAGCTAAAGCAGAAGTAATAGGAGATGAAGCCTTTAACCACATTATTAATTATGTAGAGGTGGGAATGACCGAGAAGCAGGTTGCTCTTGAACTGGAATATGTTATGAAAAGCTTAGGTGCAGATGGGCTTAGCTTTGATACAATAGTTGCTTCGGGAACAAATTCATCTATGCCACATGCTGTACCAACTGATAAGGTTATAGAGGATGGAGATTTCCTTACCTTGGACTTTGGGTGTATATATAATGGCTATTGCTCAGATATGACTAGAACTGTTCATATGGGAGATGAGATGACAGAGAAGCAGCTTCAGGTTTATACTGTAGTTCTTAATGCTCAGAAGGAAGCTCTAAAGGCCATAAAGCCCGGTATGGTATGTAGCCATATTGATAAGATTGCAAGAGATTATATAGAGGCTGCAGGCTACGGAGACTACTTCGGACATGGACTTGGCCATGGAGTGGGACTCTACATCCACGAAGAGCCTAGATTCTCTAGAAAGTGCGATGTTATCTTAGAGCCTGGAATGGTACTATCTGTTGAGCCAGGTATTTATCTTCCAGGAGAATTCGGTGTCAGAATCGAGGATCTTGTAGTTGTTACCGAAGAGGGATATCGCAATCTGGCTCAGTCACCGAAAGTTCTTATTTTAATGTAAATTAATCGAGGAGGTACGCTATAGCCTTGAAACCGGGCGCGACAGGGTGGAGACTAAGCTGACCGTTTTAAGTGTCAGCGTGGGCTCACCCTAGGCAGACCGGGATACTAAGTAGAATCGTACCTCCTTGTTAGATTAAAGCAAAAAAATGGATTCCCATGGGAATCCATTTTTTTGCTTTACACTCTTGATAAATACTCTCCAGTTCTTGTGTCAATCTTGATTGTATCACCCTGGTTAACGAATAATGGAACATTAAGAGTAGCTCCTGTCTCAACTGTACATGGCTTTGTAGCACCTGTAGCAGTATCACCCTTAACACCTGGCTCGCACTCAGTAATCTCAAGCTCAACGAAGAGTGGTGGCTCTACAGCGAAAACCTGTCCGTTGTGAGAAGCAATCTTACACATCTCGTTCTCTTTAACAAACTTTAATGCATCGCCGATAACATCAGCATTAAGTGCTATCTGCTCGTAAGTCTCCATATCCATGAAGTTGAATAACTCACCATCTGAATATAAGTATTGCATTTCCTTTCTATCGATATGAGCCTTTGGACACTTCTCAGTTGGACGGAAGGTCTTCTCAACAACACCGCCAGACTTGATATTCTTAAGCTTTGTTCTAACGAAAGCAGCGCCCTTACCAGGCTTTACATGCTGGAATTCAATAATCTGATATACGTTACCCTCTAACTCGATTGTAACACCATTTCTAAAATCGCCTGCTGAAACCATAATAATCCTCCTTAAAATCGCATATACATCATTTTAATATATGTGAATATATTTTTCAACTATTTTTTGACATATGAGAAAGCAAGTTGAAATATTTGAGGTATCAGCTTGATATTTGATGATGAATTATAAGGTATTTTAAGTAGCTTTATTAAACATATATTGTTATTTCAGGCATATATATAATTATGAGGTGGAATATATGGAGTTTCCAGTAAGTGGATTGCTGTCTTCGCCTATAAGGCGACTTCTTATAAAACAAAATGTTATTAATCAAAGCATTATGGAGATAAGACTTAGAATAAATAAGCCGGTTATTCTTCTTTATGGCTGTGGTGAACAAATTTTATATACTGATGCCAATCAAGAATATATTGCAAGCTGTGAAGATATTAGGTCAACTCTGGATCTGGTTTCTAACTATTCCTTGTATGCATTTGAGAATGAAATTAGACAGGGATATATTACTGTAAGAGGAGGTCATAGAGTGGGTATTGCAGGACAAGTGGTTATGGATGATGGGAGAGTAAAGAGCGTGAAGCATATTTCTTTTATAAATATTAGAGTTGCACATGAGATAAGAGGCTGTGGCCTGAAGGTGTTACCGTATATGATAAGTCAGGGAAGGGTTTTAAATACATTGATTGTATCTCCACCAGGCTGTGGTAAAACCACACTTTTGAGGGATACGGTCAGATTATTATCTACAGGAAGTACTTATCTTAAGGGGGTAAATGTTGGTGTGGTAGACGAAAGATCGGAGGTCGGTGCCTGTTATATGGGGGTTCCTCAGAATGATATAGGAATTAGAACGGATGTATTTGATGCTTGTCCTAAAGCTGAGGGGATGCTTATGTTGCTTAGAAGCATGAATCCTAAGGTTATAGCAGTTGATGAGATTGGGAGTAGAGAGGATGTGGAGTCCATCTCCTATGTTATTAACTGTGGGTGTAGTATTATTGCTACGATTCACGGAAGCTCTATAGATGATGTTAGAACCAGACCTATATTAAGAAGATTGGTGGAACAAAGGATGTTTGAACGATATATTGTTCTTGATGATGCAAATGGAGTAGGAAGTATAGTGAATATATTTGACGAAAGGGGAAATGAGCTATATATGCCTTTACTTTCGGTAGCAAACTAGTTGGTGTGATTCTAGTTGTGGTGGGGAGCCTTGTGTTGGGTATAAAAATTGCCACAAATATGAGTGGTAGAATAAAGGATTTGAGGGAGCTTGAGCATATACTTGCCTATCTTGATGGAGAGCTTAGATATAGGCATTCACTATTAGGGGAGGCCTTGCACAATGTAGCCGGTAAAACTAAGGAACCATTTCGCAGGTGGTTACTTATGCTATGTGAAAATCTTGATACACAGTCGGGAGTGTACATGGAGTACAGTGACTTTTACAGTATGTGGAAGAACTCCATGGGCTACTTAAGAGATAATACATATTTGACAAATCAGGATATAGACAAGCTTTTGGATACAGGAAAGGCTTTAGGTTATCTGGATATTGAAAGTCAACAGATGAATTTAAATCTGGAGCGAGAGCTAATTCATAATTTTATAGCATCATTGGACAAGGATATTGGCTCTAGAATGAAAAATGCAGTTATTCTGTGCTTTCTAGGAGGCATAATGGTTGTTATAGCATTACTTTGAGGGGGTGGGGATTAAGTGACTATTGAATTAATATTTAAAATAGGTGCTGTAGGGATAATTGTATCTCTTCTTAACCAGGTATTAAAGCATTCAGGCAGGGAGGATCAGGCTTATCTGGTTTCTCTGGCAGGTCTAATTATTGTACTTACCTGGATAATCCCCTATGTATATCAGCTTTTTGTGGATATTAATCAGCTATTTAATTTTTAGTGGAGGTAAAATGTGTGAGTATCGGCGTTATAATGGCATTTATTATAGCTGCGGTTATTCTGGCTATAAGTATAAAATCTAAAAGTCCGGAATTCAGTAGCCTAATAAGTGTGGCATTGGGGCTTACCATTATATCCTTGTGTGTGGATAGGCTGAAAATCTTAATAAATAGTATAAAAGGTATCACAGATACGATTAATATTGATAAAACCTATATAGTTATACTTATAAAACTTATAGGGATTGCTTACATATGCGAATTTGCGGCAGGAATTAGCAAGGATGCAGGATATGGGGCAGTGGCATCTCAGATAGAGCTTATTGGTAAACTAACTATGCTGATGGTGTCACTGCCTATTCTTATGCAGCTTGTGGAAAGTATTGCAGGTCTTATGTAAGAGGGGTGTGTTAGTGAAGAGTATAGTAGGATTTATGGTTGATGACACAACCACTACCCAAGAGCAAAATGGAGGTAATCCGGACAGCATTCCCGGTGATTATCTGGCAGATTATAATCAGATATATGATTTGTTGGAGATTAGTGATACTGAGGACATGCTTAGAGCATCTAATGTGGACATTAATCTAACCCAGCTAATAGATGATATTGTTAGTGGAAATGGTCAGGTGGTATTTGATGGTTTAATGTCCATGTGCAAGAATGCTTTAGTAGGTGAGCTGTTATTGAACAGGAATCTAATGTTTCAAATAGTAATAATAGTATTACTTGGATCCATATTTGTAAATCTGGCGACTTCCTTTGGAACAGGCTTTGTCAGCGAAAATGGATTCTATATTACATATCTTATAATAACCTCCATTATGCTTGTATCCTTTGTAAGTACTATGGATATGGCATGTGCTGCCATAGAGAGAATTCTAACCGTGGTTAGGATAATGGTTCCTTTATATGCTCTGTCTATGAACTTTGTAGGACAGGCTGTTGCCTCGGTGGGAATGTATGAGATGGTTATGGTAGGAATATGGATTGTGCAGGTTGTTATACTAAGATTTATCATACCAATGATTAAGTTTTATGTGATTATTTCCCTAATTAATAACTTAAATCAGGAGGACAGCTTCTCCAAGATGGGAGTCTTGGTAATGAATATAGTTAATTGGGTTTTGAAAACTGTGGTGTATTTTATTGTTGGGCTAAATATTATAAAGGGATTAATCGAGCCACAGATAGATGCTTTAGGAAGAACCACGGTTAACAGAGTAGCGGCTTTGGTTCCGGGAGGTGGTATTATTACGGCACTTACAGGAACCTTTCTTGGGGCGGGAGCTGTGGTTAAGAATAGTATAGGTGTGGCTGGAATTATTATTTTGCTTTTGGTGGTAATGATACCCATACTTAAGCTGCTTGTCATTATGCTGACGGTTCGAATTACATCAGTTATGATTCAGCCTATTGGTGAGAAAAGGTATGTGGAGGGAGTTGAGGCTTTGGCTAAGGGACACCAGCTACTGCTTCACACTATGTTTAGCTCGGTGGTGTTATTTATGCTGATTCTGGCCATAGTGGCTTACTCTGCCAGAAGTATTTAGGAGGGAATATATGCTGTATGGGTGGATGAAAAGCTTAATTATATATCTTATTTTTGCCGGTGCAATAATTAATTTGTCCCCATCTGGAAGCTACAAAAAATATATAAGATTATTCACGGGAATAGTAGCAATTATTATTTTGATTAAGCCTATTTCCTATATATTTAATTTTGATGAGACAAAGCTGTACGGTGCAATTAATAAGGTAGAGGGGGTCAGTGGGGACTATGACTTACCCCAGTCAGATGCTGTGACGGATTATTATGATATGAGTATATCTGAGGCCATAAGACTAGAGCTAATTGACAGGGGCTTTTTGGTGGATACTATTGAGGTTATGTCTACGGAAAATGGTGATATTTTATCCATAAGAGTGTATGTGGATAGTACATCTGAATTAGATAGAAGCTTTGAAGAAAATAATATAAAAAGTTTTATTAATGAAGTCTATAATCTGGAAACTGATAATATATATGTTGTAAGACGGTGATGGTATGGAGCAGAAATTAAAAAAAGAAAAAATTAATAAGATAATAACCGCAATATTGGTGGGATTATTGCTACTGATTGTAGTAGTGCCTATAGGTGATAAAGGTGGGAAAGCTAATGTTAAGAGCTCCTACTATGAGGAAGAAAATGTTCAGGATTTTGGAGCTACATATTATGAGGAAAGATTAAAAAGCATATTGGAGAAATCCTATGGTCCTGGAACCATGGAGGTAATGGTACATATGAGGGAGGAGGAAGAAACCACCGGTATGTATGAGGAAAGCTCACTTATGGTGGATGGAATACTTATTGTGGCAGATGTTCAAAGTGAAACGGATATTGGGAATATTACATTTGCAGTATGCGCGTTGTTTGATTTGCCAGCACATAAGGTTGCAGTTATTAGAAAATAAGGAGGTATTTATCTTGAAAAAAATAGTAAAAAAGAACCAGTTGGTTATAGGAGCATTGGCAGCTCTCCTTGCTGTTGCAGGATACATAAATTTCGGAGGGAATCAGCTTGACCTTGCCAACAGTGACATGAAGCAGAAGGCTACAGGCAGTGAAGCGGCATTTGCAGAAAATGAATACGATGTAGCCGCAGGGGAAATTACGATGGAAGAGATGGGGGATGAAGAGCATATAGAGTTAAATTCCGATGAGGATGCCATAGGTGAGGCAGTTCTTGCCTCTGCTGAGACAACTGGGGTTAGTATGGTTGGAATGAAGCTTAACAGAGAACAAACCCGTTCTAAGGCAAAGGAGTATTACCTGGAGATTATTAACAGTGATGGAATGGATGAGGTGGCAGTTCAGTCAGCTACTGACGCATATATAAAGATGACAGAGGATATGGAGCTTGAGACAGAGGTAGAAACTTTGCTTGGTGCTAAGGGCTTTACTGACATAATGGTTACAATCAATGACTCTTCAGTGGATGTTGTGGTTGGAAAAGCAAGTATTACCGAGGAGGAAAAGGCTCAAATAGAAGATGTGGTGGTAAGAAAAACAGGCTTTACCATAGATAAGCTTTCAATTTCTATGGCTCCATAAAGGTTGAATGTGTGTTGCATTATCATAAATAATTGGGTATAATTACTACAGTTAATTATTTATGATAAGGAGGAATTTAACATGGGAGATATAGCGAACAAGGAAGCGCAGATTGGTAATATAAGTATAGCAGATGGTGTGGTAGCATCTATTGCAGGAATCGCAGCATTAGAGGTTGATGGAGTGTCGAAGCTTACAGGTAACATTTCTAGAGAGCTGGTTAGTAAGCTTGGCAAGAAGAATCTTGCTAACGGAGTGAAGGTTGAAATTATTGATGGCGTGGTAAGTGCTGATATTTCTGTAGAGATTAACTACGGCAGTGCTATTAAGAAGGTTTCAGAGGAAATTCAGAGTAAGGTTAAGCAGGCTATAGAGACTATGACAGGACTTAATGTATCAGTGGTTAATGTTGTTGTTTCAGGAATTAAGCTTGATAAAAACTAAGGCTTAAAAAGGCGGAGTAAAGTATGACTAGAAGACAGTTAAGAGAGAATATATTTAAAATCCTATTCAAGCTGGAATTTAACAGCATAGATGAAATGCCGGAGCAGCTGGAGTTTTCATTAGAGGATATAGAGGATATAGAGGAAGCAGATGTGGCATATATTACTGATAAGACTAATAGAATTATTAGTCTTATTGGTGATATTAATTCTATAATCATGGAAGTGTCAACAGGCTGGCAGCTTGATAGAATTGGTAAGGCTGAGCTTGCCATACTAAGACTTGCTGTTTACGAGATGAAATTTGATCAGGATATACCATTTAAGGTCGCAATTAATGAGGCTGTTGAGCTTTCTAAGCTATATTGCAATGATGAAGCCAGAAGCTTTATTAATGGTGTTCTTGCAAAGGTGGAAGAATAATAATGAGTTTAAAAACTTATGAAAATATATTGAGCTTAAATCAAAAGATTAAAAGTACAATTACTGCTAATTTAGAGCTGTCAAGAAGCTTTTATATTAAGGGCGAGCTTTCTAATGTATCTTATAGTGGAACTCATATGTATTTTACCCTTAAGGATAATACTGGAGAGATACCATGTGCTTTCTGGAGATATGCAAGTGCCGGTATTGTGAAGGACTCTTACAAGAACGGGCAGGCTGTTTTAATTAGAGCAAGTGTAGATGTGTATGTTCAAAAGGGTAAATGTCAGTTGATTGTAACAGCCATTTCTCTTGAAGGAGAAGGCAAACGAGCAGAGGAATTTGGACGACTTAAGGCTAAGCTTGAGGCAGAGGGCTTATTTGATGATGCTCATAAGAAGCCTATGCCAACATATCCTAGAGTGGTAGGTCTGGTAACCTCTGTTGGTGGAGAAGGCTTTTACGATATTACTAATACTACCTATTCCATATATCCACACATTAAGTTTGTAGTTTATCCCTCAAAGGCTCAGGGCGTGGGAGCTGCAGAGACCATTGTTAATGGAATAAAGCATTTAGATAAGATGGGTCTGGACCTTATTGTAATAGGCAGAGGTGGTGGACCGGAAGAGGATAGATGGGCATTCAACGAGGAGATAGTTGCTAGGGCTGTATACGAAGCTAATACTCCTATTATGTCAGCTGTAGGTCACGAACGAAATATACATTTGTCCGACTTGGTGGCAGATATTTCAGCCAGATCTCCTATAGATGCAGGTAAGCTTTTGACAGAAAATTTTGTGGAAGCTATGAAGCTTTTGGAGGATTACAGACAAAAATACAACTATCATATCAATGTTAGATGTGAGAATGTAAGACTTCAGATGGATAGTATAAGTGCTCGATTAGAAGGCCTTAGTCCACAGAGAAGGTTAGAGAATCAGCATAAGCAGCTAGAGCTTTATAGCTCAAGACTTAAGAATACTATTGATACAAAATATAATAAATATGCTAATTATCTTGATAATTCTAAGACCAGGCTTATGGCATCCGGACCTGAAAAGCTCTACGAGAAAAGACTTCAGGAATTTAGAATGCTTAATGATAATTTGATTAGAGAAATGTCAGATAAGTACAATAAAAGCTTTCAGGAATATAGGCTACTATTATCTAAGCTTCACGCATTGTCGCCTACCGCAAAGCTTACTAATGGCTATGGTTTTATATCCTATAAGGATAATGCCCTAAGCTCTGTACATGAGGTGTCTAAGGGCGACATGCTTACACTTAGAATAAGCGATGGTCTTATAGATACTGTTGTAGACAAGGTGACAGAGGATAAAATTGTTTAGCCTGATGAAGAAGATATGAAATATGCATATGATTTATAAAGGAGAATAATATGGATAACAATTTTTCTATAGAAGGTGCATTCGAGAGATTAAAGGAAATAAACGAAAAACTTGAGGATCCTTCCATAAAGCTTCAGGATTCACTTAAGCTATATTCTGAGGGAGTAAAGCTTGTGGCAGATTGTAAGAAGGAATTGGAGTCTGTTGAGAAGGAGATAAAGATTCTAAATGAAGTATAGTGCACAGAACATTGAGAATATAATATATGACTATCTGCCTGAGGAGACAGGCTATCAGAAAACAGTTATAGAGGCTATGAATTATGCCTTTAGAGCCGGTGGCAAAAGACTTCGTCCTATGATTATGAAGCTTTGCTATGATATGTTTGCTAAAGAGGAAAATCTAGCTGTAGTTGGTCCATTTATGGCTGCTATAGAGATGATTCACACATATTCACTGGTACATGATGATTTGCCAGCGCTAGATAATGATATGTATAGAAGAGGTCAGCTTACTTGCCATGCAAAGTACGGTGAGGATATGGCAATTCTTGCAGGAGATGGTTTACTAAATTTTGCCTTTGAAACTGCATCAAAGGCTTTTTTGGCGTGTCCGGGAGATGTGTCCGTAGAGAAGGCATTTGTAAGTCTGGCATCAAGACCTGGAATCTATGGTATGATAGGTGGACAGGTTCTTGATGTTGAGATGTCGGGACTACCATTAGACGATAAGCACATTGACTTTATTAATACAAATAAAACAGCAGCGTTAATAGTTTGTTCTATGGAAATCGGTGGACTATTAGGTGGAGCAGCTAAGGATGAGTTAGATTGTCTATGTAAGATTGCTCATAATGTAGGTCTTGCTTTTCAGGTACAGGATGATGTTCTGGACATTATTGGTGACCAGGAAAAGCTTGGTAAGCCGGTTAAAAGTGATGAAAAGAACGCAAAATACAATTATGCCACAGTTCATGGTCTGCAGGCAGCCAAGGACTTTGTCAGGGTTAAATCAGAAGAAGCTATTGCAATACTGGAGAGTTTAACTGTGTCAAACCAGGCAGCAAAGCAGGAGTTAGTGGATTTGATAAACAATTTGATTAATAGGGAATTTTGATATGAGTATACTTGATAGGATATCAAAGGCTAATGATATCAAGGAATTGAATAAAAGGGAATATGATGAGCTTGCCAGAGAAATTAGAGAGTTTTTGATTGATAAGGTAAGTGAAAAGGGTGGTCATCTGGCATCTAATTTAGGTGCTGTTGAGCTAACTATGGCTCTTCATCTTTGTATGGATTTTCCTAGTGATAAGCTTATATTTGATGTGGGACATCAGGCATATACTCATAAGATATTAACTGGGAGAAAGGAAGAGTTTGATCAGCTTAGAGAATTTGGGGGAATGAGTGGATTCCCAAAGACTAAGGAGAGCGATACAGACTCATTTAACACAGGACATAGCTCCACAAGTATTTCTGCTGCTATGGGCTATGCTGTAGCCAGGGATATGAGAGGTACTAAGGAGAAGGTTGCCTGTGTAATAGGAGATGGATCACTAACAGGTGGAATGGCCTACGAGGCTATTAATTGCCTGTCCCAGCATAGAACAGGCTGTGTAATTATTTTAAATGACAACGAGATGTCTATCGATAAGAATGTTGGTGGACTTTCAAAGTATTTAAACAGTATAAGAGTAGGCACTGCCTACAATGAGCTTAAGGAGGGAGTAGAAAGCTCTCTTTTAGCCACAAAGGTAGGTACAAAGGTTGCTAAAACCATAAAGCATTCTAAGGATACTATTAAACAGTTTCTTGTACCAGGCATGTTTTTTGAGGAGTTAGGCATCACCTATGTAGGTCCTATAGACGGACATGATGTGGATGCTTTAGTATCCACCATTAAGAGTGCATTTAAGCTGAATAAGCCTATTATTATTCATGTTAAGACTAAGAAGGGTAAGGGGTATGCTCTTGCTGAGAAGCATCCTGATTATTTTCACGGCGTTGCTCCATTTGATAAGGAGACAGGCAAGCTTAAGTCTAAGAAAGTGACAAGCACCTATACAGATATGTTTGGAAGACATATGGTGGAGCTTGGGGCAAAGTATGAGAATCTTACAGCTATCAGTGCTGCTATGTCCATAGGAACAGGTCTTAATCGATTTAGTGAGGCCTACCCTGATAGATTTTTTGATGTGGGAATAGCAGAGCAGCATGCTGTTACATTTGCAGCAGGAATGGCGGCAGCAGGAATGATTCCGGTGGTTGCCATATATTCTTCGTTTTTACAAAGATCCTATGACCAAATATTACATGATGTGTGCTTACAGAAGCTTCATGTAGTATTTTGTATTGATAGATCCGGATTGGTTGGTCAGGATGGAGAGACTCATCAGGGAATATATGATGTATCATATCTGTCCCATTTGCCTAATATGACTGTTCTTGCACCTAAGAATAGAGTGGAGCTTATAAGGATGATGGACTATGCCATGGAGCTGGAGGGTCCAGTAGCTATAAAATATCCTAGAGGCTCAGCATCCAAGGAATTGATGGGTGTGGATACACCTATAAGGTATGGCAAGAGTGAGGTGATATTCAAGGGAGAAGAAATAGCTATCTACTCCTGTGGTCACATGATGGAGGAGGCCTTAAAGCTTTACAATATGCTACTTGAGGCAAACAAGAAGCCAACTCTAATTAATGCAAGATTTATAAATATTATAGACGAACAGCTCTTGGTTGACATAACTAAGAGCCACAGCACCATTGTCACCATGGAGGAGAATGTATCCACAGGTGGCTACGGACAGATGCTAATGGCAAGACTATCAGATATAGAGGGAAGCCAGAGCATCACCCACATAGATGCATCTATAAAGACCGGCAAGGTAGAGCAGGGCACCATAAAGGAACTGAGAAATATGCTGGAGATAGATGCTGAAAGTATCTATAAAGTATTGATTACAGATTATACAAAGAAGTCGTGCTAGTAAAGTATATTTCGGCCAAGAAAGTAACAACACGACTTCTTTGCAGAATATATAACGAGGTTATATTATGCAAGAAAAGGTAAAGAAGGAAAGACTGGATATTCTCATTGTTAATCGTGGTCTTGCACCCTCCAGAGAAAAAGCAAAGGCAATTATTATGTCTGGCATCGTCTATGTTGATGGTGAAAAGGAGGATAAGGCGGGCACCACATTTCCAGAGAATGTAAATATTGAAATTAAAGGTAATACTCTTAAATATGTCAGCCGAGGAGGACTTAAGCTTGAGAAGGCTATGAATGAATTTGGTCTAAGGCTGGATGGATTTGTATGTATGGATGTTGGTTCCTCTACAGGTGGTTTTACAGACTGCATGCTTCAGAATGGAGCAATAAAGGTTTATGCTGTAGATGTAGGACACGGACAGCTGGATTGGAAGCTTAGGAATGATGAGAGAGTTGTCTGTATGGAAAAGACAAATATTAGGTATGTAACACCTGAGGATATAGATGATAAGTTAGATTTTTCATCCATAGATGTATCCTTTATTTCTCTAACTAAGGTCTTGATGCCGGTTAAGGAGCTTCTTAAGGATACAGGAAGAATAGTGTGTCTTATTAAGCCACAGTTTGAGGCTGGTCGTGAGAAGGTTGGCAAGAAGGGCGTAGTAAGAGACAAAAAGGTTCATGAAGAGGTTATTGATATGGTGGTTGAGTATGCAAAAAGCATAGAGCTTCATCCTCTTAGGTTAGATTTCTCCCCGGTAAAAGGACCTGAGGGGAATATCGAATATCTCCTATACCTCTCCAAGAATCCACAGGATAAGAATGAATTGGGTCATGACCCATTCAGTATACATGAGGTAGTAGAAGCCTCTCATAAGACACTTGATAAGGAAGTATAATACATAGAGGAAGAATTATGAATAATTTTCTCGTTCTTGCTAATACAGATAAGGATGTGGACCTTTGTCTTAGCAACAAAATAAGTGAATATTTGTCAAGCAAGGGAGCTAATGCAGTTATTATTAGCGATGTTAATGAACACTATGAGAATCTTCGCGTCAAGGAGGAGCTTGTGAAAGGCGTTCAGGCAGCCATCGTTTTAGGGGGCGATGGAACTATGCTTAGAGCTGCCCGCAGCATTGGTATCTATAATATTCCTTATATAGGTATCAATCTTGGAACCTTAGGGTTTTTGACAGAGATAGAGGAGTCAAATGTCTATCAGGCACTAGACAGACTTCTCACTGATGACTTTGTCATAGAAAAGAGAATGATGATTGAGGGAAGTGTTAAGGATAAGGTATTTCATTCCCTTAATGATGTTGTTATTACCAGAGCCGGTTTCTCCAGAATAATTGGACTAAAAATATATGTAAATAATCAGCTTTTAGACACCTATGAGGCTGATGGTGTAATTGTAGCCACACCTACAGGTTCAACTGGATATAATATGTCAGCAGGAGGTCCAATTGTCAGTCCGAAGGCAAGTGCAATTGTGGTTACTCCTATATCGCCACATTCTCTCACATCTAAGAGTGTAGTATTTGACAGCACAGAAGAAATTCGTATCGAGATAATGAAGAAGAGAAAGACTCAGGATACAGAGGCTATAGTATCCTTTGATGGTGGCAATAACATTGAACTTGCTGCTGGTGATGAGGTAAATGTCAAGCTATCGGCCAGAAGCATTAGCCTTATAAAAATGTATGATGTGAATTTTTATAGTGTACTTAGAGACAAGATAGGAGGATAATGCCTTGAAGCAGAGCAGACAGGCGGCCATTATCAATTTAATAAATAATAATAACATTGAGACACAGGAGGAGCTTCTCAGCCTTCTGGTTAAGAGTGGTTTTTCAACTACCCAGGCCACAGTTTCAAGAGATATTAAAGAACTAAATGTGACAAAAATTACCTACGATGGTAATAAGCACAAGTATGTTGTAGGTAAGGTTAGTGATACTGCCGGAGTAAAGTCTTATAAGCACTTGCTTGGTAATTGCATTATTTCTATGGATTACGCAGAGAATATTGTTGTTGTTAAAACTGTTGCAGGTATGGCTATGGCAGTGGCAGCAGCCATAGACGGCTTATCTATAGATGATATAGTTGGAAGCATAGCCGGAGATGACACAATATTTCTTGCCATAAGAGGGCGCAATCTGGCAGAAAAGGTAATTGGAGATATAAAGAAATGTTGCTAAATATGCATATAAAAAATTTGGCTCTTATCAATGAAATAGATATCAATTTTGATGAAGGGCTTAATATTCTTACAGGAGAGACTGGTGCAGGTAAATCCATAATCATCGGTTCTCTAGGTATATGTCTGGGAGGGAAATTCTCTAGGGAGCTTCTTCGTGACGAGACAAAGGATGGACTTGTGGAGCTTATGTTTTCCGTTGAGAAGGAAGACATAAAAGCTGAGCTTGAAGCCATGGAGGTTTATCCTGATGAGGAGGATATAATTCTCATTTCCAGAAGAATTAATAGTGCCGGTAAGACTATTAATAGAATAAATGATAATACTGTTACTATAGGCAAGCTAAAGGATGTGGCAGGAATTTTAATCGACCTGCATGCTCAGCATGAACAGCAAACTCTGCTTAAGGTGTCAAAGCATTTGGATATCTTAGATAGATTTGGTGGAGAACAGCTTGCGGAAATAAAGAGACAGGTTAGTAGTCAGTACAGCCAGTTTGTTCAGCTTAAAGCAAAGCTTGATGCTGAGGCTATGGATGAGGTGGAGAAGAACAAGCAGATAGATTTTCTAAGTTATCAAATATCAGAGATAGAAGCGGCTAATCTAAGAGCTGGTGAGGATGAGGAGCTTGAAGCTTTGTACAAAAAAATAGTGAATTCCAAGGAGATTCTTACTACTGCTGATGAAGTATATAGGGCTACTGGTTATGGAACGGGGAATTCGGCAGCAGATCAAATTGGCAGAGCTTTAACACAGATGAAGAGAGTTGCGGAGCTGGATGCAGATTTTCAAGGATCCTATGATACTCTTGTAGATATAGACAGCATGCTGAATGATTTTAACAGAGAACTGTCACAATATATGAAGGGAATGGATTTTGATGACCAGGAGTTTGCCAGTGTAGAGGCAAGACTTGATCTTATTAATTCTTTAAAGGCAAAATATGGAAGAAACATAACAGATATTTTTGCATCATTAGCTAAGTACAAGGAAGAGTTGGAAAAGCTAACTTCATTTGATGAGTATATTGCTCAGCTTAAAAGCCAGCTATCTGGCATAGAAGCTGACCTTAAGGCAAATTCAAAGGCTCTTTCTGCAAAGCGAAAGGAAATTGCCATAGATATGTGTAAGCAGATAAAAGATGCTTTGTTTGAGCTTAATTTTATGTCTGTAGAGTTTGAAATGAGATTTGAGGAGCTGGATAGATATACAGCATCAGGCACAGATCATGCAGAGTTTTACATATCTACTAATGTAGGAGAAGCTATAAGACCATTAAGTCAGGTTGCCTCGGGAGGGGAGCTTTCCAGAGTAATGCTTGCCCTTAAGTCCTGTATAGCTAATCTTGATGCCACACCAACTTTAGTATTTGATGAAATTGATGTGGGAATAAGTGGAAGAACAGCTCAGTCGGTGGCTGAGAAGATGAGTGTTATAGGTAGACATCATCAGGTGATTTGTATAACACATTTGCCACAGATAGCAGCCCAGGCAGACAGCCATTATGGCATTGAAAAAAATGTGGAAAATAATAAAACTATAACCAGTATTAGGAAGCTATCAAAGGATGAGGAAATAAATGAAATTGCCAGACTATTAGGTGGTGCACAGATAACTGATGCAACCATTACATCTGCAAAAGAGATGAAAGGATTGGCAGATAGAACAAAATTATACTAGGTTTAATATTTGAATTCTAAGAATACTAAGAGTACATTCAATTTTTTTGGATGTGCTCTTTTTTAATTTTTATGAAGGGAGAATGGACATGAATAGCTATAAGAAGGTTTTAATTCTGCTAGTATTTCTGGATTTAGGTCTAATAGGTGCAGGTATAATAAAATACAACAATAACACCAGCGTTAAGGCCTCAGAAAAAAGTGCGAGTATTGCTGCCAGTGATGTTGGTAAAGATGAAATGTGGGTAATCCCTTCAGGGGAGCCAATAGGTATATATGTAAAATCTCAGGGAGTAATGGTTATAGGAACAGGAGAAATAAAGGGGAGAGATGGTGCTATTTATTCTCCCTGTAGGGATATAATATCTGCCGGAGATTATATCCTTGCAGTTGAGGGTGAGATTATAGATGATAAGGTGGAGTTAACACAGTTGGTTAATGAAAGTCGCGGCGAGCCTATAGATATGACAATTCAGAAGAAAACTACTGGTGAACATGGAGATATTGTTATTGAAACCGTATCTATTGATCCTGTAGAGAACGAAAAAGGAAGCTATATGCTGGGACTATGGGTTAAGGATGATATTTCAGGTATAGGAACACTAACCTATTATGATGAGAACAGATTTGGGGCTCTTGGACATAGTATAAACGATAATGATACAGGTGATATGTTTGAGATATCAGATGGAGCTATATATAAGGCACAGCTTATTAATATTATTAAGTCAAACAGAAAGCTGCCTGGGAGACTTGAGGGCATGATAGATTACTCTGGAAGCAATATGATTGGAAGGGTAGAAAAGAATTCAAATTATGGAATAAGTGGCTACATTACCAATAGGGGAAAAAGCATTTTATCCTATGAGGAATATATTCCAGTGGCTCATAGAACAGAAATAGAATTGGGTGAAGCATATTTACTATCGTCACTATCCGGTGAGAAACAGTATTATTCTGTGGAGATAACCGACATAAGGTATGACTCTGAAGAAGAAAGTAAGTGTATCCAGCTAAGAATAACTGATCAGAGGCTGGTGAAATTGACAAGTGGGATTGTTCAGGGAATGAGCGGAACCCCAATTATCCAGAATGGCAAGCTTGTGGGTGCAGTCACTCATGTGCTGGTTAATGACCCTACAAAGGGATATGGAGTATTTATAGATGAGATGATGGAATGATGATATATAAAAAACACATGCAACTTGTGAAAACACAAGGTGCATGTGTGAATTGTGATATTAGTAATTAAGAAAATCCTTTATCTGACCATGAATTATATTCATTAGGTTGGTTCTGGCTTCCACACTTGCCCATCCAATGTGTGGGGTAATGAGAAGCTTAGACTTATCCTGAACTTGAAGAAGAGGGCAAGCTTCACTCATTGGCTCTACAGAGATTACATCTAACCCTGCAGCTGCAATGGTATTATGGTTAAGAGCGTGGGTCAATGCGTCTTCGTCCACGATAGGCCCTCGGCCTAGATTAAGGAAGATGGCGGAAGACTTCATCTTAGCAAAGGCTGCACCGTCCATAAGTCCTTCGGTATGCTCATTTAAAGGCGCATGTACAGACACAATATCTGATGTGGTTAGCAGGGTGTTAAAATCTACCTGTGTATAGCCTTCCTGAGCAGGGGCGCCGGAGGCGGAATAATATATTACTCGTGCTCCAAATACCTTTGCTATGTCTGCAACTCGACGGCCTATGGCACCAAGACCGATTATACCCCAGGTCTTTCCCGCAATTTGAGGGAAAACCTTGTCGAAGTGGGTGAACATGGTGTCGTTAATATAGTTTCCATCCTTAACATACCTGTCATAATATGCCATATGCTCTAACAGGTAAAATAGCATGGAAAATGTGTGCTGAGCCACGGATTCGGTGGAATAGCCTGCTACATTTCTCCAGGCAATGCCTCTCTTGTGTAGGTAATCCTTGTCTAAATTATTGGTGCCTGTGGCGGTAACACATACAAGCTTTAGCTTTTTTGCCCCACCGATTGTGGATTCATTTATGGGGATTTTGTTGATAATTAAAATATCTGCATCAATAACTCTTTCCGGTACCTGTAGGGCTGAAGAAAAATTATATTCTATAACATCTCCAAATTCCTTAAAAATGGATAGGTCTATATCATCTCCAATGGTTTTTCTGTCTAAGAAAACTAATTTCATAATAAATCTCCTTTAATTATTAAGTGACAAATAATGTGTTTATATCTCTGTTTATTTAACTGTTGATAAGCTATAATTCGTCATATTACAAGCCGAAATTTATTATATATGAAAACTCAAAACATGACAATATAATGCATAAAAAATACAATATAATCCAAAATAGAGCAGTAATGGTGAAATTAGTCTATGCATTATTAGGTCGAAGAAATATGCAAATTTTGCTGTCAGATTTTAGATGTCGCAACTTGCGTTTTGTTATATATTGCTCTTGTAAAAATCCCCCTATATAATGACAGAGATGTAAGAAAAAGTATCTGCATTTTGAATTAAAGTGATTAATTGCGAAAAAGGAGGAATAGTATGAAAACAAAGGTATTAGTGCTTAAGCATGATACTAAGGGGAGAGAAGAACTGAGGAAAGAGCTAATGGGGAAAAATGATATTGAGGTATGTAAATGGCTTAGCGACGGTGGGGAAGGAGCTATGGCTATTAAGAGATATAACCCAGAGATTATAATATTGGATTTGCTCTTGCCTAATGTAGATGGAGTGGCAATTCTTGAGGAGATTAACCAGCTAGGTCCAAAGGGCTATAAATTTATTATAAACTGCAACGAAAGTCAGATTAGATTTTTAGAGACAACCTATTCAAAGAAGCTGGAAAATATCTTGGTTATGTTACTGGATGATGACAATCAGGACCTTAATATGTATGATGAAATAATCCGTGCAAAAAATACCAAGACAAAGGATGTGCTACATATTCGCAGAGAGGACGATGGGAAAATAAGAGAAAATGAGCTGGAAATGACTGTAACGGAGATAATTCATGAGATAGGTGTTCCGGCACATATTAAGGGTTATCAGTACCTTAGAAGCTCTATTATTATGGCTGTTACAGATATGGATATTCTTAATTCAATTACAAAGCAGCTGTACCCTTCAATTGCCAAGCTTTATGATACAACCTCAAGTAGAGTGGAAAGAGCTATTAGACATGCTATTGAGGTAGCGTGGGGAAGAGGTAAAACAGATACAATTGATGAATTGTTTGGCTATTCCTTAAGTCAGGGAAGACAAAAACCCACAAATTCTGAATTTATTGCTCTTATAGCTGATAAAATCAGACTTGATAGCAAAATGAAAAGCGCATAGGAGCTTGAAAATATAAAATTGATTCAAAAATTGACAAAATATATTTGTTCAGTGTGATAAGCTTAGCAAGGTTCTTGTGATTAATTAAGATGTGTAAGGAGAAATTATGGACAGTAAAACAATCAAGGTCCTTATTGCAGACAATAGCTGTGAGGAGATTGCAAATCAGCTTATGGAGCATAAGGGAGATGGTGCACAGGGTGTGCTAGAAATATTACATAAGACCACAGATGGAGAGTCAGTATATGATATGGTATGTGAATATAAGCCGGATGTACTAATATTGGATGTGTTTATATCTAATGTTGATGGAATAGAAATTGTTGAGCAGATAAGAGGAAATCAAGAACTTGATGATATTAAGATAATATTCCTATCAACAGTGGGCTCCCCGAGAATAATAAATATGGCATTTAATCTGGGAGCTGATTATTATATTATGAAGCCGTATAGTCCGGATATTTTGCGTAAGCGAATAGTACAGCTTGTAAAAAGAAAAGAAGCAGAGACTGTTTCTGAGGCAAATGTAGTAATGTATAATATGGATGAGCAGAATATGGAAAATGATGTGACCGAAATTATAAGAGAGATTGGAATTCCGGCACATATAAAGGGGTATCAGTACATTAGAGAGGGCATAATCATGTCAATTAAGGATATGAATATGTTAAACTATATTACCAAGCTTCTTTATCCTACCATTGCCAAAAAATATAAGACTACCTCCAGTAGTGTAGAGCGAGCAATAAGACATGCAATAGAGGTGGCCTGGGGTAGAGGAAAGATAGAGGTTATAGAGGAATTGTTCGGATATACAGTAAGTGCAGGAAAGGGAAAGCCTACAAATTCTGAATTCATTGCTCTTATAGCTGATAAAATGAGAATAGAGTATAAGATGCATGCGTAGCTGTAAAAATGCATAAAAAAGCTTAAAAAAGTTCACAAAATTTACAAATAATTATTGACGAAAATCTTATCCTAAAATAAAATATAGTAGTTAGATATTATTCTTATTTGGAAGGAGATTTAGAAGTGGCAACCCAGGAAACTAATGAAGGCGGTTCCAACATGAACAAGATGGCTGAGAAGAAGAACAGCTATACTAGAACCTTTAGGAACGAGAACAAGCGTGAAAGAGGAGACGGACGCAGATTTGACAGAGGAGACAGACCTGACAGACCTGACAGAGGAGACAGACCGGAGCGTGGTGACAGACCGCCAAGAGGAGACAGACCGGATAGAGGTTCGTACCAGAAACCGGATAATGGACAGGGTGGTAGACCTAGATATAATAAGAATGAGGGTGGCCGTACTAAGCCAGACCACTATGATAAGAATAAGGGATATAATAGTCAGCCTCGTTTTCCTAACAAGGATGATGACGATGAGGATAATAGCAGAAGAAGCAAGCCTTCAAGACCTAAGGAAAGCAAGCCATCTGTTTCTATACCTGACAAGAATAAGGTTCAGATAAGACTTGAGAAGGAACAGAAGTCAGTTAAGAAGAAGCAGAGCAAGAAAAAGGAGAGCAGTAGACCTCAGCCTAAGGTAAAGCGTGCTAACAATGTTAATTATACTAAGAACTATGCCAACGGAGATTATGATGACTACGATGATTATTATGATGATTTCTAGAGGTTAAGAATAGTAGTTAAAATAAAAATAATCCTGCCAGAATCGGCAGGATTATTTTTATGCTATAAAATATGATTAGTCAATAGGAAAGCTTCCAGTTTCATCCTCGTTAAATACATAGTAAACCATATTCTCCTCTGGCTTAACATAAAGATTAAGAGAAGCTAACTCTGATACCTTCTTGCCAGACTTTGTCCAGATAGCCTTAGCTGTCTTAACTAATTCAGCCTGATCAAGCTGCTTTCCGTAGAACTCTAAGTAAAATGTTGGCTTCAAGATTATTCACCTCCCACATAAAAGCCTATAAACAAATTAATAATATACTAAAGCGACAAAAAAAGCAATATTTAACATACATATCTAGTCAAACAATTTCTTGTTTATTGCAATATTCTGTGGTATTATTATGGTAATTGTGTAAAAGTTTTTGATTAGTATGGAGGAAGTATGGACGAGAACTATCTTGATAACCTTTTAAAAGGGGTTTCAACCGACAATCAAAAAAAGAATAGCTTTGACAAGACTGTAGACAGTGATGCAGGTGTAGATATAGATTTTTCTGATTTGGATGATATTTCGTTAGACGAATTAGATAGCTTAGACGACATTAAATTAGATGAGCTGGATTTTGATGAGCTGGATGATATAGACTTTGATGATTTAGATGTTACAAGCTTAAATTCGGATAAAAGTAAGACCTCATCAGAGTATATACCTGAGCAGGAGGATTTTAATGCTGAGGATATGCTTGCAGGCATAGATTCCATGGAGGATTTTGATACAGATGATATAGACGAAAGCTCCATTCAGGAGATGGATGGTTTATCAGAGGCTGATTTGGACGCTTTGTTTGATGATGTAGCAGGAGATTCAGATTCGGGTAATCAATCTTCCTTAGAGGGTGATACAGTAGCCTCGGGAGATGATGGCCCATTACTTAGTGCTGATGATATTGATAGTCTATTTGCCGATATGGGTATGGATGAAGTGATGTCAGAAGGTTCAGGTGATAATCAGCCACAGCAACAGAATGAGAATTCAAGCTTTGAGGATATGTTTGCCCAGGCCGATAGTGAACAATCCAGCGATATTGAAAGCATGGATTTAGATGATTTGTTCTCGGCTCTTGGTATTGATGAAACAGAAGGCGTTGCCACAGATAATTATGTGGCCGGGGAGGATGATTTAGACCAGCTTCTTCAGGCTACTATGATGGAGGCAAGTCTTGGTGATGGAGACCTGTCAGATATTGAGGATATATCCGATAAGCAAAAGAGTAAAAAGGGTAAAGCTAAGGGCAAGGCTGCTACCAAAGAAAAGAAAACCATGTCTGAGATACTTTTTGGTGCTCCGGACGAGGATGATGCTGAGGAAGAACGTCTTTTTGAGCTAAAGAAGGTGGAGAAGGAAGCTAATAAAGCTAAGAAGCAGGAAGAAAAGGAAGCCAAGAAGGTAGCAAAGCAGGAGAAACTTAAGCTTAAGGAAGCAGAAAACGCCAAAAAGAAAAGCGAAAAGGAAGATAAGAAACGATTCAAGGAAGCAGAAATGCTTGCTGAGCTTGAAGCAGAGAAGGGACAGAAGAAGGTTCCAACTGCAGTGGTAATTATTGTATTCGCTGCATTTATAGTCCTTGCAGTTATAGTGGTGTTAGGTGCTAATAGCTTTAATTACAAGCAGGTGATTAAGAAAGCCTCAGATTACTTTGACAGACAAAGATATAGACTTGCTTACGAAGAGGTGGCAGGTATAGAGGTTAAAGAAGAGGATGAGGAGCTTAGAGACAGAATATATACAGTTATGTATGTAGAGCGTCTGTACGAATCCTATGAGAATAATATGACACTAGATAGACCGGATAAGGCTCTGGATTCATTGCTAAGAGGACTTGATAAGTACGATGAGCATTATGAAGAGGCGGTTATCCTTGGCATTGCAAAGGATATAAAATCCGTCAAAGAGAAAATTGTTAATGCACTCTGGAATACATATGGACTTTCAGAAGAGGCCGCCTACCAGCTAATGACCCTAGAGGGACAGGAATATATTGATGCCCTTATGGAAGAATCAGCAGAGCTTATGCCTACAGGAGAATAAGATGATTTCAATAATTGATTATGATGCAGGTAATATTAAAAGCGTTGAAAAGGCTTTAGAATACCTGGGACAACAAGTGGTAATTACAAGAGACAGAGACATAATTATGAATAGCGACAAGGTCATTCTTCCTGGTGTAGGATGCTTTAAGGACGCTATGGACAGGATTAGAGAGTACAAGCTGGAGAATGTAATATATGATGTTTGTGATTCTGGCAAGCCATTTTTAGGTATATGCTTAGGTTTGCAGCTTCTGTATAAGACCAGTGAGGAAAGTCCTGGTGCTGTAGGACTTGGAGTGCTTGATGGTGAGATACTTAGAATACCGGACAGGGCAGACCTTAAGATTCCGCAGATAGGATGGAATTCTCTAAAGATTACACCGGGAGCAAAGCTTTTTAAGGGAATTGAGGATGAGTCATATGTATATTTTGTTCATTCATATTACTTGAAGTCCAAGAATCCTGAGGATGTTGCGGCAACTACTGATTATTCTACACTTATTCATGCAAGCGTGGAGAGGAATAATATATTTGCCTGTCAGTTTCATCCGGAGAAGAGCTCTTCGGTTGGACTTACCATACTTAAGAATTTTGTTGAATTATAACAATAGCCCGGTTTATGCCGGGATATTGTTTTGTATTAAGATAATCAATGGAATAGGAGTTAACCTACTTGATTGATTACTGTTAATTGATGGGCTTTATATAAGCGAGGAGATATAATAATGCATACTAAGAGAATTATTCCATGTTTAGATGTTAATAATGGAAGAGTGGTTAAGGGTATAAATTTTGTTAATTTAAAGGACGCAGGAGATCCGGTTTCTGTTGCAGCTGCTTATGATAAGGCTGGGGCGGATGAACTGGTATTTCTTGATATTACTGCATCCTCAGATTCCAGAAATATTGTGGTGGATATGGTTAGAAAGGTTGCAGAAACTGTATTCATTCCATTTACAGTTGGAGGTGGAATTAGAACTGTAGATGATTTTAGAACTATACTTCGAGAGGGAGCTGACAAAATATCTATTAATTCCTCCGCTATAAATACACCGGAGCTAGTTAGCGATGCAGCTGATAAGTTTGGAAGTCAGTGTGTTGTTGTTGCGATTGATGCAAGAAGAAGAGAGGATGGCTCTGGCTGGAATGTGTATAAGAATGGTGGTAGAGTTGATACCGGACTTGACGCCATAGAATGGGCTATGAAGGTCGATAAGCTGGGGGCAGGAGAAATCCTACTTACAAGTATGGATTGTGATGGCACTAAGGCAGGCTATGATGTAGAGCTTACTCGTCTTATAGCGGATAATGTATCAGTTCCTGTTATAGCATCAGGTGGCGCAGGTACTATGGATCATTTTTATGATGCATTGACAGAGGGAAGAGCAGATGCAGCTCTTGCAGCATCATTGTTCCATTATAAGGAGCTGGAGATAATAGAGCTTAAGAAATATTTGGCAGAAAAAGGACTTTCTATGAGACTGTAGATTGTCTTAGAAGGTATAGGTATAAAATATTGGTTACATTAGTTGAAAATTCTATTACTATTGATGAATATCTTTATTTAAGAGAACAGGTTGGCTGGGTGCAGCTATCTGATAGACAGGCACAGCTTGCGCTGGATAATTGCCTTTATAATATTAAGGCTGTGGACGATAATGGCTATATCCTAGGGATGGGAAGAATTGTTGGAGATGGAGCTGTAATATGCTACATACAGGATTTGGTAGTTATTCCCGAGGCTCAGGGAATGGGTGTTGGATCAAAGATAATAGAAGCATTAATAAAGTATGTTAAAGCTATAAAGGAAGAAGGCTCTACTATGATGCTTTGCTTGATGTGTGCAAAGGGTAGAGAACCCTTTTACGAGAAGCATGATTTTATTGCCAGACCAACGGATTCGCTTGGCCCTGGTATGATACAATACATATAATAAGCAACAAAAAAGTCGCCTGTGAAAGGCGACTTTTTTGTTTGGTGTAGCTATTACTCTGCAAGATAAGGCTTAATAGCTGCCATAATATCCTCAGTTTCAGTTTCTGTATGAATATTTAAGTCAATTGGCTTAGAAATATCTAAACTAAAAATACCCATAATAGACTTTGCATCGATTACATATCTACCTGAAACTAAGTCGAATTCTGCATTGAACCCACTTATATCATTAACAAAACTCTTTACCTTATCAATTGAATTGAGAGAAATCTTAACTGCTAACATCCCAAAACCTCCTTGTTTACATTTCATGATTATGTATGTTACTATAATATAAGTTTGAGTAATAAAAGTCAATATTATGTGGGAGAAAAAATGGTAAAATGTTTGATAAGATTATAGATAAAAAATTCAATATATATACCTTAGGTTGCAAGGTAAATCAATATGAATCTGATAGTATGTCTGATGAATTAAAGGCTAAGGGTGCAATGCTGGTGGACTTTAATCAGGCGGCGGATATATGCATTATTAACACCTGTTCAGTAACAAATATGGCTGAGAGAAAATCCAGACAGATAATTCATAGAGCAAGAAAGCTTAATCCTGATGCAGTTATTGTTGCTGCCGGTTGCTATGTTCAGGCGGATAAGAAAGGTTTAGAGGCTGATCAGCAGATTGATATTGTTATAGGTAACAATAGAAAGAAGGATATTGCCAGGATTTTAGATGAGTATTTTCAGGATAGAGATATTCAGGATAATGTAATCGACATAAATAAGACTAATGAATATGAGGAAATGGTTTTAATTAAGCCTACAGAGCATACAAGGGCTTATGTTAAGGTACAGGACGGCTGTAACAACTTTTGCTCATACTGTATTATTCCTTATACCAGAGGAAGAATAAGAAGTAGAAAGCTTGATGATATACTCAGCGAGATTAAGGGACTGGCTCAGAGAGGAATTAAGGAGGTAGTAATTACGGGAATCAATCTTTCCTCATATAACAGTGAGGATGGTACCACCTTGCTTGGATTGCTACAGAGCGTTAGTCAGATTGAAGGAATAAAGAGGATACGAATGGGTTCTTTGGAGCCTCGAATAATAACTGAGGAATTCTTAGAGGGTATATATAAGAATAAGAAGATATGTCCACATTTTCATCTATCCCTACAAAGTGCATGTAATGAGACTCTTAAGAGAATGAATAGACATTATACCATCGAAGAATATATAGATAAGTGTCAGCTTATTAGGAAGTATTATGACAGACCTGCCATAACTACAGATGTGATAGTTGGATTCCCAGGAGAAACAGAGGAAGAGTTTTCCATCACTAGGGCTAATTTAGAGAAGCTTAATTTGTATGAGATGCATATATTTAAGTATTCCATTAGAAATGGTACTGTTGCGGCAACTATGCCAGGGCAAGTTTCCGACAAACTGAAGGAGGAGCGAAGTAACATTCTTCTTGAATTGGCAGAAAGGAATAGACTTGCTTATGAAGCTAGCTTTAAGGGAGAGACTGTAGAGATACTGGCTGAGGAATATGACCTGGTGGATGATATATGTTATATTAAAGGTCATACTGATAGATATATACATGTAAGACGACCAATGTCTGAGGAATATTGTAAGAATAATGTGAATAATATAGTAAGTATAGAGTTCTAGAATAAAAGACACACCTTCTTGCTAAGGTGTGTCTTTTTGTGTGTCAAATTATATGTGTAAGAAATAAAAAAGCCTTGAAGAAACTTCAAGGCTTTGTGAGCAGTCCGTAGGGGAATCGAACCCCTGTTTTCGCCGTGAGAGGGCGACGTCTTAGCCGCTTGACCAACGGACCTTATCTCGACCTTTGTTAGTATAGCAAAGGTTATTTATAAATGCAAGCTTTTTTTGAAAAAAATTTCAAAAAAATAAAAAATAAATTGGGAACCCTCTGTTTTCAAGGGTTCCCGGATAAATTTAAAATAATTTCTTTATAGAACCAAGAAGGTCTCCTGCCTTGTCAGCAGAGATTTTAGCCTTTACACCGTCAACAATCTTTTCAACTGCGTCGTCTGGTAAATCTTTTCCTATAACCTTCTCTACAGCCTTAATAGGATCTGCCTTGAATTCATTCATAAGGTTTTCGTCCTTTGTGATTTTCTCAACTGCGTCCTTAATTTGATCAACAACTCCCATAATATATCTCCTCTGGTATGTAATGTAGTGTTTATTAGGGTCTCTCTCCAGAGACTTTATGGATAAATAGTATCATTCTTTTTTGTCCATTACAAGAAAAAATGCACATCATTTTGACCTATTTAGTGGGTTTCGTACAAATTCCAAGAAAAACACACAAAATGTAGTAAATTTAAAGTAAAATACTTGAATGTTTAATTGAAATATAATATACTAATCTTGATTTTTTGTTTTCTCGTGACGGAAGGAGGTCAATTATGGTTGATGTAGTATGGAAGGATAGAAAGCGTATAATTTTTGGTTTGCCATGGACATTTACAAAGTATGGTTTATCAGAGGATAGATTATTTATTGAAACTGGTTTTTTGAATTTAAATGAGAACGAGGTTCGTCTTTATAGAGTTATGGATGTTTCTTTATCCAGAAAGCTGTGGCAGAGACTATTCGGTCTTGGTACTATAACCTGTCATTCATCTGATAAGTCTATGGGAACCTTTGAGATTAAGAATATTAAGAAGCCAAGTGAGGTTAAAGAGCTTATCTCATCATATGTTGAGGAGGAACGTTCAAGAAAGAAGGTTTCAAGCAAGGAGTTCCTTGTGGATGACGACGGATTTGAAGAAGATGGCGTAGATGAGATGTAATTGGAATATACATATTTAGAGAAGAGAGGATTATAAACGCTTAGAGATTAAGTGTTTTAATAAGGAGAAAAACTATTTAAGGAGGGGTATTATGAAAACTTGTCATGTATGCGGATGTGAAGTTGATGATAGAGAATTAGTATGTCCGGATTGTGGCGCAACTGTAGTAAAGCATAGTGGAACTTTATCAATTAAGAGTGAGGAGGAGTCTAAGAAAAAGCTCAATCCTATGGGAATGACTGTTAGTACAGGTTCAGGTTTAACAGATATTCTTAGAAATGAATCCGAATTTGATAATGTTGATGTAGATGATGATTATTTCGGTGGTTCCATACCTTTATCTATGGCGAAGACTGTTATTGAGGATGACGGCAAGAAGAAGAGTGACCTTGGTAAGGTATTTGGAAAGGTTTTCAAGATTTTATTTATTCTTGCATTGCTTTATGGAGTATACTGGTTAGTTACTAATGTATTCTTAGCTAGAGATGTGGTTGAGAGCCACGAAGAGGCAGTTGAGATATATGTTGATGCGATTAATAATAATGATGCAGTGAAGATGGAGAAGATTATTCCTTCTTATTTGAACGATCCAAGTGTACCTGCTGAGGATATTGTTGATGAGCTACAGAATGTTACTATTGATAGATATGATATTATTACTGTAACAGATATGAGCTCTACTGAGATAACTTCACTTCAGGAGGATATTAAGCTGGCAACTACGAAGACTGCTAACATCAAGGAGGCGGTTATAGTAAAGGTTCGTTTCTACGGAACAACTAAGAATGCAGCAGGTCAGGATGTTGAAAAGAATAGTGAGGTAGAGCTTACATTCATCAAGGTTAAGGATAATTGGTTATTAGAGACAGAGTCTTACAAGGCGCCTGACATTAAGTAAATGAATAAAATGAGAGCCATTAGCATAATTGCTTGATGTGACCCCCAAAAGTTAGACTTTTTAAGCGTAGCAGTTTTATGGCTGCTACGCTATTTTTATGCAGCCAAGAGACGGAGCCTGTATTGAACAGGACTTAACCATCCTAGTTTCTCTTTAATTCTTTGCTCATTATAA
>JAZPXZ010000078.1:0-8023 GCA_045543915.1 Wujia sp.
AGTAAGACCCCTTGAAGACTACAAGGTTGATAGGCTAGGAGTGTAAGTGTGGTAACACATTCAGCTGACTAGTACTAATAGGTCGAGGGCTTATCCTTAGAGGTTTCTTATTAAACGGGAGAATGTTTGAAGAGATGAAAAACTCATCTGTGTGAAGTTCTGAAGGTACATTTTAATGAATATAATATGTTAATAAAGCACACTAGAAGGTGTGCTTATTATAAATACAGGGGCTTGGTCAAATGGTATGATAGGGGTCTCCAAAACCTTTGGTGGGAGTTCGATTCTCTCAGCCCCTGCGAAAAACCTTGAAATCTATTTATAGAAGTTCAAGGTTTTATTTTTTTACTCTTTTTTATTGTACTATGGAAAATTAAATAGTACAATAAAAGGAGTAATAATTGGAGAGGTAGATCACATATGAAAAGAAAATATTTAGTTCCCGTAATTTTAGCTTTATCTATTATCTTAATTCAGGTTGGTTTTATAAAGCTAGAAAAAGATGTAAATAAATTTAATAATACAGAGGTTGAGATTACTGTAGAGAATGGCATATCAGATCATGAGGATGTAACCATCGATATGACTATTTCAAAGCATTGGAATGATTTTGATTCTGATGATAATATTCTTCAAGGAGCTCAGTATGATGGAGCTATAGTAAATAATGGAAAATATAATTTTCATAGCTGGAAGGTTATACTTTATATGCCTCAGGAAACTAAGATAGATAGTTTGTGGAACGGCGTGTATGTTTATGATAATGACAATCTTACTTTAACACTTACTCCTATGGATTATAATGGGGTGGTTGAGAAGAAAAATGATCAACCCTTTGGATTTGTAGGTGTTTCTAAGAACATCTTAAAATTCAATACCTTTAAGGTTTATGGTTATTTTGAAATGGGAATTAAGGATACTACGGCTTACTGGGTATTGCTTTATATTAGATATGCATGGTTAATTGGTTTAATATGCTATATTATAGTTAAGATATGTCTTATAAGTTATAAGCAGAGACAAAAGCGAGACGAGAAGATTATATTACAGATTATTGATACTTTTATTTCCTTTATTGATACTAAGGATCCTTATACCAAGGGACACTCTCAGAGAGTTGCCATATATACGAAGGAAATTGCCAGAAGAATGGGGCTTGATGAAGATGAGATAAGGAATTATTTTTACATAGCGTTAATGCATGATTGTGGTAAGCTTTTGGTTCCTGATTCTATTCTCAAAAAGCCTGATGCACTTACACCTGATGAAAGAAAGAAGATAGAGGCACATACTACTGTTGGTGCAGACTTGCTTAAGAATATGACTGCTATAAATGGTATTCAGGACGGTGCTCTTCAGCATCATGAAAGATTTGATGGTACAGGTTATCCTAATAAGATAAAGGGTACAGATATTTCTTTGGTAGGCAGAATACTTTGCGTCGCAGATGCATTTGATGCAATGAATAGTGATAGATGCTATAGAAAGAAGTTACCTATGGATAAAATTAAGGATGAACTTAAAACTAATGCTGGAAAGCAATTTGATCCTGATGTAGTGTCATATATGCTAGATATCATTGAAGAAGGCGAGCACGAAAAGTTAGTCGAGGAATTTAACGAGAACAATGTGTAGATGATTTTTAATTAGTATTAAGGATTGTATTCTAGATAAATAGAATATAATCCTTTTTTATTACGATAATAACTGATTGGTTTAATACTAGTATTTAGCAAAAAAGATAAGGTTGTTACTTATATCAGTAACAACCTTATCTTTTAGTATTTTGTATTAATTAAAATAGATTAATGAACATCGTTAGGATCACCAATCATAGCATCTGCTGGAATCTCGCCTTCCTTTGGAGGCTTTACTAATACAAGTGAAAGAATTAAAGCAACAATGTAAAGAACTACTGTAGCGTAAAGCACATATTGATAACCAGTTGGATTAACAACATTTCCATCAATAGTAACTTCCTCGCCGAAGGTCTTAACAATCCAAGCAGCCATCTGGTTACCTGAAAGACCTGCGAAAGCCCAAGCTGAAAGTGTAATACCGTGTAATGCACTAATGCTTCCCATACCATAATGGTCTGAAAGAAGTGTTGGAACATTAGAGAATCCGCCACCGTAGCCTGCGTTTACCATAAAGATAAGTGCAAGAACTAATACGATAAGTCCTGTGCTTCCATTACCGTTCTCGATACCGCCAGTTATGATTGTAGCAGCTGTAAGAACGATTGAGATAGTGAATATTAACTTATAAATAGTATTTCTGTCCTTCATGGAATCTGCCCATGCAGAGAATCCAAGACGACCACCAGCATTGAAAATTGCTGATACAGTTGAGATGATACCAACTGAAGCTGCAAGTCCTAAACACTTAACAATCATCTTCTCCTGAGAGATAAGAGCAAGACCACAAGTAATGTTGATGTAGAACATTAACCAGATGCCGATGTAGTTTCCAAGCTTTCTTGTCTTAATAACTGAAAGAATGCTCTTCTTAGCTTCCTTGCCCTGTGGCTCAACCCAACCAGCTGGCTTATGTAATAATAAGTGACCAACGAACATCATTACGAAGTATACGCATGCCAAAATCCAGAACATCTTGTAGATTCCACCTTCTCCAAGTCCGCTAAGCATTTTTTCCATAATAGGAGAAGCGATAGCCTTAGCAGCACCGAAGCCTGCTACTGCCAGTCCTGTTGCAAGACCCTTTCTATCCTGGAACCAAAGCATAAGAGTCTTAACTGGTGATAAGTATCCAGTACCAAGACCGATACCCATAATAAGACCGTAGCAAACATAAATTCCAGCTAGAGCCAGAGGACTTCCTTCGCCATGTTGATTATAGTAATTGCCACCATACCAGATAAAGAAACCTGTACCAGCCATACCTGCTGCGAAACATATTGCAGCTATAAGTGAAGACTTGTGAATATCCTTCTCAACTACATTTCCAAGGAACGCTGCTGACATACCAAGGAAGAAGATTGCGAAGCTGAATGCCCACTCAGTAGCGCTTTTGGAAAAACCAATATGTTTTCCGATATCCTCACTGAAAAGTGACCAACAGTACACAGTACCAATACTACAGTGAAGTAAGAGTGCAGGGATTGCTGCGCTGACCCACTTGTTTATAGGTTTACCCATAATAATCACCTATGCATTTGCACAAAAAAAGTGCCCTGTCCATATATTAAATTTTCTTTGGCTGAATCTTAGGACAGTTGCATATATCCTTTCTTATAATCTTATTTTTATAATTCAGCCAATAAACCTTTATCATTCTACTCCTTATTTTGACAGATTTCAAGGAAAAGTTTAGAGTTTACAAGCGATTTTATGTACAAAATTTCATACAAAATTCTAAAGTTCAAAAAAACTATAATAATACTATGAAAATTAAATAAATATAATCTTAAAATAGAATTTATTAAATTGTTGTTTAATTAAATATCTTATATAATATATGCATGTGTTGATGTAAAGATAAATTTTTACATATAAAAAGGGAGGAAGTTGAAAACATGGAACTCAATGAAATAATTAATAAGCTGGAAGTAATGAGAAAGAGGAAAAATAAATATGCTATATTAGCTATTTCTTGTATTTTTATTATAATGCCAGTTACAACAGTAGCTTCATTTATAGCCGATACTTTAGGAGCAATAATAGGCTTTGTTGGAGTGATGGTTCTTATGATAGTGTTTTTTAAATTGGCAGGTAGGGACACCAACGAATACAAGAGAATGTATAAAGAAAATTTTGTTGTTGGTATACTTAATGATGTATTTGATAATGTAACTTATAAGTATAATAGTGGTTTGCCGGAGCAAGATGTAAGACAGTTTGGTTTAGTTAAGATGGGTAATAGATATAGTTCAGAGGATTACCTGAAGGGTTCTTATAAGGGGATTGGATTTGAGCAGGCTGAGGTAACAATAAAATATGATAAAAATTCTGATGACACTCAGCTTCGTTTTAAAGGACGAATGATTGCCTTTGATTTTCCATTTAAAGAAGTAAAATCGGTTCAGGTGTTTTCAAAAAGCTTTCATTATCGTGATACTCCGAAGGTTAGCGGTGTAATGCAATCGGTAGAGATGGAAAATACAGATTTTAATAAGCGATTTGATGTTCTTGCTGCTGACCCGGTTGATGCCTTTTATGTTCTTACACCACAATTCATGGAAAGAGTGGATTTCCTGAAGGAAAAGTATATGCATGTGGGTATGAATTTTCAGGGTAATAAATTGTATGTAGGTATTTGGACTAGTGGAGATGCATTTGACGGCGATACAACCAGAAAGGTTGATTTCTTTGATGAGAAAGCAGCCATAATGGGGGATGTTAGAGTGATTACTGATATAATTGATGTTCTCGGAATGATGAAGGAGAATACCGAAGAGTAAATTAAAGGAACCGGGTTAAGGCTCGGTTCCTTTGTTTTTTTTTGAATTATACAAAAATAATGCATAAATTCATCAAATATAGTCACAAATAATACCACATTTTGAAATTTATATAAATAATATGTGCAAATCTATCTTGTGTATATTGAAATTATTTGATAAACTAAAATGGAGTGTGGATGACATTATTATTTTTATAAATAGAAAGGTGAAATTATGTTAGGATTAGGGGATAATTTTTCTAATGGAGGAAAGTGGGATTATAGAACACTTCCTAATAAGCTTTACGAATTAGTAAAGAATCTTGGCGACATGAAGCAGGCAGGTACAGGCTATTATACTGATACTGAATCAGAGATGCTTACAGTTCTTGCCTATCTTAATTATGGGGAGGAGACCAATATTACTGAGTCAATGAAGGAACAGATTGATTTGGCAGTAAAGGTGGCCGAGGATACTAAGCTTGAGAAGAGACAGGAAGAGGATAGATTTGCTAACTTTAATTTCTAGTATAGTTAATGTGTAAATAAAAATTCAAGGAAAGGGTTACGGATATTATGGCTTTTAAGTTATCTACCGGTGGTGGAACAAACAGATTTGCAGGAACTAAGGCGTCAGAGGAAGATATTAAGCGTCAGACTTCCATAGGCAAAACTCATATTAGCTTTGAAGGAGCATCATATTTTATCTATATTGAGGATGAGGGAGAACGTGAGGAGTTCAAGAAACAGCGCGGTGTGTCTCATTTTGAGTGGTTCCAGGAGAAGACTGGTAATAAGAACTGGGTGCTTTATAACCCTATGCAGTTTAAACAGGATTTGAGTCATAGTGGTAAGAAGATACTAAAGTTTAATACAAAGGACTATAAGGGTGGCAAGATTGAGTTACCAATTAATGCCAGTAGCTGCTGTGGTATGTTCTCGTGGATAACTCTTCCAGAAGGCTTTTCTCTTGGCAAGATGTTTGATACCAGAGAGATAGTGGATATGACACTTATGTTTGCAGGCTCAGTTATACCTAAGGATTTTAGCTTGGGAGAATACTTTGATACAAGTAATGTAGAAAGTATGAGTTACATGTTCTATCAGTGTATGATACCTTATGGCTTCAGCTTTGGAGATAAATGGAGTACTAAGAAGGTTAAGACTATGGAGTATATGTTCTCGGAGGCTAAGCTTCCTAACGATATGGTGCTTCCGGAAACCTTTGATACAAGACATATTGACGATCTTAAGTATATGTTTTTTGAGAGCAATATTAATGGCAACTTTAATTTTGGACCGAATTTCAAGATTAAAGAGGGAGCGGACATTACTAAGATGTTCTATGATTGTTACATAGGCGAGAACAAGATAAAGAATTGGTATGCAGAGGATTTCACTCATGTCAGAGCAATTCTTGATGGCAGTATAAGACCAGATTAGGTTATGAATATGTGATAAACTCACCAGAAGCTTCTGGTGAGTTTTTTTATTGATCAAATACTACAAAAAGCCTTATATACATTGCAAAATGTCATAAAAAATGATATAATTTTTGTTAATTATTGATATAATTTCCAAAAATTAAAAATGAGTTATAGTAAAATTAAACATATTTTGCAGCGGGGGTGTATGATGAAGATAATAACAAATAAAAACACTAGGTTTATTATATTTTATATAATAGCTGTTCTTATAGTTACCTGTGCATTTAATTCTATTGGAATGGCAAAAGCACAAGTCTTAAATGCTGGTATCGAAGATGTCGATTCATTTGAAGGCTATGACACAGAAGAAAGTATTGTTCAGGTGGTATTGCTGTACCAGGATCAAAATTCTAAGTATCATATTCTTAAGAGTGGAAGTGGTATTCTGGTGGATGCATCTACTGTTATCACGAATAATCACCTTACTTATTTGGATGATAGCGAGAAGACAACTATAGGTGAATATCTAACAAACACATTGGGTAAAGAAGTGAGCTTTTTTCCTACAGAAGATGATGAGATAGAGGAGATATCCTACAGCATTGCTATAGTTGAGGAAGCTGATATTTACAATATTGCGTCTGTATCCTTATCAAGCAATGATTGGGATTTTGCTATTCTTACTTTATCTACTCCTGCAACTAAGACGCCTGCTGTTTTAGGAAAAAGTGAAAATGTATTAGTAGATGATGAGGTGTCTGTGGTTGGGCTTCCAACTACCACCTATGATGCTCCTAAGTCCTTTACCGTCAACGATGTAATGTCTACCAAGGGACAGTGTGTAAGCTTAGATAATGGTAGTATCTATTATAATGCCAGATTAGAAGCAGGAAACTCGGGAGGCGCATTAGTTGATAAGTATGGAAGAGTAATAGGAATAACCATATATTTCGATGATGGCACAGGGATATTTGCAGCATTGCCGATTGATAGCGTAAAGAGTTACCTTGACCGTTCTATGGTGCAGTACACTGAGGACAGTCGTAGTATAGAGGATATAGAGGCAGTTCCGGTTGAGATAGAAAATGAATTTGATACTGATAAGAAAGAGCTAAATCGAGTAATCATGGAGGCAGAGCTAATTTATGAAGAGGGCAATGACGGAGTATATTCTGAAGATAGCTTTAGAAATCTCCGACTAAATCTGGATTATGCGAAGATTACATATGATGATCCGGAAGCCACTCAGGAGGTTATAGATGCTGATACAGAAAATTTAAGGTTAGCTATAGATGGACTTGTTAAGGTGGAGAAGGATAATTCATTATTAATAATTATTATAGCAAGTTCAGCAGCAGGAGTACTTCTTATAATACTCATAATTCTCTTGATTAGTAAGAGCTTGAAGAAGAAAAGAGAAAAGGAGGAGGCTCAGAGAATCAAGCTAATGAGTGAGAAAAACTCTGGTGAAAGTGGACAAAAAAACTTTGAAATCAATTCAGTTGTAACAGCCAATTCTGCAAGCTCCCAGTTATATGCACAGTTCAATGAGAGAAATAGCTCCTATGGAGTGCAGGGAGAAGGATATAATGGTGAGGCTCAGAAGAGCTCCAATGATTATGAAGGAACAACTATACTTAATGATTACTCTAAAAATACTGTAAGTGGATATTTGTTTAAGCGTTCTACCCAGAATTACATTCTTATTGAAGGTGAAGAATTTGTTATCGGTAAAGGAACAACGGGGGTTGATTATGCCATAACTGACAACAATGCCATAAGCAGGCAGCATGCAAAAATTATAAGAAAATACGATGACTTTTTCGTGGAGGATTTAGGATCTACAAATTGTACATATGTTAATGGTACAATGGTTGCTCCAGGCTATAAGCAGATTCTCTGTAATAATGATTTAGTAGTTCTGGCGGACGAAGAATTTATATTTATGATAAGCAACTAAGACATAAATAATCATAATATTGGGAAGGGATAATGTTATGGGATATCAGACACCGTTTATTCTTTTGGCTGTAGCACAGGCGGTAATTATAATAATTCTTATATGGATTATTGCTAGACTTAACAAAAAACAGAAGAATTTCAAAAGAATACTATCACAATATAAAATGACTGTCAGGGAAGACAAGCTTGATATGTTACTTCAGAATGAGTATAACAGGAAGGATAAAGCATTA
>JAZPXZ010000079.1:0-61981 GCA_045543915.1 Wujia sp.
CTTCAAGTGATGGATTTTGTGGTACATATAACCTGCAACCTTCTTTTGTACTACACATAGCACCACGCTGATATAAATTTTCATCTAAAGGGAATAAATTAATAAGCCCAGCCTTCTTTTCTGCTATCATTATATTTAATAAGTAAAACTCATTCTTTAAAGTTACCGAACACTCTCCACAATATGTTATTTTTAGCATTTTCCCTACCTCCATACTTTAACTTGAGTTGAAATACATTTTGTATATTATACTACATCAAACAATATTTTGCTATCCCTCTATCTCCACAATCCTCTTACTTGTTCTATAGGTTGCAAGCATATATCCTCCGTAAAGTACAGCCATAAGTGCCGCTGTCACACAGATTCCCCAGAATGGGCTTCCACTAAGGAAGGCTGACATGGCAAACTCCGCAAACTTCATACCGAATATGGAATGGATTATAGCTACCACAAGAGGAAGTGTAAAGTATACCGCTACCTGAGCAAATAATGCTTTTCTAAGCATCTTATGGTCGCTACCAATCTTCTTAAGAATCTCATATCTTCCTGTTGAATCTATGGACTCAGAAAGTGCCTTAAGTGCAAGTAAAGCTGCACTGGCAATGAGGAACACAATACCCATGTATATAACTATAAATGTAGATAAGAGTGTAAGTCCATTGCTTGACTCAACAATAGTTACCTTCGTTCCTATAGTCATAGGTGGCAGATAATTTAAGTCATCATAATTCATCTCCCAGTACTTTCCTGTCACCTCAAGAAGTCTTTGCTCAATTTCCTTCTTTTCCTTCTTACCTTCTACATTAAAGTTTCCTGCCATAAGATATCCTGAAGTCTTACCGGCGCCTTCAAGGCTTGCTGCCACCTCATCAGGAATAACAACTACACCTGTATTTGTAGAACCACCTGACATAACGATGAATCCATTTTTACATTCCTTAGCTCCAGGCTTTAAGATGTATCCGCCACAGTCTATAGTCTGACCTGCTGCCATAGCATCATCTCTAAACTGCTTAAAGCTCTCAAAATCACAAACTATCTCATACTCATCTGCACCAAGCTCTATCTCCCTAGCCCCATACAAGGCTGCCAATCTATTATAATCTGACACTGCAATAATATTTTCCTTAGTTTCCCATCTTACTGCTGGAAATTGCTCACTAGCCACATCTTTTATATCCCCCAGGCTACTTCCCCAGGTCATGTTCTCAAGCTGATATATAGGAAGCTCCACCATATCATCAGCAGCCCACTCACTAGTAGGCATACCCTCTTCCTCAACTAACTGACTAACAGGCTTTGTACCTGTCATCATCATACTATAGTCAACAGGTGTACTGTCCTCCACAACAGTCTGCAAATCATGAGCGATGGAAAAGCCTGATGCAAAGGTACATATAGTTACAAAAAGCATAAGGCAGATAATTGCCATAGTAATGGCTGATGAATTAATACTGTTACAAAACTGTCTTATAACAAATGAATTCAAGTTCTTATTATAAAGCTTCTTACAGCCTCTAAGTGCTGATAACAAGAAGCCTGACATGGACCAGAAAATCAATACTGTAGATACCACACCTACTAATATATGTCTAATTATCTCAGACTGGTTCAAATCCCTTGTACAAAAGCCCACTCTGTAATATGCATATCCCAAAGCTACCACAGACACAAGGAAAATAATGGTTGAAATCACCGGGTTCTTCAGCATCTGCTTCTCTGTTTTCTTGCCTGCTGAAAGAAGGTCTATAAGCTTATACTTAGATATAGATACTCCATGGAATACTATAACTACTAAGTAAATCACTGCAAAATTAATTGCCGTCTTAAGCAAAGCTCCTCCTGATACGGTAAATGCATATGCACTCATATCAATCTCAAAGAATTTGCCCACTATTATTGAAACAAACTGAGATGCGAATATTCCTATTCCAAGTCCAACCACAAGAGATGCAACACCAACTAAGAATGTCTCACTTACAAGAATCTTAGACACCTGCTTTTTATCCATACCAAGGAGCATATATACTCCAAATTCCTTCTTTCTTCTCTTAATAAGAAAGTTGTTAGCATATATAATAAGGAATCCAAGGACAAATGCCACGCCTATAGAAACTCCATCTAAAAGTATTAGCATAAGCTCTATGATATCATATCCAGAACCGGTAATACCTTTTACTACGCTTTGATCCCCCACTGAGTTAAACACATAGAAAATTGCCACACCGATTATGAGTGTAATAAAATACACCACATAATCTCTCATACTTTTCTTAATATTGGCCAAAGCCATCTTAAATGAGCTCATCCATCTCACCTCCTAAGAGTGTTACCACCTGGATGATTCTGTTAAAGAAATCCTTCTTAGACTCCCCTGACTCACGCTTTAGCTCTGTGAAAATTTTTCCATCCTTAATAAATATAATTCTAGATGCATAGCTTGCTGTAAATGCATCATGTGTAACCATAAGTATTGTTGCCTCAAGCTCCTTATTCAAGGTCTTAAAGCTGTCAAGAAGCATTCTTGAAGCCTTAGAGTCAAGTGCTCCTGTAGGCTCATCAGCTAATATCAGCTTAGGGTTGGTTACAACAGCCCTGGCACAGGCAACTCTCTGCTTCTGTCCACCTGACATCTGATAAGGGTACTTCTTTAAAACCTCAGTTATACCCAGCTTAGTCGCCACTTCCTTAACTCTTTTATCAATCTCAGAGGCTCCAACCTTTTGAATTGAAAGCGCAAGTGCAATGTTTTCATAAGCTGTCATAGTGTCAAGAAGATTAAAATCCTGGAATACAAAGCCAAGCTCATCTCTTCTAAACTTATTCAAAGCAGTCTTCTTAAGTGTTGTTATATCATTCCCATTAACAAGGATACTTCCCCCTGTAACCTTATCAATAGTTGAAATGCAGTTAAGAAGTGTAGTCTTACCACTTCCGCTGGCACCCATAATTCCCACAAACTCTCCCTTTTCCACTGAAAAGCTTATGTCGTCAAGGGCCTTAGTAAGACTTCCCTTATTGCCGTAATATTTTTCTACATTTGTTACCTGTAAAACTGTACTCATGTTTCTCCTCCATAATATATACATAAATATAAGTCACATATAGGCTGTTGCCTACCCTGTATGCTTATATTATTACAAATCCCCTAACCTATCCATTTCCTAAACTTACAATAACCTTACGATTTCGTAAGGTTATTATAATCACTCATCCACCATCTGCACCATATCAGAAATTGGAAATACTATAGTCACTGTAGTTCCCAGCCCCTCCTGTGACTCAATTTTAATGTTATGCTCCAGTCTATCGCATAGCTTCTTACAAAGGTAAAGACCAATTCCTGTGGAATTCTTGCCAGCTCTGCCATTACTTCCGGTAAAGCCCTTATCAAATACCTTGGAGGTCTCTGAGGACTTAATTCCACAGCCATTATCCTTTATATGTAACAGCACTGCATTATCCTTCTTTTCACTATAAATCTCCAGACGAAGCTTACCCTCTTCGCCGTACTTGATGCTGTTATCAATTAACTGTCCTAGGATAAATTCCAACCATTTGCTATCACTGTATATACTCTGCTCTAAATCATGAAGGTCTATGCCAGCCTTCATATTTCTAAGGGCTTTCTTGCGCTTAAGAATAGCCTCCTGTACTATCTTCTCTAAGTTAACCTCATTAACCAGATAATCCTTTTCCACATCATTGCTTCTAGCGTAGAAAAGTGCCTGCTCCACATACCCCTCTAAGCGACCTAGCTCCTCCTCAAGCCCTAAGTCCTGTTCCTTATGATTTGCCAGAATCATCTTCATGGTAGCTATAGGAAGCTTAATCTCATGCACCCAGCTTTCTATATATTCCTTGTACTCCTTAGAGCTTCTTCTATGTTTAGAAACTCTCTCATTCATACTAACCTCCATGTCATAGAGAATTTCCTTAAATCGCTTTTCCTCCTGAACATCCCCCTGTTCTAAAAGCTCACAAAGAAGATATTTCTTATCTAAGTCCTTCATTAAATTATCTATATGCTGAAAATATTTTGCCCATCTTTTGTAATCCACATAGGTTCCAAGAAAGAACGCAAATGCACAGGCTACTGCCACATAGACCATAAGCCAGCCACTGCCCTTTATGGTAAGCAAAAATATCTCTATAGAGCAAAGCAGGCAGGCAAATATAGCCACCCACATTTTATGCTCCCTTATGTACTGTCCGTATCTCATATAAGCTGGTACCCCATTCCTCGCTTAGTTACAATTGCTCCCACTATTCCTATATCCTCAAGCTTACCCTTAAGCCTAGTCATATTCACTGTGAGAGTGTTATCATCCACAAACATACACTCATCCCAAAGTGCATTAATAATATCGTCTCTTGATACAATTTCTCCCTGGCGCTTACTTAGCACTCGAAGTATCTGTATCTCATTCTTAGAAAGGTCTGCCACCATATCACCATTTGTTATTCGTCCCTTTAAAACCTCGAATGTAAAGCTTTGATTTACCTCACTGCCATCAGCATCAGTTACGGTTTGATTAATCCTTAGCTCGTCAGAGGATACCTGCTCCTTATAGGTTCTTCTAAGCACCGACTCCATATGAGCTATAAGTATCTGTGGATTAAATGGCTTGGCCACAAAATCGTCTGCTCCATTATTAATAGCCATAAGCTCTGTCAGCTCATCATTCTTGCTGGTTATCATAATAACCGGTACCTCTGAGGTTGCTCTAAACTGCTTACAGATATGAAGACCATCTAGTCCCGGAAGTCCTATATCAAGAAGCAACAGATGAAGATTCTCGTCCATCAAAAGCTTAATCAGTTCATCCACTCTCATGCCCTCATACTCACTTGGGGCAATCAGTCTTGCATCATATCCATTTGATGTAAGGAAATATGTAAGCTCTCTTCCTAAAGCCTCATCATCCTCTAATATTCCTATCTTTCTCATATTATCCCCCTGGAATTCATTGCGAAAATAATAACTAATTATAGCAATATGCCATATTTGTTGCAAGGAAAACAAATATATTCACCAATCCCCTAGTTGTTTCTTATTTCACAAAAATATTTACAAACCTATGTATTGTGATATACTGAAGTAAACTACACTATATCATATAGTATTATAGTTTGGGGGAGGACAAAAGAATATGGAATTAAAAAAAGACGAAACACCAAAAAAAGAATTCAGTGAGTTTAGCGAGAGACCTAGTGTAAATGATGCTTTATTTGGAAATACTAATATGGACACACCTTATCAAATCCAATCAAGCAGCTACAGCTCGTCAAGCTCATCTTCTAAAAAAAGTGGAGGCTCCAATATAGTAAAAATTGCCATAATAGCACTTATTGCTGTATTGGCCATTGGTGGATTTTTAAGCCACCAAAAAAAGGTAAAAGAACGTGATGGCATCTATGTATTATCATCCGTCACAAAATACGGTGTTACATATTCCGTGGAAGAGCTAGAGAAGATGTCCGGTATGAATATATTTGCCAGCTTAACCATAAATGGTGGTGAATGTCAGGTTTTAATAGATTACACCTATATCAAGACAGAGGGTACAGGAAAAATAAAGTTTACTGGCAACAAGTTCAAGATTACTGATTGTTCAGAAACACTAAACGGAACCTATAATCCAAACAACAAAACCTTAACCCTTATATACCCTGATGGAGAATTAAACTTTGAAAAACTTGATTAGTATATAAAAATAAAGCTTTCGGATTACAGTGTCCGAAAGCTTTTATTTATTATATCATGCATTTTCTGCAGTCTGCTCTAGATTTTCCTTACAGTGTCGTAAGGTTTGGAAGAAACATTTCCCTAATTATAATTTCCATTATTATAATACTGCGGATTCATCTGATTATTTGCATTGTTGTATCCATTATTATATTGATTAACAGGATAATTATTTGCAGGATAGACATTTGCACCTGGATAAGCATTTGAAGCTATACTCTTATATCCAGCACTCACCTTTTTTATTGTCTGGATAAGTATAATTACACTTAGTACTACAGGAATTAAATGAAACCAAACATTTAGTCCTGCCATCATTAAATTAATATAAAAGTATCCCATAAAGCCATCATATATTCCAATCATGACAAAGCTTGCTATGACAAATCCCATAAACCTTTTTATTTTGTCCATGGAGTTTCTATATAATAAAAATCCTATCAGGCTAGGAACAACAGATATAACAGACCAAATCAAAGAATAGTATATCAGTCCAGCAAAGACTACGATTCCGTACACAGCAAAAATCGCAACCAAACCATTATCACTATCAAAATTATATAACGCAAAAAACATCATCTGCCACACTAGCAATATTCCCAAATTTGCAAGAACAAGCTTCACTACATCCTTAAATGTGTTTTTTATAAAAATATTCATGTTTACCTCCTGAATCTGATTTATTGTATATTAAAGATACGGAATCTATAAGCTTTTTTATGGGCTTTTATTTTATTATAATGGATTTACTATTATGGAGTTTTATCAATTTAAGCATTTTATATGCTTTTATCACTCATAATAATATACATTGTTATCTCGAACATTATTAATCAACTCTATTAATGTACACTACCTACTTGCCCATCTTCTTACGTATTTCTTGCATCCTCTCATAGTATTCCGGATGCTGCAGCCTTAAATGCTCTTCTATCTCATGTCTGTGGCGCTTTAGAAGCTCTAATGCCTCAGGACTTAAGTTACTAATCTTAGACTCAATAACCTTTCTTCTTTGCTCGACACGTTCTTCAATCTCTGCCACATCTAAAGCTCCCTGAGCCTCAAGCTCTGTAAGATGGAATTCCAAACGTTCAAGCAACTCATCCTCATCAAAGAGACCCATTCGTCCCCAAGGAACATGCTGCTCTGCCTCCAAGATTTTATTCATACTGTGATCCTTAGTATGAATCAGCTCATCAGCCATTTGAGTCGCAAGATGTTCCATTTTTTCCTCAGCTCTATCACCGAAGGCCCACTCAAACTCAGCCAATCTCTCATTAGCCTCAATGTATTCATAGGGTTCGTCCTCCCCATGTCCCACCAAAGGATATGGCTTCTCAACTCCAGCAGCACGAAGCGCCAGGGAAATAGTCCTTCTCACTGCTCCCTCTTCGATAAGCCTTTCCGCCCCATATGCACGAAGCTGATCATTTACAGAATCCACATGCTCTGCCATATAAAAGCTGATTCCCTTGCTCTTTAGATTATCATGCAATATAACAAGTCGTTCCGCAGCTGTCATATCAATATTACCTATACCTCTAGCGTCTACAATCACCTGTTTTGTGTTCTCCTCTATGGCAGCTTCTATATCCTTTTGAAATGCATCCCAATTGGCAAAGAACAGATTTCCACTGAACCTGTATATTACTGTGTCCTGTATAGGCTTAGCACTTTTATTACGCTTAAGCGTATAGAAATCCTCATGTCCTGGAATTATTCCAAGATATGATTTCGGTGGAACTACAGCTCTTGCAATTACTGCCACAAAGGAAAGCATAACACCAACTATTACACCGTACACTGTTCCAAGCAAAAGCACCCCTAGACAGGCAACGGCAAATATCACAAACTCTCTCTTATCCTGCTTCCAGGTTTTCTTAGCCACATCAACTTCTATTATTCCAATAAGTGCACATAATACGATTCCTGTAAGTACCGGAACCGGCAGATATGACAATAAACTTGTACCAAAAAGTAATACCAATACCATAACAGTAGCCGCAGTTATTGACATAACCTGAGATTTACCACCATATTGGTCACCGATTCCTGTTCGTGAAACACTGCCATTGATTGGACAACAGCCCACCAAGCTACCAGCTACATTTCCCACTGCATAGGCAAACACTTCCTGGTTATTATTTATCTTATAATTATATTTCATGGCATAATTACTAGCAGTAAGAAGGGTCTGCGCCACTATAACAAGCGCTATGGAAAGGGACAGCATCACAATATCCGTAGCATAATCCCCAAGAATTTTAATACTTGGAATATGTAATGAAGGAAGTCCTGCCTCAACTGTAGGAAGAAGAGCCACCCCCTGTTTTTCCAAATCTCCAAATATACCTAAACAAGCACCGACGACAAGCATCACAACTGACATAGGGAATTTAGGTGCTATCTTCTTTGATACCAAAATAATAATAACAGTCCCTACACCAAGCAAGGCTGACATACCATTAAACTTTTCAAGCTGCTCCAATATATTAATAACAAGAGCCACTAATTCTCCTGTTCCCGCACTGCCTCCAAACAGCTTAGGAAGCTGCATCAAAATAATAGTACATCCGATACCTGATATAAATCCACCCATTACAGGCTTTGATATAAAATTAACAATCCTGCCTGCCTTAATGAAGTAAAATATCAAAAGCCATATGGCAGTAACTATGGTTATCACCGGCACTATCTTTATTGCTTCAGCACTTCCGGCAACTATTCCGAATCCGGATAGAGCACCACCAACCAGGGCTGCAGGTGTTGCATCCACACCAATAATAACCTGAGGGGAGGATGCTAAAAATCCATATATCAATATGGGAAATATTGAACCATACAACCCGTACACAGCAGGAAGTCCCGCAACCTGAGCATATCCCATTGATATTGGGATAGAAACTAGTGCTACAATGATTCCCGCGATTATGTCCTTTATTAAATTATCTTTTCGCATTTGAGGATTCATATATACCTCTCAATAATATGTGTTATCTAAATTTCAAATTATTATTTACCAAATTATTGTATCATAATTATATTACACTGTCTGCTCTATTTTTTCAAAGATAAAGCCACTAAATACTTCTATTTTTAAACAAATTTCTTGTTATAAAAATACTACTATGGTAAAATTTAAGATATAGAAGGTATTAATTTTTAGGTATAACAGTTTACTTATAACAAAGGAGGCGGTTACTTATGAGCAGAGATGCAGACTTAGCTCGCTTAAAAGAACTAAAGCAGGATTTGTACGATGTGTACGAGATGGCTGAAAGATGCGAGTTCCTATCAACCAAGATTAATGCTCTACTTAAAGAGAAGCAGGAATCACCAAAGCCGGATTATAAAACTGAACCGGTGAACAACTACGAAAAGCTAAAAAAAGAATATGATGAAAAATGGGTTAAACGCCACAACAATCTTACATTTTATAAAATAATTCTCTTCATAGTAAGTGCTTTAGCTATGAGTGCAGTAGTAATTATGTTGTATAAGGATGTTTTCTTAAATGCCGGAAGCGTTGTATCTCCTGAAATGATATCTCGAGTGGAAAACCATTATGACAAGATTTCCATATTGGTTTCACAGATAGTGCTTTCACTTATATTTCTTATTGCACCAATGACATTGTTCGGAAAGGAGAGTTAGCTATGGGATGTATTGCAGGTATATTTTTTACTCTTCTTGGTATAGGTCTATTACTTATATATGGTAAATTTTGCATAGTTATGGGTGGTTGGCGGTACTGTGCCTACGCCGCTGGTATTGCCTTAATCACAGTGCTTATTCTCTACATAATCAAGCTTATTAAATGGATTATCAGTAAGCACCCTACATATATTGGCATTAAAGCAATGAAGCTTAAGGAAGCCCAGAAGCTTGACGAAAAAAACAAACAGCAAAACCAGACAAACAAAGAGCAGGCCGAAGCCAAGGTGGCCGCTAACAAAGAAAAAAGAATTAAGCAAATTGACCTTATACTTCCAGACCTTATAGAAGAGTTTAATGAGGCAAAGGATGAGTTTGAGGAAAGCATGAATGACATTAGAGAAAATGACTGTCTGGGTGAAGATGAAAAGAATATTCAGGTAGTTGAGATGCTTATATACTTTATTGAATCCCGTCGTGCCGATTCCATAAAGGAAGCTCTCCACGAATACGACAAGGCAAAAGCCAACCAGCAGATGATAGAGCTTGAGGAAAAGCGTTTAATCATGCAACAAACTCAGATGGAGAAGGAAGCAAGAGACAGAGAGAAGCTGCTTAAGCTTCAAGAGGAGGCCAACGACAGAGCCAGATGGGCAGCTATGGATAATGCAAGACAGAGAGATCAGCTTCTTGATAAACTTAGCTCAATTCAGTCAGTGGCATTAAGTGAATATTATAAAAACCTTTAAATCAAAAAGCTTTCAGATATTTGATATCTGAAAGCTTTTTCACTTCACTTCAACGATAACCAACTCTGGTCTGTTAAATATTCTAGGTGCTTTAACCCCCTGTCTATCCAAGCCACGACTTACAATTAATGTTCCACCCTTATAATCATATCTCCCTCCAGCATACTCAGGAAACAATCCCTGATTTGGAGCGTACAAACCATTCAATATTCCAGGTATTCTCCACTGTCCTCCATGAGAATGTCCACTTAATACCAAATCAAAACCATATTGGCTATAAAGCTCATAGTATTCTGGTCTATGAGACAAAAGGATGGTGTAGTATTCTCTGTTTACTTTTTCATCTATCCCATTAACCTGTGTCTCTAAGGTTTCTCCTCCATCTAAGTACACATAGTTTTCAGGATCATCCACACCACATATATTTACCATCTGACCATTAATATCAATAGTGTCCACATTTCCTTGTAAAACAGTAATGTCGTAGGATTTTACAATGTTTATTATATTGTCAACATCCTTACTCCAATATTCGTGATTACCTGTCACATAGTAGCACTTATATTTCTCCGATAATATAGCTATGGTTTCCTCAGATTCCTCATAGCTTATATTATCATCAAAAATATCTCCACCCAAAAGCACAACATCCGGATTTTCACTGTCGATGGCCTCAATAAGGGTCTTTTGCTCCTTCCCATAATAATTACCGTGCAAATCAGTGATTAATGCGATTTTAAAGGTGTTTTCTACCTTAGGGCTATCAATGGTATACCTTACAGTTTTTAGCCTCAAATCACAGGCTATAATCAAGAATACAACCACTAATATTATTGCTATTATTCTCTTCTTTCTTTTCTTAAATGAAATTGTAGCTTTAGTTTCTTCTCTATTATCCACTTCTGCTACATTAATATCATTTTCCTGAACCATAGTTTTTCCTCACGACAAAACAATTTGTTATGTACACAATTATCTCTACGCTATTTATCTCTAATTTGTTATATCACAATCCCACCAGTATTTACAAGCATCAATATGTTCACAAAATTTTCTTATTTATTTCGACAAAAAATTATTTTCTCTATAACCTATTATATGATATAATTTTATTGGTTTTCTTTACCAAATCTTTACCAGGAGGTTTTTCGTTTATGCATTCACCAATAGAAATTGCAAAAAACTATGTTGACATAGGAATACATAAAACAATGATGTCAGCTTTTAAGATGTTACTTCTAGGCTTCTTCGCAGGCTTATTTATATCCTTCGCAGGTATAGCAGCCACAACAGCTACCGCTACTATGGAAACAGCTTCTGCAGGTAGACTTATTGCAGCAATAGTGTTCCCTGCCGGTATGGCTATGGTTCTAATCGCAGGTAGTGAGCTTTTCACCGGAAATAATTTGATTATTATATCAGTACTTGAAAAAAAGGTTACTGTAGCTAAAATGCTTAAGAACTGGTTTTTCGTGTACATAGGAAACTTTTTAGGAGCAATGTTCGTAGCTGCAATGGTTACCTACGGACACATTCCTGACTTATTTGAAGGTAAACTTGCCCAGGCAGTAATTAACTCTGGCGTTATTAGAACTAGTATGAATTTTGGCGATAGCTTAATAAAGGGTATCCTATGTAATATACTTGTATGCATCGCAGTTTGGATGGCTTTTGCATCTAAAGATGTGTCTGGAAAGCTTCTCATCAGCTTCTGGCCAGTTATGCTCTTTGTACTCTGTGGGTTTGAGCACTGCATAGCTGATATGTATTACTGTATGGCAGCATTATTTACCTCAGCCGAGTACGGAATTTCTTCCGATACACTTACCTGGAGCAATTTCATCACTCACAATCTAATTCCTGTTACGCTAGGCAATCTCATAGGTGGCGTAGGCGTTGGAACCGGTTATTGGCTTGCATATCTTGCCAAGACCCCATTTGTACACTCCGAACACGAACAAGAGGATATTGATATCGCCGAAGAGTACTAGCCCTAGCAACAATCTATGCACCCATAACAAAAACCACATGCACAAGTTTACTTGTTAGCATGTGGTTTTTATTATGGGTATAGTCATTATTTTCCCTCTTAATTTACAAAAACCCCACAGACTATGGTCCGTGGGGTAAGTATTTATACTATATATATTGGATTATTTACACAAGCTCAAGGATAACAACCATAGCACCATCGCCACGTCTCTCGCCAACCTTAACGATTCTAGTGTATCCACCCTTACGTGAAGCATACTTTGTTCCGTACTCATCGAATAACTTAGCAACTAAGTCAACCTTCTTAGTACCTGCCTTCTTACCAGCTGCCTCTGTTGGAACCTCAACTACTGGATATAAAACCTTAAGCATCTGTCTTCTAGCATGAAGTCTTGAAGGCTGATCCTTCTTAACCTTCTTCTCAACTTCGTCGTACTGAGTAACCTTCTTACCATCTACAACTTCCTTGATTCTCTTGCCGTCTTTATCCTTCTTAGCAACCTTAGCAGTTACAGTAACCTCATCATAGTTATCCTTTTCCTTAACTGCAAGTGTAATAAGATGCTCAGCAATCTTACGTACTTCCTTAGCTCTAGCCTCAGTAGTCTCAATCTTTCCATGGTAAAGTAACTGAGTTACCTGATTACGAAGTAATGCCTTTCTTGCGTCTGATTTCTTTCCAAGCTTTCTATACATAGCCATAATAATTTTTCCTCCTTACCCTTTGTGGGTCTTCACTGTGCCTACTATTATTCAGCGTGAGTGGTACTTGTTTATCCTACTCGTCTCCTGACTTTAAAGATAAACCTAATTCCTTTAATCTACCTAAAACTTCCTCAAGTGACTTACGACCAAGATTACGAACCTTCATCATGTCCTCAGGAGTCTTATTTGTTAATTCTTCTACTGTGTTAATTCCTGCTCTCTTGAGACAGTTGTGTGAACGAACTGAAAGCTCAAGATCATCAATGCTCATCTCAAGAACCTTCTCCTTCTCATCATCAGCCTTCTCAGCCATAACCTCAACTGAGTTAGCAATCTCTGATAAGTCAATGAAAAGAGCTAATAACTCACTAAGAACCTTAGCTGCAAGGCTTACAGCCTCATCTGGAGCCAATGTTCCGTTAGTATAAACATCAAGTGTAAGCTTATCGTAGTCTGTAATCTGTCCAACACGTGTATTCTCAACAGTAAGATTAACACGCTCAACTGGAGTATAGATTGAATCTACTGCAATAGCATCAATTGATGTATTGTAATTCTTATTCTTGTCAGAACCTACATATCCTCTACCATCAGTAATTAAAAGCTCCATCTCAAGCTTTGCATCCTTACCACTTAAGTTTGCAATTACTAAATCCTTATTAAGAATCTCAAGGTCGCCATCAATCTTAATATCAGCTGCTGTCACTACGCAGTCACCAGCAACATCAATATAAGCCTTATACTGTGCCTTAGTCTCACCTGAAATAGCGCTATTCTTGTTATTATTCTTAATACATAAGTTCTTTATATTCATAATGATTTCAGTAACATCTTCCTTAACACCAGGAATTGAACTGAACTCATGAAGTACGCCCTTAATTGTCACTACGCTTACTGCTGTACCTGGTAATGATGACAACATAATTCTTCTAAGTGAATTACCAAGAGTTGTACCATAACCTCTCTCTAAAGGCTCTACCACAAATTTGCCGTACTTGTTGTCCTCAGAAATCTCTACGATTTCTATCTTAGGTTTTTGAAAATCAAACACTATTAACCCTCCTTATGGAAAACTGGTGTACCTTAAGTTACATTTTTTACTACAAGTATATACCACGCTACGAATAACGCGGTATATACTAATTTAAAATCTTACTTTGAATATAACTCGACGATAAGTGTTTCATTTACAGGTACGTCAATCTGCTCTCTAAGTGGCTTCTCAACTACAGTACCACTTAATGTCTCAAGACTTGACTCTAACCAAGCTGGAGCTGTATATCCTGTATTAGCCTCAACAATATCCTTGTATCTCTGAAGAGACTTGCTCTTCTCTCTGATCTCAATCTTATCACCAGCGTTTACTCTGTATGAAGGGATATTTACACACTTGCCATTAACAAGAACATGCTTGTGATCTACGATCTGTCTAGCCTCTCTTCTTGTTCTAGCAAATCCCATACGGAAAATGATATTATCAAGTCTTAACTCTAATAAAGTCATAAGGTTTGGACCAGTAAGACCTGGCATTCTCTCTGCCTTATTATATAAGTTACGGAAAGGCTTCTCAAGCATACCATAGATGAACTTTGCCTTCTGCTTCTCTCTAAGCTGAAGACCATACTCGCTTACCTTTCTGTTTGCTCTTGATAATGTTCTGTTTGACTTCTTATTAACACCGAGATACATTGGCTCCATACCCAAAGATCTGCATCTCTTAAGAACTGGGGTTCTATCTACTGCCATTATTCTTGTACCTCCTATTAGACTCTTCTTCTTTTTGGTGGACGACATCCATTATGTGGAACTGGAGTAACATCCTTAATACTAACTACATCGATACCACAAGCTGAAAGTGCACGAATAGCTGCCTCTCTACCTGATCCTGGTCCCTTAACAAAAACATCTACAGTCTTTAAACCGTATGGTGCTGCAGCCTTTGCAGCAGTCTCAGCTGCCATCTGTGCTGCGTAAGGAGTAGACTTTCTAGAACCTCTAAAGCCTAATCCACCTGCGCTTGCCCAAGATAATGCATTACCCTCGGCATCTGTTAATGTAACAATTGTATTGTTAAAAGATGACTGAATATGTGCCTGTCCACGATCAACGTTCTTTCTGACACGCTTCTTAGTCACTTTTTTAGCTGTAACTTTCTTAGCCATTAACCTAAACCTCCCTGGTTATTCTATCTTACTTCTTCTTATTAGCTACTGTCTTCTTAGGACCCTTACGAGTTCTAGCGTTTGTCTTAGTCTTCTGACCACGAACAGGGAGACCCTTTCTGTGACGGATACCACGATAGCATCCAATCTCCTGTAAACGCTTAATGTTAAGAGCTATTTCTCTACGTAAATCACCCTCTACAACCTGAGTCTCGTTAATGATCTCACTGAGTCTCTTAACCTCATCATCAGTCAAATCACGAACTCTTGTATCAGGATTAACATTTGCTTCTTTAAGAATTCTTGTTGCTGAAGTCTTACCAATACCATAGATATAAGTAAGTCCAACCTCGACACGCTTCTCTCTTGGTAAATCAACACCTGAAATACGAGCCATTCTAATATACCTCCGTAATTTTACTACTTTTGTCTCTTGTCTTTTCAGTATCTTCTATAAATATAGAAGGTGAAATGCATACTAAAATAACATAGAAACAATTCTACAAATAATTAATAGTTTTGACACATTCGTGTCCAGCCGCATTTTGTTAGTAAGTTATAGTGGAATTCTATAACGCGCACAAATACAAGGCATAGTTATAGATGGGCTATCATCCTAAATACCTTGTTCTAACATTTCCTGTCAGATCGAAAAACCTAATGTCTAACGATGACCTATCCATTATAATGATAGATTAACCCTGACGCTGTTTGTGCTTTGGATTTTCGCAGATAATACGAATACTACCTTTTCTTTTAATGACTTTGCACTTGTCGCAAATTGGTTTTACTGATGCTCTAACCTTCATTAAAATGCACTCCTTTCAAAAAAGTCCGCTACAAATTCATATTCTAGCATTTTGTAGAATATTATGCAAGCTTTTTTTATATAAAAATTATTTAGCTCTCCAAGTAATTCTTCCCTTAGTTAAATCATATGGAGATAAAACAACAGTTACCTTATCGCCTGGAAGAATCTTGATATAGTTCATTCTAAGCTTTCCACTTATATGTGCTAATACCTGTAATCCATTCTCAAGCTCTACCTGAAACATTGCATTAGGAAGCTTCTCTAACACAACGCCTTCCATTTCTATTTCATCAGCCTTTGGCATATATTAATCCTCCTATAATATAAAAACTATAATTCTATTCCATCTGCTCTAGATAAAATCTCCGGCTCTCCCTCAGTTATAAGAACTGTATTCTCATAATGTGCTGAAAGCTCGCCATCTGCAGTTACTATTGTCCAATCGTCATCCATCCATAACACTTCATGAGTTCCCATATTTATCATAGGCTCAATAGCGATTGTCATACCAGGTCTAAGCTTTGGACCTTTTCTTCCCTGCGGAAAATTCGGAACCTCTGGTCCTTCATGAAGATTTGCTCCAACTCCATGTCCGACAAAATCCTCAACTGCTGTAAAACCTCTTGCAGTTATATAATCGAATACTGCTTTTCCAATATCCTGAATGTGATTACAAGGTCTGCAAACCTTAAGCGCTTCGAAGAAGCTCTCTTTAGTTGCATCAATAAGAGCCTGCGCCTTACTATCAATCTGGCCAACACCATAGGTTCTGGCTGCATCTGAATGATAGCCCTGGTATATTACTCCTGCATCTAAGCTTACAATATCGCCTTCTTGAATTATTCTGTCCTTAGATGGAATTCCATGTATAACCTCATCGTTTACTGAAACGCAAATTGATGCCGGATATCCATTGTAATTCAGGAAAGATGGTATACATCCGTAGCTTCGAATAACCTCTTCTCCAATTCTGTCTATCTCATAGGTTGAGATTCCAGGCTTTAAAGCTTTCTTGATTTCCTCATGTGTAAGGGCAAGAATTCTTCCTGCCTCTCGCATCAATTCAATTTCTCTCTGAGATTTTATAATTATAGCCATTTTATTACTCTCCTAATATAGCAACAATAGCGTTAAATACATCGTTCATATCCACGGTTCCATCAACCTCTTTCATAACGCCCTTTGCGCTATAGAAATCTATAAGTGGCTGAGTCTGCTCATGATAAATGTTAAGTCTATTTAATACGGTCTCTGGCTTATCATCATCTCTTATAATAAGGTCTGCATTACAAGTATCGCACTTGCCCTCTACCTTGGTTGGGCTGTACTTGATGTGATATGTAGCTCCACATCCAACACAAGCTCTTCTTCCTGACATTCTGTTAACGATATTCTCATCAGGTACCTCTACATTAATAGCATAGTCAATGCTCTCACCTACTGCACTAAGAGCCTTGTCAAGAGCCTCTGCCTGTGGAATTGTTCTTGGGAAACCATCAAGGATATAACCGTTCTTACAGTCATCAGCCTTAAATCTATCCATAATCAAATCAACAACTAATTCATCTGGTACAAGAAGTCCCTTGTCCATGTATTCCTTAGCCTTTGCGCCAAGCTCTGTGCCATTCTTAATATTTGCTCTGAAAATATCTCCTGTTGAAATGTGTGGGATATCATACTTTGCTGCAAGCATCTTTGCCTGAGTTCCCTTACCTGCTCCAGGTGCGCCTAACATAATTATCTTCATACTAGTACCCTCCTACTTTCTAAATTGTGTCAACTAGCTCCTTATCTCACATATTATAAAGGAGCTATCCTTAATATATCTATGTGAAACCTTTTTTATAAAGTGTATGTTCTATTTTATAGTCTATAACTAGGAATAGGAATGTACCCATAGAGGATACACTCCCACATCCTATATTATATTAGTCATTTAAGAATCCTGAGTAATTTCTTACAATCATCTTGGACTCTATCTGCTTAATTGTGTCAACAACAACACCAACTATGATTATAAGTGATGTTCCTCCAAATGATACATTTGCATTGAACATGCCTGAGAAAAATACAGGTATTAATGCAACGATTATAAGGAATACTGCACCTATGAATACTATATAGTTAAGTATCTTGTTCAAATAATCCTGTGTTGGCTTACCAGGTCTTATACCAGGAATAAAGCCTCCACCTCTCTTCATGTTGTTTGCAATCTCCATCGGATTAAAAGTAACCGAAGTATAGAAATATGCAAAGAACAATACAAGGAGAATATAAACGATTACTCCAACACTTGCCCATGGGTGATCTGGGTTAAACCAATAATTCTGATTCATTCCATTTAATATCTTCGCCCAAACACCTGATGCACTTACATTAAATAAGTTCATCACAATCTGTGGTACTGAAAGGATTGATGAAGCAAAGATAATTGGAATTACTCCTGAAGTGTTAACCTTTAGTGGAATGTGTGAACTCTGTCCACCAACTCTCCTACGGCCTTGTACCTTCTGCGCATACTGCACAGGTATCTTTCTAACACCATCCTGTAAAAGTACTACAAGCACAACTGTTGCAACTACAACAACTACAATAACTGCTGCTGCAATAACCTGCTGTACAATATCCTTGCCCTGCATAAATAACTGATAGAGTGAAAGGAAATCTGCAGGCATTCTTGACACGATGTTTATGAGAAGGATAATTGATATACCATTTCCAACACCGTATACTGTAATCTTTTCTCCTAACCACATTACAAATGTGGATCCTGCTGTAAGTGTAAATATTATTAACAGATATCCAAGAATACCATCTACTGTGAGATATCCTCCTCTTTTGAAGCCTATTGTAAGACCAATACTCTCCACGAGAGCAAGAAGTATTGTTGTATATCTTGTAATTGTATTTAACTTCTTACGACCATCATCTCCATCCTTTGACAGCTCCTCAAGTGCAGGAATTGCAATTGTAAGAAGCTGAATTATGATAGAAGATGTAATGTAAGGTGTTACACCTAATGCAAAGATTGTCATCTGTGAGAATGAACCACCTGTGATAGAATTTAAAAATCCGCTATCTCCAATGGCATTCTTAAAGTACTCCGCAACTCTGACTGTATCAAGCCCCGGAACAGGTATCAATGAACCTAATCTAATGACAATCATTATAAAAAATGTAAAAAGTAATCCGTTTCGAATTTCTTTCACCTTGAGAGCGTTGCTTAAGGTTTTGAACATATTACATCACCTCTGCTTTTCCACCAAGTGCTTCGATCTTCTCTGCAGCTGACTTACTGAAAGCATTAACCTTAACAGTAAGCTTCTTAGTTAACTCTCCATTTCCTAATATCTTAACACCATCTCTTGGGTTCTTAACAATACCAGCTTCGATAAGAGTTGCTACTGTTACCTCTGAACCATCCTCAAATCTCTCTAATGCAGAAAGGTTGATAGCTACGATCTCCTTGTGATTTCTGCACTGGAATCCTCTCTTAGGAATTCTTCTATAAAGTGGCATCTGACCACCCTCAAAACCTGGTCTTGGTGCACCTGAACGAGCCTTCTGACCCTTGTGTCCCTTACCTGCGGTCTTGCCATTTCCTGAACCATGTCCACGGCCTCTTCTGAAGTTATCGCTTGATACCGCGCCCTCAGCTGGCTTTAAACTTGATAAATCCATGACTGTACCTCCTTCTAATTCAAATAATAATTAAACCTCTTCTACTTTAACTAAGTGACGAACCTGCTGAATCATTCCCTTAGTAGCTTCGTTGTTTGGAAGCTCTACAGTCTTGTGAAGCTTCTTAAGGCCAAGTGCCTCAACTGTTGCTCTGTGCTTAGGGATTGCTCCGATAGTTGACTTAACTAATGTAACCTTTAACTTATCTGCCATTATCCATTACCTCCTTAGTTAAGAATCTCGTCTAATGACTTACCACGAAGTCTAGCTACCTCTTCAGGTGACTTAATCTCTGAAAGACCCTGGATTGTAGCGAGAACAACGTTCTGCTTATTATTTGAACCTAAGGACTTTGTACGAATGTTTCTGTATCCTGCAAGCTCAAGCACCTTACGTGCTGGACCTCCAGCGATGATACCAGTACCTTCTGGTGAAGCCTTAAGTAATACCTGAGCACTACCAAACTTTCCTGTCCAGTCATATGGTACACTACCATTCTCGTTAATATTTACCTTAACTAACTTCTTAGTTGCGTCCTCTTTACCCTTACGGATTGCCACAGGGATTTCTGTTGCCTTACCAAGACCGGCACCAATATGACCATTCTTGTCACCAACAACAACGAGTGCAGCAAATCTGAAGTTACGACCACCCTTAACAACCTTAGTTACACGCTTGATGGCTACTACATTTTCTTCTAATTCTAACTTACTAGCATCGATTATTTCACGCTTCATGTGTCGTATTCCTCCTTCTTAGAATTCTAATCCAGCTTCTCTTGCTGCATCTGCTAAAGCCTTAATCTTACCCTGATATATAAAACCGCCTCTGTCGAATACTACTGCTGTAATTCCAGCCTCAAGAGCTCTCTTAGCGATAACCTGACCTAAGTAAGCTGCTGCAGCTACATCATTAGTCTTCTCTAACTGATCCTTAACATTCTTCTGTACTGTTGAAGCTGACACTAAAGTCTTACCAACTGTATCGTCAATAATCTGAGCGTACATATGATTATTACTTCTGAATACAGCTAAACGTGGTCTAGCAGCTGTGCCGCTGAAACGGTTACGAATCTTCATGTGTTTTTTAGTACGTATAGCACTTCTTGATTCCTTCTTAATCATCTTATTCACTCCTTTAATTATTTCTTACCAGTCTTACCAACCTTACGTCTGATTACCTCATCAGAATACTTGATACCCTTGCCCTTATATGGCTCAGGCTTTCTCTTAATTCTAATCTCAGCCGCATACTGTCCAACTTTTTCCTTGTCAATACCACTTACAGTAATCTTGTTACCATCTACTGTAGTTGTGATACCTTCTGGATCGATCATCTCTACAGGATGTGAATATCCAAGAGCAAGTGCTAACTTGTTGCCCTGCTTAGATGCTCTGTAACCAACACCGTTAACTTCAAGCACCTTTGTATAACCCTCATTAACACCAACAACCATGTTGTTGATAAGAGTTCTTGTAAGACCATGAAGTGACTTCATTCTCTTTAAGTCATTTGGTCTCTTAACTACTACTTCTGAACCTTCCTGAGTAATTTCCATCTCAGCTGGGAGTACTCTCTCAAGAGTTCCCTTTGGTCCCTTAACAGTCACCTTATTATTTTCTGCTATCTCAACAGTAACACCTGCTGGAATAGCGATAGGCATTCTTCCGATACGTGACATTTCGCCGTCCTCCTTAATATTTTAAATCCTACCAGATAAATGCAAGAACTTCTCCACCAACGTTTTCTTTTCTTGCTTCCTTATCTGTTAATACACCCTTGTTAGTTGAAATGATAGCTGTTCCAAGGCCACCTAATACCTTTGGAAGCTCATCCTTTGATGCGTAAACACGAAGTCCTGGCTTAGAGATTCTCTTAAGGCCTGTAAGGATCTTCTCGTTCTTATCTGCACCATACTTAAGTGTAATCTTAATAGTCTTGAAGTTACCTTCTTCTACAACGTCAACTGCCTTAACATATCCCTCCTTGAGGAGAATGTCTGCAATCGCCTGCTTCATCTTAGATGCAGGTATATCTACTGTATCATGCTTTGCAGTATTTGCATTACGAATTCTTGTAAGCATATCTGCAATTGGATCGCTCATTGACATAATTCATTTGCCTCCTTATAAAATCTTACCAGCTTGACTTCTTAACGCCTGGTATCTGTCCCTTATATGCTAACTCACGGAAACATACTCTACAAATTCCGTATTTTCTCAAAACTGAATGTGGTCTACCACAAAGCTTACAACGTGTATATTCTCTAGTAGAGAACTTCTGTGGACGCTGCTGCTTTACCTTCATAGATGTCTTAGCCATAATTTTCCCTCCTTACTTACTAAATGGCATTCCGAAAAGAGTTAATAACTCACGAGCTTCCTCGTCTGTCTCGGCAGTAGTTACGAAAATAATATCCATACCTCTTACCTTATCAACCTTATCGTACTCGATTTCTGGGAAAATAAGCTGCTCCTTAATACCTAATGCGTAGTTACCTCTACCATCAAATGCGTTAGGATTAACACCTCTAAAGTCACGAACTCGTGGCAATGCAAGGTTTACAAGTCTGTCAGTAAACTCATACATCTTCTCGCCTCTAAGAGTAACCTTACAGCCAATTGGCATGCCCTCTCTAAGCTTGAAGTTTGCAACTGACTTCTTTGCACGTGTAATTACAGCCTTCTGACCTGAGATTATCTCAAGATCCTTTACTGCTGCGTCTAACACCTTAGCATTTTCTTTAGCTTCACCAACGCCCATGTTGATAACAACCTTCTCAAGCTTTGGTATCTGCATTACATTCTTATATCCGAATTTCTTCTTCATAGCATCCATAATTTCGTTGCTATACATTTCTTTAAGTCTGCTCAAGATCCTGTGCCTCCTTTCCTTGCTCACTAATCGATAACTACTGTCTTACCGTCAACTTTTGCTACTCTAACCTTAGCCTTCTTCTCACCCTGGAAACCAACTCTAACTGGCTTACCCTTGTAAAGGTACATAACGTTAGAAATATCGATTGGAGCTTCCTTCTCTATGATTCCGCCTGCCTGATTCTGCATGCTAGGCTTACTGTGCTTGTGTACTATATTAACACCCTCAACTAATACAGTATTATTCTTAGTATCAACTGCTAATACTTTGCCTTCTTTGCCCTTGTCTTTTCCGGCAATTACTTTAACAAGATCGTCTTTTTTGATTTTCATTGTTGCCACAGTCTTTTACCTCCTATAATACTTCTGGTGCAAGTGAAACTATCTTCATGTACTTCTTATCTCTGAGCTCTCTTGCTACAGGTCCAAAAATACGAGTTCCTCTTGGATTACCATCATCCTTAATAATAACTGCTGCGTTCTCATCAAACTTGATGTATGAACCGTCCTTACGACGAGCACCATGCTTAGTTCTAACAACTACAGCCTTAACAACGTCACCCTTCTTTACAACTCCACCTGGTGTTGCATCCTTAACTGAGGCAACGATAACATCTCCGATATTTGCATATCTTCTTGTTGAACCGCCTAAAACTCTAATGCAGAGGATTTCCTTAGCACCAGTGTTATCAGCAACTCTTAATCTACTTTCCTGCTGTACCATTGTTTAATCCTCCTTATTTAGCCTTCTCAACTATCTCAACAAGTCTCCATCTCTTATCCTTTGATAATGGTCTTGTCTCCATAACCTTAACTCTATCGCCCTTCTTACACTCGTTGTTCTCATCATGAGCCTTGAGCTTGTAAGTTCTCTTTACAATCTTACCGTAAAGAGGATGCTTTACATTATCAACGATTGATACAACGATTGTCTTGTCCATTTTATCACTTGTAACAATACCTACACGTGTTTTTCTTAAATTTCTTTCCACGATAATTTCCTCCTATTACGATAACTATGCGTTAGCCTTCTTAGCTATAACTGTCTGAATTCTAGCGATGTTCTTTCTAACATCCTTAATTCTAGCTGTGTTCTCGAGCTGATTAGTGGCATTCTGGAATCTTAAGTTGAATAATTCCTTCTTAGCAGCTACTAAATCGCTCTGTAACTCTTCAAGTGACTTTGAATTTAATTCGTTCTTATAATCCTTAAGCTTCACTGCTATTATACCTCCTCTAAGTCTGCTTTTGATACGATCTTACACTTTACTGGTAACTTGTGAGTTGCAAGACGAAGTGCCTCTCTTGCAGTCTCCTCAGGTACGCCAGCGATCTCAAACATAACTCTGCCTGGCTTAACTACTGCTACCCAGTACTCAAGTGATCCCTTACCAGAACCCATACGAGTTTCAGCTGGCTTAGCTGTTACTGGCTTGTCAGGGAAAATCTTTATCCAAACCTTACCATTACGCTTTACATAACGTGTCATTGCGATACGGGCAGCCTCAATCTGATTTGACTTAATCCAAGCTGGCTCCATAGCTACGATACCATACTCACCGTTAGTAATCTTATTTCCTCTAAGCGCCTTACCTGCCATAGTTCCTCTGAACTGCTTACGACGCTTTACTCTCTTAGGCATTAACATTATTTATCGCTCCCTTCTACATTTCCCTTAGTAGGAAGTACTTCACCATGGTAAATCCATGTCTTAACACCAACCTTACCGTATGTTGTATCAGCCTCAGCGAAACCGTAGTCGATATCAGCACGAAGAGTCTGAAGAGGAATTGTACCCTCGCTGTAGAACTCTGTTCTAGCCATATCTGCACCGCCAAGTCTTCCTGAACATGCAGCCTTGATACCAAGAGCGCCAGCCTTCATAGTTCTACCCATGCATGACTTCATAGCTCTTCTGAATGAAATACGAGCCTCTAACTGTGCTGCAATGTTCTCAGCAACTAACTGAGCGTCAAGGTCAGGCTTCTTAATCTCCTGAACATCGATGATAAGCTTCTTGCTAGTAAGCTTCTGAACCTTAGTCTTAAGTGACTCAATTCCAGCACCGCCCTTACCGATTACTACACCAGGCTTAGCTGTATATACTTTAACCTTAACTCTATCTGCAGTTCTCTCAATCTCAATCTTTGAGATACCAGCTGAGAAAAGCTCTTTTTTAATAAACTCTCTGATCTTATAGTCTTCTACAAGGTTGTTAGCGAACTCGCCGTCCTTAGTATCTGCATACCACTTTGAATCCCAATCCTTGATTACTCCGACTCTTAAACCATGTGGATTAACCTTCTGTCCCATTGCTTACCTCCTATCTTTCATCCAGCACTATAGTAATGTGGCTTGTTCTCTTCTCGATTCTATAAGCTCTACCCTGTGCTCTTGGCTGAATTCTCTTCATTGTTGGTCCCTTATTTGCATAACACTCTGCAATATAAAGGTCCTCCATCTTCATTCCGTTATTGTTCTCAGCGTTAGCGATAGCTGACTTTAATAACTTCTCAATTACCTTTGAAGCATATCTGTTATTGTAAGCAAGAATACCAAGTGCTGAAGTTACATCCTTGCCTCTGATAGCGTCTAATACGAAACATGCCTTAGTTACTGATACTCTAGCGTATGAAACAGTAGCCTTAGGTCTTGTATCCTTATTCTCATTTCTGAGTCTCTTAATTTGGGATCTATGTCCTTTTGCCATGAATGTGTCCTCCTTTCGACTTATCTCTTCTTACCCTTCTTCTCATCTTTTCCATGTCCTCTGTATGTTCTTGTTGCAACGAACTCACCGAGCTTATGGCCAACCATATCCTCAGTTACATATACAGGCACATGCTTTCTTCCATCATAAACTGCTATTGTATGACCTACAAATGCTGGGAAGATTGTTGAACGACGTGACCAAGTCTTTACAACCTGCTTGTCATTTGCTGCATTTAATGCATCTATCTTCTTTAATAAATAATCATCTGCAAATGGTCCTTTTTTTAATGAACGAGCCATATGTTACCTCCTTACTTAACGTTCTTACCGTCTCTTGTTCTTACGATGTACTTGTTAGACTGCTTGTTCTTCTTTCTTGTCTTGAGACCTAATGCTGGCTTACCCCAAGGAGTTGATGGTCCTGGTCTACCAATACTAGTTCTACCTTCACCACCACCGTGTGGATGGTCGTTAGGGTTCATAACAGATCCACGAACTGTAGGTCTAATGCCCATGTGACGCTTACGTCCTGCCTTACCTACATTAACAAGGCCGTGCTCAATATTACCAACCTGACCGATTGTTGCACGACAAACGATAGGAACCATTCTCATCTCGCCTGATGGAAGTCTAAGAGTAGCATACTTACCTTCCTTAGCCATAAGCTGAGCTGAGTTACCAGCTGAACGAACCAACTGAGCACCCTTACCTGGGTATAACTCGATGTTGTGAATCTCTGTACCAACTGGAATATTTGTAAGTGGTAAACAGTTACCAACCTTTACATCTGCGTTTGCACCGTTCATTACTGTATCGCCAACCTTAAGGCCAACTGGAGCAATGATATATGCCTTCTCGCCATCTACATAGTGAAGAAGTGCGATATTAGCTGTTCTGTTTGGATCGTACTCGATTGCAGCAACCTTAGCTGGGATATCGTCCTTTCTTCTCTTGAAATCGATAATTCTATACTTCTGTCTGCTTCCACCACCGTGGTGTCTTACAGTTATCTTACCCTGGTTATTACGACCAGCTGTCTTATCCTTCTTAGCTATAAGTGACTTCTCTGGAGTACTCTTAGTAATCTCAGCGAAATCAAGACCTGTCATATGTCTTCTAGAAGGTGTATATGGGTTATATGTCTTAATTCCCATTTTGTTTCTCCTTTCAAACTCAATTTATTGTCATGCTTTTTTTGCATATAGTTCATAAGGTATCATCCACTCGACTAAGTTCAAGCTTCGTCTTCGACTCGCTTTCACTAAGGCTCGGGATGGGCTTTCGTACTAAACTCACACTGCGCATCAGCTTGTGTTCGTTAAGTGCTCAATGCCTATAATCCCTCGAATAACTCGATATCAGCACTCTCAGCTGTAAGCTGAACAACTGCCTTCTTTGTCTTAGCAGTCTTACCATAAGTCATACCACGTCTCTTAGTCTTACCATCGTAGTTCATAGTATTGACCTTAGCTACCTTAGCGCCCTCGAACATCTTCTCAACAGCTTCCTTAATCTGAGCCTTAGTTGCCTCAGTGTGTACAAGGAAAGTGTACTTCTTCTCTGCCATAGCGTTCATACTCTTCTCTGTAAGTACAGGCTTAAGTATTACGTCATAATATTTGATATCTGCCATTATGCATACACCTCCTCAATTGCTGCTACAGCATCCTTAGTCATAACAAGTGCGTCATACTTAAGAATGTCATATACGTTGATTGAATTTGTCATAGTTGTCTTAACTGTAGGAATGTTTCTAGCTGAAAGAACTACCTTCTCATCCTTATCCTTAGTAACAACTAAAGCCTTAGGAGCCTTAAGGTTGTCAAGGATCTGAACGAACTTTGAAGTCTTAATCTCATCCATCTTAAACTCATCTACTACAATAAGCTTTGAATCCTGAACCTTTGAAGTAAGAGCAGACTTCATAGCGATCTGCTTCTCTCTCTTGTTCATCTTCATAGAATAATCTCTTGGCTTTGGAGCGAACACAACGCCACCACCTGTAAAGTGAGGTGCTCTAGTTGAACCCTGTCTTGCGTGACCTGTTCCCTTCTGTCTCCAAGGCTTCTTGCCGCCACCTGAAACTTCTGAACGAGTCTTTGCACTCTGAGTTCCCTGACGACTATTTGCTAACTGGCTTACTACAGCCAAGTGTACTAAATGCTCATTTATCTCTACACCGAAAACATTATCGTTAAGCTCAAGCTTATCTACTTCCTTACCTTCGATGTTATATACAGCTACTGTTGCCATCTTGTTTCCTCCTTCCTGAAAAGCGGCTTACTTGCCAACCTTTACTGTTTCCTTAATCATTACTAATGATTTCTTTGGTCCAGGAACGGCACCCTTTACCAAGATTACATTGTTTTCTACATCTATCTTAACTATCTCAAGATTCTGTACTGTAACTCTTACATTACCCATATGTCCAGGCATCTTCTTGCCCTTGAATACTCTACCTGGAGTAGTAGCAGAACCGTTTGAACCTGCATGACGGTGGTACTTAGAACCGTGAGTCTTAGGACCTGTTCTCATACCGTATCTCTTGATACCTGAAGCATATCCCTTACCCTTTGACTTAGCAGTTACATCAATCTTGTCACCCTCAGCGAAGATGTCAGCCTTGATCTCGTCGCCAGCATTGTAATCTGCAACATTCTCTAATCTGAACTCTCTAACGAACTTCTTAGGTGTAGTGCCTGCCTTCTTGAAGTGACCTACCTCAGCCTTACCAGCACCATGTGGGTTTCTGATAACTTTCTTTCCTGAAACGTCCTTAGTAGTTACTCTTTCCTTCTTCTCGCCGAAACCAACCTGAATTGCATCGTAACCGTCATTATCAACTGTTTTTACCTGAGTTACAACACATGGTCCAGCCTGTAATACTGTTACTGGTGTTAACACGCCATCTTCATTGAAGATCTGTGTCATTCCGACTTTAGTTGCTAAAATCGCTTTCTTCATTATAATTTTCCTCCTAATTTTTAATTCACAGCGGATTGCCTTGGCAATCATACTAAATTCATCCCGCAACTCGTAATGGATGTAATTAGGTACTGCAATTTACTTATTAAATATGTAGCTTTCGCTACGGTTACCTATTAGATGAATAAATAATTACTTCATCTTTACGTCGATGTGTACACCAGCTGATGTATCAAGCTTCTTAAGAGCTTCGATAGTTTTGTTATTTGGTGTAAGTACATCAATGAGTCTCTTGTGAGTTCTCTGCTCGAACTGCTCTCTAGAATCCTTATACTTATGAACAGCTCTAAGAATTGTGATCTTCTCAACCTTTGTAGGCATTGGAACTGGTCCGCTAACTTTTGCACCAGTGTTCTTGATAGTCTCGATAATTTCCTTTGCAGTCTTATCGATTAACTTGTGATCGTACGCCTTCAATGTGATTCTCATAATTTGACTTGCCATAAAAAAAGCCGCCTCCTTTTCGCACTTATTAGTAGTACGACAAGTGGTGACTGTACAACTTTCCCGTGTGTGTCGTAAATTTTCACATTCCAATCTACTGATTTTCACACGTCATCTCCGTCCTTTGACGGATGGTATTTGGTACAGTGACTTGTCGCCAGTTATCTTTAATTGACATTCGCTCCACGAAAAACCTACTCAATTGCTTAAGTAGCAACCTCCGCTTCCACGCTATCAATGTCACAGCAAGAGTTATTATATACTATGGAATTGTATAATGCAAGAACTTTTTTTGTTTTTTTTTGAGTACAATTTAAGGCGCCTAAGCGCCTATTGATTGTTCCCTATAACTCTGAAATTCGCTATACCAGATATAGTGTTATCACTTGTTTCCTTATCCAACATATTACGACCTCTGGACTTAGTTATCTCTATATCCTCTATAGTTGGCTTATCCTTTTCTCCTTCTGTTGTGCCAATATTCATATTCAAATTCAAATCTATATTTGTTTGTGCATTCCTTTTCTTCATATATTAATCCCTCCTGCATAATAAAAGTATGTCCCATACAATATCTCATATATTATATAGAACATACTCTTATTATGCTCGAGTATTAATATACCATTCAATTTGTCACTAATTATCTACTTATCCCCTAGGAGCTTTACTATCGCTGGCTCCACTCCAAGAAACTGACACATAGTCTTGGCCTCCTGTAGAGACTTTTCTTTTTTATCCTTGCTTACATTCGACTTTACGGCTCTAATCAAAATATTTTTAGGAGAATGCGCCAAGTCCACAAATTCCAATAGCTGTGTTTTATATCCACAATGCTCCAGCATTACGCCTCTTAGTGCATCAGTAGCAAGAGCCGCCGTTCTTTCCTTTATAATACCGTACTTCATCATAGGAGCTAGAGTGTGACTGGTTATAGTTTTATTCACCTCGTGCTGACAACACGGAACGGACAATATATATGTAGCATTCCATTTAACCGCATTGTACAGTGCATAATCTGTAGCTGTATCACAGGCGTGCAATGTTACAACCATATCAACCGGCATATCTGATTTGTAACCATTTATATCTCCCAACTTAAACTCCAAGCTATCATATCCATACTTCTTGGCGGTCTGGTTGCATTTCTTAATAACATCCTCCTTAAGATCCAAACCTACTATATTAGCTTTCTTCCATTTGAGCTCCACCAGATAATAGTACAGGATAAATGTAAGGTATGACTTTCCACATCCAAAATCTACTATATTAATTGTGTCTCTGTTATGATTCTTAATAACATCATCAACAAGCTCTATAAACCTATTAATCTGCTTGAACTTGTCATACATAGAGGCAACCACCTTCCCATCCTTAGTGAATACCCCCATATCTACAAGGGGAGGTATAACTGCACCCTCCTGAAGAATGTAGTTCTTCTGACGATTATGTCCCTTGGCTGTCACAGAGCAAGCAGCATCCTTCCCACCAGTTATCATGCGACTGTTCTTAAGCAGCTTTCCCGACTTAGAGCATTTAAGATTTATTTCCATTGACTCTGTAAAAACATTAACCTGTTTAAGCTTTTCAGGAAATATTCTACAAACAGCTGAAGCAATTTCTTCTATATTAATGTTTTCCTGAAACACCTGCTTGTCTGTATATCGACTTATCTGACATTTTATCTTTCCCTTCACAGTCACTAAAGCCAGCTCAATCTTCCTATACTCATAATCTTTGTCTGATTTGTTACTTATTATAATACGCCTCAAGCCCTGTCCGAGGGTCTTATCTATTATTTCTCTTATATCTTCTATAATATCCATGTTCCTCTCCTTAAAGCAAAGGCGCTAGTAGCCTAAGTACGCTCTGTCCTAACCGCTTCACGCTACTAGTCTTGTCCAATTCCTTACGGGTTATCATATCACACTTACTTTGAGTCTTAAGAAAATCATCCTTGATTTCATACACTGCTGCGCAGTTAAACATCCATACACCACATTCAAAATGCAGATACAGACTTCTATAATCAAAGTTAATAGTTCCCACTGTGGCCACCGAATCATCCACCACCACTGTCTTGGCATGAACAAAGCCCGGTGTGTACTGATATATTTTTACGCCTGCCTTAACCAGCTCCTGATAGTAGGACTGAGTTACCATAAACACCAGCTTCTTGTCTGGTATTCCAGGAGTAATAATCCTGACATCAATTCCACTTTTTGCCGCCAGCGTAAGAGCAGTCATCATTTCATTATCTATAATAAGGTATGGTGTCATAATGTAAATGTAACGCTTTGCCTTATTTATCATGTTTAAGTAAATATTCTCTCCTGCAACCTCACTATCCACCGGGGTGTCTCCATATGGCTGAATGTATCCATCAGTATAAACAGGAGTACGCTTGTACTTCATAGGAATATAAAGAGTGTAGTCCTCATCCTCCTTGGTAAGCATTCTCCATGTTTGCAGAAACATAACGGTCAAGTTCCACACACCGTTACCCTTAAGCATAATGCCCGTATCCTTCCAGTGGCCAAATTTAGAGCCAATGTTAATATATTCATCAGCTAGATTAATTCCACCAGTAAATCCTGTATGACCGTCTATAACAGTAATTTTTCTATGGTCTCTATTATTTTGCCTCAAACTAAGTATTGGCTGAATAGGATTAAAGGGAACAGTCTTTATTCCGTAAGAGTTCATCTCCGCAATAAAACGAGAAGGCATATGCATGGCACAACCAAAATCATCATATATTAATCGCACATCTACTCCGGCAGTTGCCTTTTCCTTAAGTATATCAAGAACCCCATTCCACATCTTACCCTGCTTAATAATAAAATACTCCATAAAAATAAAGTGTTTCGCATTCTTAAGCTCCTCCTTAAGGCGAATATAGTTCTCCTCACCTGTAGGAAAATATTTTACATTTGTATTCTTGTATGCCGGAAAGCCTACACTTCCGGAAATGTAAGTAGACTGAACACTAGCGCTCTTACTTATGTTCTTTATCTCCTGCTGAACATTCTCATCTCTAGGCATATACTTAAATATATCAATGTGACTTTCCTTTGCCTCATCAATAAACTTCATTCTGGTTTTATTGCCGGCAAGCATAACATACATTATTCCTCCCACAAGAGGAACTGCCATAACAAAAACCACCCACGCCAGCTTGTATGCAGGATTATCCGGCTTGTTAATAATATATAGAACAACAAATGCAGTCAACAATAACGCACTTGTTCTCCAGGACAATACATAGTTTCTGGCAATACCATATACTATAAACAGAAAAAATATTTGTAGCAATATGAGAGCAATTATTATGGCAAGTCTTGCCACAAAAACTCTCTTAGACATATCCGTGGAACCAATATTAGTTTTTTTGTTTTTATTATCAGCCACTGAAACATCCCCCTTCCCGTGCCAAGCAAACATTTTCTCCCCGTATTTTTTAAACCTCTCTACTCCACCTTCCTGAAGCTCCGCAAGGTAGCACCAGACCACTTTGGGTAACAGGAAGACCTATCTCTTGGGACACCACCTGTCCCCCATACTTTGACTTAACCTCCGTAGATATCATATAGGTAAGCACAGCTGGGGCAAGCCCTGTAGTATAGGAATTCACCAGAAAGAACAACGCATCATCACTTAACAGCTGACTTGTAAGCTCTATAAATGGATGGATTTTCTCTTCCAGCTTCCATATTTCACCCTTTGGACCTCTTCCATATGAAGGCGGATCCATAATTATACCGTCATACTTATTTCCTCGACGAATTTCTCTTTCTACAAATTTTACACAGTCATCCACCAGCCATCTAATAGGTGCATCCGAAAGTCCCGAGGATGCTGCATTTTCCTTTGCCCAAGTAACCATTCCCTTAGATGCATCTACATGTGTAACGCTAGCTCCCGCCTTAGCTGCCGCAAGAGTAGCTCCACCTGTATAAGCGAAAAGATTTAACACCTTAACAGGACGATTAGCTTTCTTAATAATGTCCGAGAACCAATCCCAGTTTACCGCCTGTTCCGGAAATAAACCAGTGTGCTTAAAGGCAAATGGCTTAAGGTTGAAGGTAAGCTCCCTATAATTAATACTCCACTGTTCCGGAAGATTCATAAACTCCCACTCACCGCCGCCCTTTGAGCTTCTGTGATAATGTCCATTGAGCTTCTTCCATGCAGGGTTATTCTTAGGCGTGTTCCATAGAACCTGTGGGTCAGGTCTGAGAAGTATGTAATCTCCCCAACGCTCCAGCTTCTCCCCGCCTGAGCAATCTATAATTTCGTAGTCCTTCCAATTATCTGCAATCCACATATTTTTTATCCACCCTTATAAAAATAGTATATTTTTATTATGACACATTTTCAAATTAATTATTGTTTATCTTTTGAAAAAGGAAGCATCCATATTTAGATGCTTCCCTCTTTTTACCAATCTCTGTCTTCTAATGCTTTGTATTCCTTATGAGTACCCACAAACTTATATGCAGGTCTAATAATCTTACCATTATTAACCAGCTCCTCAATTCTATGAGCTGACCAACCTGATATTCTAGAAATAGCAAATATCGGTGTAAATATCTCGATAGGAAGCTTCAGCATAGTGTATACAAATCCACTATAAAAGTCTACATTTGCACTTACTGTCTTGAAGGTTTTTCTTTGTTTACCTATAAGCTCTGCAGCGATTCTCTCCACTCTGTCATATAGAGCAAACTCTTCCTCGAGTCCCTTCTCCTCTGACAGCTTTTTAGCATATCTCTTAAGAATGACCGCTCTTGGGTCCGACTCACTATAAACCGCGTGTCCCATACCATAGATAAGTCCGGATTTATCAAAGCCCTTCTTATCAAGGAGTCCCTGAAGATACTCGCTTATCTCGTCCTCATTCTCCCAATCCTTGACATTGGCCTTAAGGTCTGTAAACATCTGTTGCACCTTAAGATTTGCACCTCCATGTCTTGGTCCCTTAAGGGAGCCCAGCGAAGCAGCCACTGCAGAATATGTATCTGTACCCGTTGAGGAAAGTACATGTGTGGTAAATGTAGAATTATTACCACCTCCATGCTCTGCATGAATTACTAAACACACATCTAAAACCTTCGCCTCAAGCTCTGTATACTTTCCATCTGATCTAAGTAATCTTAAAATATTCTCTGCTGTGGAAAGTCCCTTCTTAGGTCTATGTACCACCAAGCTTTTGTCCAAATAGTAATGTCTATAAGCCTGATATCCATAAGCCGCCATAACAGGGAACTGTGCTATAAGCTTAAGGCACTGCATAAGAACATTCTTAATACTTAAATCATTTGGATCAGGGTCATAGGTATACAATGTAAGCACACACTTTTGAAGTACATTCATCATATCCTTACTTGGCGCCTTCATAATTACATCTCTATTAAAGGATTCAGGAAGCTGTCTTAGGTCTTCAAGTACTTCTATAAAGCTTTCAAGCTGTTTCTTAGAAGGAAGCTCTCCGAAGAGTAAAAGGTATGTGGTCTCTTCAAAGCCGTACAAGCTATTTTTGAAACCTTTTACCAAATCCTGTACCTCATAGCCTTGAAAATAAAGCTCTCCCGGGATAGGAATTCTCTCTCCCTCCTCAATCTTAAAGGCCAGCACATCCGAAACCTCTGTAAGTCCTGTCAAAACACCTCTACCATGAGAGTCTCTAAGGCCTCTTTTTACATTGTACTCCTCATAAAGATTCAGATCTATCTTACCTGATTCCTTACAATATTCCACGTATTCATCTATAATCTTTTCAAAATTTAAGTCTGCCACGTTGTTATCTCCTTTAAACTGAATACGACCTTCAAATCACCAAATCAAATCATCTATCAATAGCTTAGAATCCCAACTACTGTGGCTCTATGCTATCTACACCTAAGCTATAGCTTATCTCATCCATAGCTCCTGTCTCCGGGTCAGCGTATATATTGATTGACATATATGAAATGCCGTTACCACCAACTGTTTCATCATCATAACATGTGTAATCCAATGAAATAAATGAACTGTAGCTATCATCAAAGTCATAGTCTTCACCAGTACCACTAAACAGCTCATCAAACTTACTATAGTGATCTCCAGCGCCATATCCTCCTGGGAATGTAATTGACATTCCGAAGTAATCTGTGTCTACTGAGACATAAGTTACATACGCATTAATAGGAAGAATAGCATCCGATGTGAAGTTTTCAAGTCTTACATAAAGCTTCTCACCATTCTTTTCAATATATGTATACTCTGAGCTTGTTCCTGAAATATAATCACTAGTAGCCGAATCCAACATCCAGCCATTAGCTGTAAACTCTGAAACTGGTACAGGAAGCTTATAATACTCATTCTCATTTATAGTTATAATATGATCATACAAATCTGTACTTGGTCCTGTTGGAGCCACATAATATGAATTAATCTCCGGTGGAGTAACATCTATATCGTTAGCATCCACACTAAGTCCTTCCGGTACTCCTACATCTGCTAAGGATATGCTGTAAAGCACTCCATCTGAATTAAGTTCAAAATCCATACCTGACTGATACTCATCATCTGTGTAGTCCATAGTGGTATATGCCTCACCATCATATTCTCCATCATAAGTATAATCAGGTGCACCGTAAGCCTGCTTTATATCAGACTCAGTGGCCTCCATCCACTTAATTCCACCAGCAAGCTCTATTGTAGCATTGCTGCTTACATCATACCAATCAGGATCAATACTAAATCCGGCTACGAAGCATTCCTCAATTGGAGCCTCCTTAAGACCATAATTAACTATAAGAACCTGCATCTCAACCTTTCCATCGCTAAAGGTTGTGTAATCGTAGGAGTTTGCAGGAACACTTGTTGATAAGTAATCTGCATTCCAGCCCTTTGACTTAAACTCACTATATGGCATAGGCAGGTCATAAATTATTCCATTAATGCTGATAGTATAATCCAACCAATCACTGGAAAGCTCTGTTGGCCACTCATATGTATATCCATCTATAACAGTTGAACCACCTGCTTCAGTAGTTGTTTCTGTAGTATCACCACCCTCAGTGGTCGCCTCGGTTGCTGTCTCTGTAGGCTCCTCTGATGTTGCCTCTGTAGTTGTGTCAGTAGTCTTGTCCTTATCCTTATCCTTGTCTTTATCCTTATCTCCACCACCGAGAATAAGCGCTAATCCAACAATAAGAGCTACAGCCGCTGCTGCAATAACACCAATAATAAGTCCCTTGTTAGTCTTCTTACCTGCCACAGGCTGCTGTGGTTGCATACTTAGATGCATAGAGTTCTGAGTAGGATTAGTAGCCGCAAATGCTCCTGCTGATGCCACTGGAACTGACTGATTCACAACTCCAAGCATAGGCTGGATTGGCTGCATGGTCTGAGTAGCCTGCCCTGGTTGCATAGGCTGAGTAGCCTGCATAGGACCATTACCATAAAGGTCGTTAAGAAGCTCTCCAATATTCTGATATCTCTCATTTGTCTTAACTGCAAGGCCTTTTCTAAGTACTGCATCTGTTCTCTGAGATACAGGTATTCCCATGGCCGCTGGAGCCACATAATCGTCCTGCTCCATTCTCTCCACACTGTTAGGAGGTACCTGTCCAGTAAGCATCTTATACATAGTTGCACATAGACTGTAAATATCTGTCCAAGGTCCCTGGTTGCCTTTTGCATAATACTGCTCCGCAGGTGCATATCCATGCTTAAGAATAACTGTATATGTTTTATCGGTCTCAGCTGACTGACCTCTGGCTGAACCAAAATCTATAAGCTTAATTTTATTATCCTTATCAACCATAATATTATCAGGGCTGATATCTCTATGAACAAGTCCGGAGTTATGCATAGTATAGAGTGATTCAAAAACTGGCTTCATAAGAGCAAGAACTGTCTGCTCCGGAAGCTTTCCGCCCGCGTTATTCAAATACTCCTTCAGGTTGATACCATTGATGTACTCCATAACAATATAGCCTGTTCCATTCTCATAAAAGAAATCCTTAACAGAAACTATACCCTGAAGCTGATAGAACTTTGAGAGATTCTGAGCCTCCTCAACATATCTCTTAAGACCCTTTTCGTATACATCCTTTGATGACTCATTAGGCAAGACCTGAGTAACTGTTGTAGATGTATCTCTTGATGCAAGACTACCTGGAAAATACTCCTTAATTGCAATGTAGGTTTGAAGATTCAAATCCCATCCGATGTATGTTATACCAAATCCGCCTACTCCTATTACTCTACCAATCATATACTTGTTTTGAAGTACAGTAAATGGCTTTAAGCAAGTGGACTTTTCCTCATAAGCACTTACACCAAATCCACAATATGGACACACATCATCGCCATTAGGCAATGCCTGCATACAATTTGGACATCTGTCGTATCTATTTTGCATACCGCTCTCCTCCTATTTGTTTAAACAAAAGCATTAATTACTAATTATATCAAAGTAACCAAGATTTAACAAGCTTATTTACTAAAAAGAGCTAGCAAAAAAGCAGATTGGGAAATCGAGCCGGCACATAGCTTTTACCCATTCTGCTTTTCACGCTGGTATCTTTTTACCACACTGTTCCACCCCAGTTTGTATTTGCGTTGGAATCCATCTCCTCATAGAGCTGTAGAGTGTCCTCTCTTTCCTGGTGGGATTCCTCCTGAATCTGCTGGAGCTCTTCCTTTATCTCTTCCTCTCGATCATCACTTCCGCCTTGCTCCTGTTCATCTTCCTCCTCAGGCTCATCCTGATCATCTTCTCCGCTACCACCTTGAGACTGTTGCTGTTGCTTAAGCTGTTCAATAAGCTGATCAATTTCCTCCTTGAGCTTTTGCGCGTCCTCATCATGACCTTCAGCGTCATCCATGGCACATTCCTCCTCTAAGAGATAGCCTTTAGCCTCCTCTAGAGTTGTTATGGACTGCTCAATATTCTCAGGTGCGGAGTATTCCTCCGGCAATGTACCAATTACAGCAAGGGCAAGATTAACCCTAATATCACATTCCTCGCTTTCATGAGGAGGATCAGCCTCTAGGGCCAGCTTGTAATCCTCTATAGCCTCTTGGTACTCTCCATTTTGATAATGAATATTTCCATTGTTATAATGGGCCACATAAACCTGAAATACAGAGGTATGCGTAAGAACATCATCATTGCAGGAGTAATCATGCTCCTCATACTTTGAAATTGTATGTTCATTGTAGATATAGTTAAAGGCCAACAATCCAAAAAATAGGAATAGCAACACGCCCACAACTATAACCACAGTCTTAATTACCTTTTTCACTAGTTAAAAACCTTTCTCTTATAAAAAATCAAATCAAATACCAAAATCCCGATAAGCGGAATCAAGAAATAGTAATATGTCTCAGAATAGCCACTTTTAGAATCTGTATTTTCTGTACTAATTGCATCTCCCATATTAGCCTTAATGCTGTCTATTTTGCTATGAATATCAGAGTGTTTGGTCATATGAATGTAATCAATCCCCAAATCCTTTGCTATGCTGTTAAGATTATCCTCGTCAATCTTAGACACAGCCTTCACCTTGTCAAAATTATCATCGTAATAATAAAGGTATGTTGGCTCCTCATCTGTCATAGACATCTCCACGGTCTTCATATATCCCCCTTCTGGGGTACCATAGCCAAGCACTGCGCCATCATCTGCATAACCAATAAGATTATCGTATTCCTTAAGCTTTTCACCATTAACTGTAATCTCTCCGTCACTTATAAAGAAAACCAGCTGATAGGTATCTCTTCCCCTATCCAAATACTCCTCAAGCTGAGACATAATCATATTCAGGGAGCTTCCATTTGCATAATAGGAGGCCTCACCATTTAAGTTATTCAAGTTTTGCTCCACTATAAATGTATCAACCGTATAAGGAACCTTCATCTCTACGGAGCTATCAAAGGTTACTATGGAAAATGATGCTCCTGGAAACTGATCCACTATATACATACAATCCTTCTTAACCGCATCCATTCTTCTGTCATCTCCATTATAGTCCTCTGCCAGCATACTGATGGTATTATCACAAACAAACAGTATATCTATCTCAGGAGCCACGGTTATCACCGTTCCTCCCGGCACCATAATTCTAAGATTAATAACAAACAAAAGAAGCACAACAATAATCTGTCTTATATAATTGAAAACGCCCTTTCTTTTAAGAACAAGAAATATGACGCATATAATCCCCATAAGCCATATAGGAATAATTGGATTAACTATCATAGCTTAACCTTTCTACTAAATGCAAAATATATAGCCATCAAAGCAAGCAGTACCACGAAGAACACCTCCGGCTGATCATACACATAGGTTTCTGTCTTCTCTATGATTGTGGCATCTGTAGCTTTTATATCGTTAACAAGCTGCTTATAAGCATTCTCATCACTGGTTTTGTAGTAGCCACCACCTGTGCTAAGAATTGCTTCTTTAAATTGATTCTCATTCATAATGTGATCAGGAGCCACACCAAATACCTTTACATCATGCTTTGCACACAGCTGTGCTGCCTCTTCTATGGTAAGCAGCGGAGTTCCATTCAGCTCGTTATCAGTAGTCATTATAATTACTCTTGCACGATCTGGGTTGGTCTCAAGATCCGAGAAATTATACAGACAGGTTGCAAGACCATCTCCTATGTATGAGCTGCCCTCGTTACTTAAAGTTCCTCCATACTTAAAGTAATACTTCTCATAATCAAAATTCATAAGAATCTCATATTCCTTGGCAGTTAACTCCTCGCCATCATAATACTTTGTCATTACAAGACTTTCTTTAAAGGATTTCTCCAAATCATCCAGCATGCTCATTATATACTCATAATCTGTTGTAAGTGGTATAAGAAGAATTGACTTGGCATTAAAAATTGTTATACCGAATCTCTCTCCATCAAGCTCCTTTACAACATCCTTAAGCTGATCCACCAGCTCCAGATTAGTCTCATCAACAGAACCTGAGATATCCATACAGATAAAAATATCTCTGTTCCTAATCTCCTCTGTTACAGTCTCAACCTCCACAGGCCTAGACATCATAACAAGACTGGCCCATGTGGATAGCAACAAGCTTAGTATCGCTATGGATCCAAATATTCTATATTGTTTCATCAGCTTCTTGTAGTATGGGTTGCTTTCAACAAAATCAGCATTCGCAACCTTGTTACCCTTACGGTAGGTGTCCTTCTTCTTAAACCTTATAAGAAAAAGCACAAACACCACAGGTATACCTACATAAAGCGCCAAAGGGTATACTAATTCCATCCGTAGATTACCTCTCTCGCCTTTCTAATAGAATCTCCCAGATTACCGGAAGCGTCCTGTGAAAACTCTGGAGCATAACACTCTGCTATAAGATAATAAAGCATAGGCATATTAAGTCTTCCTATATCCTCAAGGGTACAGTTTTGAACCTTAATTCCGGTTACATCGTGAACAAAATGTCTAATATATTTACTAAGCTCCTGATATGCTTCCTTCTCGCTAACCTTACCCATCTGATACCTTGCCTCAAGCTCCATAAGAAGTCTGTTGTACTTCTCCTTGGCTGTTCTGATTTTATTCTCAGAAGCCATACGCGGTACAGGCGCAGGCGCATTCTTCCTAAGCTTTATAATGACTGCTATTAGGATCGCTAAAAGTACTGCTGCCACAAGGGCAATAAAACCTATAACGCCTGCCTTTGAATAGCTCATCATATCCTGTAATTCAACTGTAATAGGCAATTCACTACCTGCAGTTTGCATATTTGTGTCCTCCTAGAAGCTCTATTACCTTCTCAACAATTTGTTGCTCCGAGTCAATCTTAGTACTTACTACCCGGTACTTTAGCAGCTTCTTTTCATTCTCCTCAAAAATTTGTTTCTTAGTATTTATTTCAATATCTCTAAGCTTCTTATCCTGAGCAATAAACTCTGGAATATACATATTCTTATCAATATTGTAAGAATTTCCATCTGTAAAATCCGCATCACTGATATCCATCACCAGCACATCATGCTGATATGTAAGCTTCTTCAGGGTATCATCAGATATACTCTTAATACCGGCAGCGTCACTTATTACAAATATAACCATTCTTCGTCTAATATTCTTAACAATATAATCAAGGGTCTTGGTTATATCTCCATTGTTATCTGTGAATTGTTCCTTATCATAAGCAGACAGTATTCTCTCAATATTCTCCATACCCGGCTTAAGCTGAAAATACTGAAACAACCCATCTCTATTATACATGGCTCCCACATTATCTCCGTTCTTAGCCGCAAGATATCCTATAGCACCGCCTGCGTTAAGAGCCACATCCTTCTTAGGTTGCTGGCCTCTTGTGTTAGCAGACATTTTCTTACCGGTGTCAAACACAAGCAAAATATTGTGCTGCTTCTCCGCAATGTACCTCTTAACCAAAAGTCTTCCTCCCCTAGAGGACGCCTTCCAGTCAATGTCTCTGATATTATCTCCCGGAATATATTCACGAAGATTCTCAAAATCAAAACCATTTCCCTTAAATATTGACTTGTATGAACCATCAAATAAGCTACTACTCTTCTTGCTGGAGTAAATGCTTACCAATGATCTTATTTTACCGACATAACTTTTTATCATGGTGTCTGAATAGCTCCTACTATGGCATCAATAATTCTTTCCTCGCTTACCCCATCTGCAACCGCAGCATAATTAAGGGTAATTCTGTGTCTAAGTACACTGTGAATAAGTGCTCTTACATCATCTGGAATAACATAGTGTCTTCCCCTCATTAAGGCCATGGCCTTAGAAACCTCCATAAGAGCAATAGCTCCTCTGGTACTTGCACCCATTGTTACATACTGAGCAAGCTCTGGTGGAAGAAATCTCTCAGGATGTCTTGTAGCATCAATAATTGCAATTATATATTTCTTAATAGCGTTATCAATATATACTCTCTTAGTTAAGTCCTGGAGGAACTTAACATCCTTAATGTCTGTAACAAAGCTCTTGCTTGAGAATACATCCTTTTCAATTCTGTTTAATATCTCGAATTCCTCATCCTGATTAGGGTATGTAAGCTTCTCCTTAAGAAGGAATCTGTCCAGCTGTGCCTCTGCAAGAAGGTATGTACCCTCCTGCTCAATAGGGTTCTGAGTTGCCACAACCATGAATATCTCCGGCATGTCATATGCAGTATTGGCAATAGTAACCTGATGCTCCTGCATTACCTCAAGCATGGCACTTTGAGTCTTGGCACTTGAACGGTTAATCTCATCAAGGAGAACAAAGTTTGCGTATACAGGTCCAAGCTTTGTCTCAAAGGTATTAGTAGTATAGTTAAGTATCTGTGTACCCACAATATCACTAGGAAGAAGGTCCGGTGTACACTGAATTCTTGAAAATGTTCCATTTACCGCCTCAGTCATGGTCTTAGCAGCAGTTGTCTTAGCAAGACCTGGTACTGACTCAAGTAATATATGTCCATTACACATCATAGATGCAAGAAGGGCTGTACCGAGCTGATACTGACCCACCATCTTAGAGAAGTAATAATTGTTAATCTTCAAAATAATGGACTTGGACTGGTCCATCTCCTGCTGACTAATACCTACATAATTGTTATCCATAATGTCCTCCCTTGAATTATATCTAAAAATGTTTTTTCTTTTCCATAACACTATCACTATACAACAAACCTATATACATTTCAAGCAACTGGGGGTAACCCCAAGCCCTATGTATACTATACGCATATTCTTTTATTTTTTATGGAATAATTTTTGAAATTTTTCAAAAAAAGTAGAAGGAGTTTTATTTATCAATTCTCCTTCTACCTTCTTTATAGCTCCACTATAAACTTCTCAAATGCATTTATAACCCTAGTCTCGTTATACATGGAGTCTCTCTTAAAATCTCTACCATAGTTTATATGAACATGACCGTGGGCAAAAAGCTTAGGCTTATAGGTATCCATAACCTCTGTAAATGCTTCAAATCCTGTGTGGGGTAAATCCTCACTGTCATTAAGCTTGTAAGCAGGAGCATGGGTCACAAGTACATCTATGCCCCCAGCCTTCTTAATCTTTCTTCTAAGCTTTTTAACTCTCTTCCTCATCTCGTCCTGGGTAAATTGGTACGGACCGTAATTGTAGCTCATGCAACCACCTAGACCCATAATCCTTAAGCCCTGATACTCATACACATCATCATCTATACATATACACCCCTCCGGCGGAGTTTCATCATAGCAATAGTCATGATTACCATGAATATAAAGCACTGGTACCTTGGCAAAGGTTGCAAGAAAGGATAAAAACTGAGGAGCTAAATCTCCACAGGATATAATGAGGTCTATACCCTCCAGCTTACTCTTCTCAAAAAAATCCCAGTAATATTTTGATTCTTCATCTGCAAGTAACAAAATCTTCATCTATTGATTCCTAATTACCTTTCTGATAATACTTCCCCAATTACCCCATCATGCTTCTTCTACTTCACTTACTCCCTTAAGTGATACTATAGACTTAGCCTCTTCTCTAAGGTCATCAAATTCTGGTATTTCTCCTTCCACATTCTCTGCCAGCCAATTCATTTTCATAATTTCCTCTGGTAGCATCCTGTATCCATTCTCATTCTTAAGAACTCCCCCCTGAGCCTTAATCTCATCCTGGAATGGTGAAAATTCATTGTTTATTATTTCATTCTTAATAACATGCAAAAGCTTCTTTGTTCCCTCGGGAATTTTTCGAGAATATATAAGGTCAACTACCCCGGCAGAAAGTCCCCACCAATAGTTAATGGCCTTATCGGCACTTCCCTCATTTTCCTGTTTGAAGGCACCACTCATAACTGAGTCAATAAGCTTTGCATAAAACGGTCCCCACAGATATACAGGCATAGCAACATTTACAGGCTCCTCCTCAGTTATGCTGTAAAGTCCAAACTGCCTGCTGGCCTCATTAGGCTTAATCATAACCTGGTCTGAAACATATTCTACTCCCTTTTCCTTAAAGCCTGCTATAGCCTTTTCTCTGGAAACTCCCTTAACCTTGGTCCACTCAAGAAAAACCTTTGCCTCCGGATTAACCATCTGCGCCCCAAGGGCGAAAGCATTAATATTGGCAGGAGTTCCAACTATAGGGTAGTCAGCAATATATCCAATATTTCCGCTTCTGGATAGGGAACCTGCCAGCATGCCTGCTAAAAACTTAACCTCGTAAAGTCTTGCATAGTATGTTCTAATCAGCTTGTGAGAGGTGTTTAGTGAGCAATTTAGAATAATAACATCCTTATTCTCCGCTGCAACCTTCAGGCTGGCACTAACCTGCTGGGCAGAGGTGGTGAATATCACCTTAACTCCCATATCAATCAAATCCTTCATAGCCACAACAGCCTCTTCCTCAGAATTGATATTGTGAACCTTTAAGGTTTTTATTTTATCACCGGAGTTCTCTTCTAAGTAAAGTCGACCTAACTCGTGGGCATAAAGCCATTCACTTTCTCCTGGGTCCTTATCAAATACGAATGCAACCATAATCTTCTTAGGTCCCGGATTCCAAATATAATTTACCAGTCGCTTTTTTCCAGTGGCAACCGGCTCAGTTTTGAGCTGAACCTCTCCACCCTTCGACTCCATAAGGAATTCTTCCATAAGAGGATCAAGCTTTTCCTTCATCTCGTTTGCAGTAAGATTCTTAATCTCATTATAGCCATAGATATCTATGAATATCAGAAATGCGTCTCCACTGGTAAGAGGGAGCTTCTTTCCTTCAGTTTTATTAAGTGCTACACAAAAATTGTGATGTGCCGAGCCAAAATCCTTTATCTGGTCCCCAGTCCACTTAGCCTCCGGATCCTCGCAGGTAAGCTCAAGCATCTTCTTAAAGCCACCCTCCTGGCTAAACCAGAGATAATTGATTTCATTTAGCTTATAGAACTCCATAAACTCATAATATATCTTAATCTGCAAATCATCTGTCAGCTTTGGAACCTTTCTGGTTACCTGAGCAGGAACTGTAACCGCCTCACAATATTTTAGTACAGATACTCTTTTGTTTCCCTCAACAACATAGAACTTGTTTAGGTATTCATATACCTTAATTGGTTCACGAATACCCTCCTCTATGTGGCTTTCATAAAGGCTGGACCACTTGGCTCCAAATTCAGTTTTATAGTCAAGTATAGGCATAAAGTTATTGGCAAATGCATAGGTTCTTCCCACATTGCTGGTTCCCACAACCCTATCAAGTGGTATCTGAACAAGTCCCAGATTAACCTCACCTACAATATCCACTCCATTCAAAATTTCATCCAGCACCGGCAGGTACTCACTTTCCCCTTTTGACACCGCCATCTTTTGTGCCTTAAGTCCTGCTTTCTGTGCTTTTTCGTAATCAACGTATGACATGCTTTCTCCTTTCCCCGTAGGTAGTCATAGTGTTTTATACTAACAAAATGCTTTGGTCTACATTTTTTTACGATTATAACTTATATTAAAGAAATTTTAAATACAATAAATGGATAAACATTTTCAACAAAAGCTTCTGTTTTTGTAAATTATTTACAACACAGAAGCTAATTGTCAATACAGCTATATTTAATTACATTTTTTTCTTAACTCATCGTATCTTCTATCAATTTCCTGTTGAAGACGCTCTACTATCGGATAATATTCTTCCTTTACAAGATGCTTGGTTCTTCCCATCATAGAAAGCCAATCTATAACAGGAATTTTCTTGCCACTTTTTTCCGGGTCATAGGAAAGAATTGTATTTCCCTGCTCCACCTCATACAGTGGAAAATAACAGCAATTTACTGCTGCCTCTATAACTCTTCTTTCTGTAGCAGGCTTATCATTCCAATTAAGCGGACATGCTGAGATAGCCTTCACATATGCAGTTCCCATTGTCTTGGCATAGTAAGCCGCCTTTGCCGCCTTCTTAATAAAGTCTGTAGGATTAGACTCTGCAACAGTTGCCACATATGGAATTCCTGTAGCCGCCATAAGCTGTGGCATGTCCTTGTTAAAAAATGATTTTCCATACTGATTCTTCCCCACATGTGAGGTAGAGCTTTTTGCTCCAAGCGGAGTGGAATAGGACAGCTGATAGCCTGTATTCATATATCCACCATTGTCGTACTCAAACATCAACAGCCTGTGTCCTCTTAGGGCTGTTCCTATGGCAGAGCCCATTCCTATATCCATACCCCCATCACCACTAACCATTACAAATACAATATCTCCCGGTGGTATCTCTCCCTTTTGCTGCTTTCTATAGCAAATCTCCACCACACCACTTAGGGTTGCTGCGCCATTTTGGAACAGATTATGAACATAAGGGATTCTAAAGCTGGTTTTAGGATAAGCTGTGGTTACAATCATTGCACAGCCTGTCTGAAATAAGAATACTACAGGGTCTTCTATCCCTCTTAACAAAAGATTAAGATTAACCGGTATTCCACAGCCTGGACAGGCTCCATGTCCCGGAGCAATTCGAGATGGCATAGCGGTAACGGCATTTAGGGTTCCACCTGTAACCCTAAGAGGATTAAACTTCTCTTTTACTTCCACTTGTTGAGTTTTATTATCTTTACCATCGTCATGATTATATAAACTCTGTATACTCTCTACTCGGGTAGCTCCAATATTTGTTTTATCTCTTGTTACAGGTTGAAATAATGGTTCTCCCTCATCACCAATATTTTCCCCTGGTGTAACCCCATAGTAGTCAAAATCCGCTGCTTTATTATCCCTGGCAAGCTCAAACATTCTTCTTGCATCCTCTTTGAAGAAGTCCTTTCCTCCTAAGCCATATACCAGGCTTTTTACCTTAACATTACTGCCATATTTTTGAAGCATAGCTCGAACCTCAAGGGAAAGATTTCCGCCTCCGGCGCCGTAGCTGTCCTGTCTGTCTGCCACTAGTATATTCTTAGCATGACCTATAATCTCATATAACTCCTTATCTGGAAATGGTCTTAAGGTGTGTAGTGTGGCAACTCCCACCATTTCTCCGTCTGCTCTCATTTCCTCCACTACTTCTAGGGAAGTATCATAGGATGAACCAAGAAGAACAAGTATGGTGTCTGCGTCCTGGCAATAGCTACCTTCTACATTTCCGTAATGTCTACCTGACAGCTTTCCATAGCTTTCAAATATCTCCGGCAGCACCTGCTTTACCTGCTCCATGGCAAGATGTAGCTGATACCTGTTATTAATCAAATCCGGTTCGTTCATATATGAACCAACAGTAATAGGATGCTCTAAATCAAGAAATGGATATTCTTCAACCTTAGGACCTATAAAGATTCTAACTGTCTCATCATTTTCAAATCTATAGCATCTGCCCTTTTGATGACTGGTAAAAAATCCATCATAGGCTACCACCACCGGAAGTCTTACCTGTTCAGCCAGCTTTAGTGCAATTATATTAAAGTCATACACCTGCTGCACAGTTGTGGCAAAGAGTATAGGCCATCCTGCATTAAGCAAATACATAATATCGCTGTGATCTCCCTTTATAGAAAGTGGTCCTGACACAGTTCTGCACACCACATTCATAACCATAGGATACCTAGTGCCTGACTGCACCGGAAGCTGTTCAATAGCATACAACAGTCCATTGGCACTAGTTGCATTAATTACTCTTCCACCGGCAACTGCGGCGCCGTAGCATATTCCTGCAGCGCTGTGCTCGCCCTCTGCTGCCACCATAACTATATCCGTTTCTCCGCTAGCACGCATTACATCTAGATTCTCAGCTATCTGCGTTGATGGAGTTATAGGATAATATCCCATTAAATCATAGCCTATCTGTTTTATGGCTATGGCAGCTATTTCATTACCTGATGCATATTCCATTATCTGATTACTTTGATACTGCTGGCTTTTCATTACACCTCTCCTCCTTCCATTCGCTTCTCTGTGAGATAGGACTCGGAGGTAATATAACCATCAGGTCCTGACTTTTCATAGTATTTTGGTGTCCTAATCAACTCCTGATTAGGTAGAAAATATTCCTTATTTGGATGTTCAGACTCCACTCCTCTTACAAGTGCATTTACAGGGCACACATCTACACATCTAAGACATCCTTTACAATGGTAGTAATCAAGCCCACGATTCACCATCATCTCTTTGCCCTTATATTCCCCTTTGGCAAACTGAAATACCATATCTGGACATGTGGAATGGCAAAGCCCACAGTTGATACATCTATCCTTAATAAATAGTGGAATAAAGCCTTGCCTTGAAGGGGATAAGTCCGATATTACTGTGCTACCGTAGTTTGGATTAATACCTCCTATAGGTGCATTGTTATAGCCCCATTTGGCATTTGCCACTGCATTCTTTCCTATATCTTTTCCCATAGACTTACAGACCATAGCATTCTCTCCCTTAGGTTGCATATTATCCACATCAGGCCTTTCACTACAGCCGCTATTACAGCTATCTCTATAAGGCAATGCTCTAAGCTCCATAAATCCTCTTCTCATTCCCTGAAGATTACCCTCTAGGGCATCAGGATACTTCTTCCCCAAGGTTTCTTTGCATATATCCTCTCCTGCCTTTGTTCCATCAAGTCCCATAAGCTTCATGGCAGCTCCTAGCATTACCACATTGATTCTTGATTTTGTCTCCATGGCAATTTGCTGAGCCTCCAAACCATAAAATGTACCCTCTCTTCCATAAAGCTCCGGTAATTCCTCCTGTCCCGGCTCTAACCCAATTATAACCGCTGTATTTCTATCACAACCCTTCCAAACACTATCATCCTTCACAAGTGCCTGATGAAATATCACCAAAAGATTGGGTTCTACAACAGGATAATGTACTCTAATTTCCTTGTCCTTATTGCAAATTCTGACAAAGCCCTTCACGGGAGTTCCCGTTTTCTCCGAGCCATAACTAGAAAAACTGGTGCTATTTAAATCCATATATTTTAAAGCTAGCTCTCCAAGCATTTTTCCACATAGATTTGCTCCCAAGCCTCCTATACTCTCCAAACGAATTTCATAATAGCCACCATCTTCCTTAAGCTTATCTGCAATTCCACAACATATTGGTTTTTGCCCCTGCACTACTCATTCACCTCGCTAAAATCCGCTTTCCCCACATAGCAAAGTGGACATACAAAATCATCCGGCAAATCTTCGAATTTAGTACCCTGCGCAATTCCATAATCAGCATCACCTACAGACTCGTCATAAATCCATCCACACACATCACATACATATTTCATATTAATTTCCTCCTTCATAGCTTGGCACTTTATCTGCCATATACTTCCTAGTTTCTGTAATAAATCTTATTTTATGTATAGCATGATGTTATTTCTTTATTCAAAAAGTTCCATCAACATAAAAAAATAAACGGTTTTAAAAATGTTTTTTAAAACCGTTTACAACAATCACATGTCATTTTTATGGACAAATAAATGGCTCATCATAATCCATCACTGTGTCTAGTTCTTCTTGATTAAGTGGACGTCCCGCCGACAAATATTTTGTTTTTCCTAACTCAGTATGCCCAAAGCATGGATCAAAAGAATATGTTACAATCCAATCACCTATATAGCTATCCCATTGAACTTGTACATAGATATATGAACCCACATCATAATAATCAGGAACATAGGCGTATTGCACATAGTACTCTATTTTATCAAATGATGAAATTGTAGAATATATATTATCAAACCAACCTTGTTCTGCAGCAGTAATTAATTCCACCGCATATATACCACTATCTCTGTCAAATCCTAATTCCCTAATTTTGCTGTCCATCTCATTAGGGCTTAAAAATGGTGCTTTATCATATTCCACATGGCAGTATGCATGCTCCATGCAAGATTCATCTAACGGAATCAAGGAATATCTTGTTCTATATTCGTCTTCATACTTGTACTGTAGGGTCAGTCCGTCTATATCTAACCATCCTACCTGCTGATAAATACATACATCAACAGTTACTGTTACATAATCATTCTCTTGAACAACAACATTGAACTCTTCTAAAGAACAACTTGTGTATAATTCATAACCTGTATATCCTGCATGCTCAATTATTTTATCTTGATTTTCAACTATATCTGCATATATTTTTTCTTCCGTAAATTGTAAAAAAATCTTTTCTTCCTTTTCCTGCCTCGCTTCTTCCTGTTCCTTCTGAATTTTTGCTTCTTTCTTAGGTTTTAAATAATTAATATACAAAACCGCTGATCCTGCTATAATCAACAATACTATCATAACAATAGTTTTAATTATGTTCTCTTTATTGTTTTTCACTGATGCTTTAACTGTTTGTTCTTTTGAAGAATTAACAGATGCCTTAATTATCTGTGGTTTATTAATACTATTTCCACAATGAGAACAAAAATTACTATTATCCTCTATTTCCTTTCCACATTTGTTACAATACATGGCAAAACCTCCTTGTATTACTTAATCTATATTCAACTCCATATATTGTAACATTTATACATTTTATTTTTTATACAAAAAAACGCACTTTTTTGCAACGAGAACTAATATATATACAAACAAAAAAGCAGGTAAGCATTTAGCTTACCTGCAATATATTTCAATTTATAGTACTGCGCCCTGAGCCTTCATAGCCTCAGCAACCTTCTCGAAACCAGCGATGTTAGCACCAGCTACGAAGTTGCCCTCTACGCCGTAACGCTTAGCAGCATCTGAAACCTTAGCATAGATACCCTTCATAATACCCTGAAGCTTCTCATCTACCTCTTCAAATGACCATGAAAGTCTCATAGAGTTCTGAGTCATCTCAAGAGCTGAAGTAGCAACACCACCTGCATTTGCAGCCTTACCTGGCATAAAGCACATACCACTCTCAAGGTAGAAGTCTGTAGCCTCTCTAGTTGAAGGCATGTTAGCACCCTCTGCTACAAGGAAGCATCCGTTAGCCTTAAGTGCCTTAGCATCATCAAGATTAAGCTCATTCTGAGTAGCACATGGAAGAGCGATATCACAAGGAATAGTCCAGATACCCTTACCCTCAGTATACTTAGCAGTTGGAACTGCATCTACATACTCCTTAATTCTACCACGACGAACTTCCTTAATCTCCTTAACGATATCAAGCTTAATTCCGTCTGGATCATATACGTATCCGTTTGAATCTGAAAGTGCAACAACCTTTGCACCAAGCTGCTGAGCCTTCTCAGTAGCATATATAGCAACATTACCTGATCCTGATACAAGAACTGTCTGTCCCTCAAATGACTTACCAAGATCCTTTAACATCTCATTTACAATATATACAAGACCGTAGCCTGTAGCCTGTGTACGAACAAGTGAACCACCCCAAGTAAGTCCCTTACCTGTAAGAACTCCCTCATAGAGGTCTCTGATTCTCTTGTACTGTCCGTACATATAACCAATCTCACGAGCACCTACTCCGATATCACCAGCTGGAACGTCAGTGTCAGCTCCAATGTACTTGCAAAGCTCAGTCATAAGGCTCTGACAGAATGCCATAACCTCTCTGTCTGACTTACCCTTAGGATCAAAGTCAGAACCACCCTTACCACCGCCGATTGGAAGGCCTGTAAGTGAATTCTTGAAAATCTGCTCAAATCCAAGGAACTTTAAGATTGACTGGTTAACTGATGGATGGAATCTCATACCTCCCTTGTATGGTCCAATTGCAGAGTTGAACTGTACTCTGTAAGCCTTGTTAACCTGGATAACACCATTGTCATCTACCCAAGGTACCTTGAAAGAAATGATTCTCTCTGGCTCCACAAGTCTCTCAAGAAGAGAAATCTTACGGTACTCAGCCTCATTAGCATCGATAACAAGCTTTAATGAGTCTAAAACTTCCTTAACTGCCTGATGAAACTCAGCCTCACCAGGATTCTTAGCTACTACTCTTTCGTAAATCTCATCAACATATGACATTTTAATTTCCTCCCTATAGAAATTATATTATGGTTTAAAAACCATTGGCTTTTATTATATTACAGCACTTTAGTGTTGTAAAGAGGTAAAACTACATTTCTCTCCAATACTTACACCTATGCTTTACTAGCGTGGAAAATACAATCTGTGTCTTGGTCTTTCCAAAATGCTGAAGCTCCCCTATAAACTGGTCAAGCTCATGAGTTGTAGGAAATCTTACTTCTATAAGCATGGAATAATCTCCTGTTACGGAGTTACACTCTACTACATTTAATACTCCTTCTATATATTCAGCAAACTCTGCCTTTCTATCAGGCTCTATCTGAAGGTTTATAAATGCCTTTATATTATGGGCCATGGCCTCCGGATTAATCCTTGTTGTAAACCCCTCAAGAACACCTTCCTCTAGCATTCTGTCAATTCTTGCACCTACCGCCGTAGGAGACATAAACACCTTCTCAGCAATATCCTTAAGTGATGTTCTTGCATTATCCTGAAGTATAGTCAAAATCTCAGCATCAATGTCATCTAGCTTATAATAAACTAACTCTCTTTTCTCCATATTCTCATTCTCCTTCTTTAAACTCCCTAATTTAAAGCTAGGATTATAATAATACCTAATGATTAAGTTTGCAAGGGGAACATCTTTAATTTTGATGTCAAGCAGAGGCTGTGCCAATATGTTATATTCCGGCCGCGACAGTGGTCGGGACTAAGCTGACCGTCTTAAGTGTCAGCGTGGACCGACCCTAGGCAGGCCGGCCAAAATAGTAAATTTGCACAGCCTCGTAGGGATAATAGAAAGAGGAACCCTTGCGGATTCCTCTTCTTTTCATATGCTGATTATATTGTCCGTCGGGCTTAAAGAAAATGGATAGCATTTTCAAAATTAGGGAGTCAAGCCCAACCAACTTCTTTGATTATTTTAGCAAACAAATAATTTAAGTCAATATTTTAAACTTGTTTCCCACATTTAAAACAAAAATTAAAAAATAACTTGGTTTTCCTTTGTCATATGAATTTTAACAAAGGAAAACCAAGTATATTAGTCTAGTATCTCCTAGAAATTGGCATCTTACTAGGTTTTGTCAATTACATTAATCCAAATGCCTTAAGAAGAAGAATAACCATGAATACCGGAGCTAGGAACTTAATCATAACTGTATAAAGCACCCTTCTACCCATTCTCTCGCCATTCTTCTCAACCTCATCTATAATAACCTGTGGCTTTGCAATCCAACCGATAAGGATACAGGTAAGAAGTGCTACGAGTGGCATCATAACTGAATTACTTACATAATCAAGCACATCAAGCACCTGGCCTACTGCTCCATTTGGAAGCTTAAGCTCGAAGTAAAGCTTGTTATATCCAAGACATACAAATACGCCACCAATTACAGCTATTATAGTCTCGATAACACATGCCTTAAATCTTGAGATATGGAACTGATCCATTAAGCTTGATACAACTGCTTCCATAACTGATACTGCACTAGTAAGAGCTGCAAAGAATACCATTGCAAAGAATGCAGTTCCTACTAGGTAACCTGCAGGTCCCATAGCTTCAAAAACCTTAGGAAGTGTTACAAACATAAGTGATGGTCCAGAAGCCTGCATACCCTCTGTTCCCATAAATGTATAAACTGCCGGAACAATCATAACTCCTGCAAGTACTGCTACTGCAGTATCGCAAAGCTCAATCTGGTTAATTGACTTTCCAAGATTTGCATCATCCTTAACATAAGAACCATAGGCAACCATAATACCCATAGCAACTGAAATACTGAAGAACAGCTGGTTCATAGCATCAACCAATACTGTGAAAAAACCACTTACAGTAAGTCCGTCAAGATTAGGTATAACATATACCTTAAGACCCTCTAAACCAGTTCTTGTCACGCCTGATGCATCTGTATGGCTAAGCGCAATTGAGAACACTGATATACCAACTACAAGTAATAAAAGAATAGGCATAATAATCTTTGATGCCGACTCTATACCCTTGTTAACACCTCTAAATACTATAAATGCAGATGCTCCTAGGAATATAGCGAAGAACACAAGTGGCCATACCTCCTGGGTAATAAATCCAGTAAAGTAACCATCCTTAGCTGCATCTACGCCCTCTCCTCCTAAAAATGCCACAAAATACTTAATTACCCAACCACCGATTACACAGTAGTATGGCATAATTATAAGTGGTACGAGACTGGCAATTAATCCAAGTCCCTTCCAGCCTTTCTTAATCTCACTGTAAGCAGTAAGTGGGCTCTGCTTAGTCTTACGACCAATAGCAACCTCAGTAGTAAGAAGCGCATAACCAAATGTAAGTACTAAGATAAGATAGATAACGAGGAACAATCCACCGCCATCCTTTGCAGCAAGATAAGGGAATCTCCATATATTACCCAAACCTACTGCACTACCAGCTGCCGCAAGAACGAATCCTAGGGAGCCGGAAAATGAATTTCTGCTTTTCTTATTTGTCTCCATAAAACCTCCACACTCTCTTTTTTTTACAAGTAGGTTAATAATATCACAATTTTCAAACAAATTAAACATAATTTAACTCAAAAAAGAGATTTGTCACCAAATTCTGCAACAAATCCCTTTTGTATATGTCCTTATAACAGAATTTATTCTATTTTGTAGGACTCTCTATCTAATTATCAAAGCCATACTACCAAGCTTTTCGTATCTCTCCCAAAACCCATCCGCATCTCTTTCTATAATCCCCTGTATGGGATCATGAACAATAACCACATTTCTCTCCAAATCGTAGCCTGATAGCACCATACAGTGCTCACAGCTATCCCACACATAGGTTTTCTCGCCCCATTTCACCTTTAGACCTGTAGGCTGATTTTGAAGAAAATACACTGTGTTCCATATAACCACAGGAGTGTCCTCTGACACATATCTATATAACTCCTCCGGAGTGCTGTCAGTAACATTTTTGGCATTTAAATCAGACTCCTGTGCATCCAAAAACTTGTTGGCAGATCTAGTTAATCCCGGTGAATATATTCCCGCACCGGCAGTGGTAAATGGATTGCCCATATATCCCTCCACAAAATTTGTGGAATATACAAGGTAATCCTTAGCAATAGTTGTTTTCTCTATATCAAAGCCATAGTACTTTAACAACATAGTAAGAGCCACCGATTCACAGCCGGTAGGAAGCTCGGGATGCTGATATATAAGTTCCATTTCTATGGAATATTGCTGTGGTAATTCGGGCTTTGGTCTATCCTCCCAAATGGTCACTTTCTCACCCAATGTGGCGGAATTAAGGCTTAACTCTAGTGCTGCATCTGTAGCTGTAGCATCAGCTACATTATCATCAGCTTCCCCAACATAGGAATCTGTCGCAGTTGCCTCAAGAAGGGTAGCCTGCTGTAGTGAAGCTACTTTTTCACCACTATTTGCGCTACTTGAATTACTCTTATTTTTTACCCCCAAAATACCTACCACCACAATCAGGTACGCAATTAATAATGAAATTATACATGTTAAAATTCTAGTAATATTTCTTGAAAACTCATTCATACAAGCACTTTCCTTAAGTTTAAATTCATTATAACTTCTCATATAACATCACACTTCTTTATTATATTAAACCAAAAACACTTTGTCTAATACAATATTTTTATTTATAAAATATTGCATCTTTGATATAATTTATTATATGCTTAGTTTCGCTAAGGAGGTATTTACATGTCGAATTACAAATCCTTATCTAAGGAAATATCCCAACAAATAATCTATGACAAAGAACACAATATTAAGAATCCCTATGCCTTTAATGAAGAAAATATAATCAGAAGATATGAAGGGCATGATACACCAAGACTCTGGCGTCCGGCTTTTGTTATGGATGTTGAAAAGATAATGCATAATAATTACTATAACAGATACTCTGATAAAACGCAGGTGCTTTCCTGCTTCAAAAACGACGACATATCAAGGCGTGCTCTTCATGTTCAATATGTATCGAGAATTGCGAGAACAATCGGTATGACCTTGGGCTTAAATTTAGATTTAATTGAAGCTATTTCATTAGGTCACGATATAGGTCATACTCCATTCGGACACACCGGCGAAAGATATTTAAATGATTTATATTATGCCAACACAGGCAGACTATTTAACCATAATGTACATAGTGTCAGGGTACTTGACAAGCTAATACGAAGAAATATCAGCCTTCAAACTCTAGATGGTGTAATCTGTCATAACGGTGAGATGGAGCAGCAGGAATATAGACCTATTAAGCTTGATTCATTCGACGACTTTGACCAAAGAGTTGAGAGCTGTTACATAGACCCAAGTGCCAACAAAAAACAGATTCCTTCAACCTTAGAAGCCTGTGTTATGAGAGTAAGTGATATAATCGCTTACTTAGGCAAGGACAGACAGGACGCTATAAAGATTGGTTTACTTGACAGCCACAATGCATTTTCTGCAGAGGGCTTAGGCAGTACCAACGCTGAAATCATCAACAATATGACCGTAAGCATCATAGAAAATAGCTACGGAAAACCATATCTTAGTATGGACAAGGAAGTCTACGATGCATTTTCTAAAGCAAAAAAGGAAAACTATGAATTAATTTACAATGATGATAAGCGTGAGGATTTGTACCAGCATAATATTAAGCCTATGTTTGAGCAGCTTTATAATGAGCTTTTAGCTCAGGCAAAAAGCCTAAGCAAGGACTCCATTCTCTATAAGCATCACATAGATTTTATCAGACAGGCTAACCAGTATTCTCATTACCAACCAATAGATGAATTTATGGATGAATACACAAGTAGTTCTCCTGACGATATAGTAATGGACTTTATGGCAAGCATGACTGACGATTACTTTATAGACTTGTACCATCACCTTTTCCCTAATGGGAAGTACAAGGTTGATTACACAGGATATTTTGAATAAATTTCAGTTATTTTATTCATTCCGTACTATTCAGTACATATCTTAAATTTGCATATATTTGTATATCAAAATCCACCTGCTTTAGAGTAAGGAAACTCCATAGCAGGTGGTTGTATTATTATATTGATTTAGTGTAGCTTAGCGCTATCCATCCTGCACCACTTTTTAGCTTTCCCCATTTAATACCAGCAACTGTCTTGGTATCTACTATAGTATATACTCCTCTATCAGTAATAACTCCAACCACAGGATAGCTTGTACCTGCACCAGTTCTGATATTAAGTCCATCTGCTGTCACCTTCACCAGATACCCCTTTTGTTCAGGATCAATCTTATCATCAGCCACCTTATCCTTTATTCCAAGTGTTGCAAGAACACCTTTTGCATAAGCCTCTCCAAAAGTCTTGCACTTTTCATCACTATCAATCATCTTCGCGTCATCTACATTATCCACAAACGCACCTTCACAAATCACAGCAGGACAGTTGGTTTGCCTGATAAAAGCAAAATAATCTGTTCCGGAAGTTCCTACTCTTGTCTTTAATCCTCTACTATTTTGGCCTATCTTTATAATCTCTTCCTCGATGTTTTCGGCAAGAGCTTTGCCAACGCCTCCTACTATACTGTGGTATACCTCAAAACCATTTCCATTACCTGAATTATTGTGACATTCCACAGCCACATCAGGATTAAATGCATTGCATTTACTGATTTTTTCATTTAATGATTCATTTCCGTCCACAATTCTAGAAAGAAGAACCTCTACATCTCTGGCTACAAGATATTCAGCGCATGCCTTGGCCATCTTAAGATTAACATCCTTCTCTACCAAAATACCAACAGCACCTGTATCACTACCACCGTGACCAGGACTAATAAAAACCTTAGGCATAAAAAACTCCTACAAACATATTTATATTAAAATATGCTTATAGAAGTTCTATGGTTCTTAATAATATCACCCAAAATGCAATGATAATACTTTACTACTCCGAATAATATGCTTCCAACTTATCTCTACTCCTGACAAACACTTCCTCAAGCTTAGGGTCAAAATGACTTCCCATAGACTCCATCATGACCTTATATGCCTGCTCATAGCTCATAGCCTCCTTGTAGCAGCGCTTACTTACCAAGGCGTCATATACATCAGCTATTGCCATAATTCTTGCCTCCATAGGAATGGCATCTCCTTTAAGCTTATCAGGATATCCGGCACCGTTCCATTTTTCATGATGATGCCTAGCTACATTCTTTGCAAGATTGACAAAATACTCTTCCTCCACCCCTCCAAGAATGCTCTCCACAAGTTCTCCACTCTTTGCAGCATGACCTTGCATAATGGCAAATTCTTCATCTGTAAGCCTTCCCGGCTTTCTTAAAATATTATCTCCTATTGCAATCTTACCCAAATCATGCATAGGTGCCGCTTTAATTATGGCCTGACAGAACCTATCATCCAAATCCAATATACTATACTTCTTAATGGTATTAATCAATATCTCCACCACATCACTAGTTCGCTTAATATGACCTCCGGTGTTATCATCTCTATTCTCCATAATGTTGGCCATATCAAAGAGAAGCTTAGACTGAATGCTTTTTATATGAGCAGTTTTTGCTTCCACCTCGTCACGAAGATTATCATTATACTCTGCCAAAAGCTTGGTATACTTATATCTGTCTGTAGCATTTTCAATCTCAAACAAAAATCCAACTGGTTTGTCAGCATACCAAATTCTATTTATATGACCTTCATAATGCTGCTCGTTCTTATCTAACTCAAAGACTGAATCATCAGATTCCTCTAATTCATCAATCTCTTTTTGGAGAAAATCTAAGGAAGTGTGATTAGAGATTGGTCTATCTATTTTACATCCCTCAAGTTCTGGAAGTATATCTATAGCCAGAGAATTTGCCCCCAAATAATTTCTCTTGTTATCAAACATAATATATCCATAATCATCTTGCTTATCCAAGGAGCTAATAATATTATCCTCTAAACTATATACAGTAACTCGTCTATTGAGGTAGAGTAAAATCCAACCATCTATTACATAAATTACCGGTGTAACCTCTACATCAGGTGCAATTATTCTTCCTATAAGAAATACAGCTATAGTAACAATCTCTAATCCAATTAATGCCCATAGATTCTTCCGTGAAACTGTATTCTTTCTCTTTAAACTATAAAAAAGTACTGAAATTCCTATCAAGAGATACCCATAAAGCAGTACATAAAAGAAGCTATGTCCAAAATTGTATTCTGGTATAATACCAGTAGCATCACCTATTTTTGTTAATTTAGCACTTTTATAATAGATGTCGCTATGCCCAATAGTAAGCACCATGCTGTATATTATGAAGCTATACATAATCAGCACATTTTTCAACCATTTTTTTACACTGATGTTACACATCTTAAATATAACCATAAGTATAATAGGTGGTATGAAGCAAGCACCAATATAATGAATCTTTTTGGCAATAAAAGCCTCACCCAAGGTTTCAGACATAGCCATCACAAGATTTCCTGCATTACTTATAGTAATTATTGCAAGAATAGCTAACAGATAATAATTCAGCTTCTTCTCTCGAAAAAATAGTATAAATATTATTAAATTAATCAGCGCAAGGGCTGACATTATCCCATAGTAAGCAGTCATATTTTTCTCCTGTATAGCAATTTTATTTTTTACGCTTTGATCTTTTATGTATTATAAACAGTATTACGCAGATAATAATGTATGTACATAAAAATGAAATAATATCAAAATTATACTCTGGACTTGGTTCCCATGTTTTTAGCTCTTCAGAAGTCATCTCAGGATAAATTGTTTCCTTAACCAATCCAAATCCCATATACATAATAACCTCTCCACCACTTAATCTAATACCAATAACATCACCTGTAATAAGTGCGTATATTACATTTATAACCAACAAACAAAAGGTAAATATAAGGCCTAACACAAATGGATTACATAGTTTTCTTGTCATAAGTTCCTCCTAAAAACATATTACAATTTTAATATTAGCTTTAATAATCGTCAATACATCAAATTAAAATCCAATATATATTTAATACGATTCCATATCCATATTTTATGGAGTATCACAAAGTAAAAACTAAGAATACTAATCATGTAACCACTTTAATATATTTTTAGGAGAATAATAATTATGAGTTCAAACAATAGCGAATCAAATTATAATGTAAATAGTTTTGGGGCTCAGCTAGCTAAGGCTTCATTAGATCAAATACCTACACCTAATACAAACGCCAAGGAAATCATCGGTTTAGTAAAAAACAATGGTCGTGTATCAGGATACCAGCTTTCTGATGGCACAAAAGTATCAAGAGAGCAGGGTGTTTCTATGGCCAAGGCTGGTGAAATAAAGAATGTGGGAATATCCCATAGAAAGGATACTGAATACCTGAAATCTATTCCCGATGGAAGTGAGAACAATAATCTTGGAAGCTTGCCATCTGTAAGTGAGTAAAACAAAATCCGGATACCTAACTTGTATCCGGATTTTAATCAATATTTTTCAATTTTACTTTTGAAGACAAATTATCAAAAATAGAAAAACAAGTCTTATTCTACATGTACTAAAACTGTTTCTTCTATGTCATTCTGGTCATTTGTAATCTCGATGATTACATCTCCAGCAGACTTTGCATCGATATATAACGGTATAATGTTTCCATTTATCCACTCATCACCCCAAGCACAATCCGCTATAGTCACATCAGATACCGTGTAGTAAAGATTACCCTCTTGGTAGGCAAAATATACAAAAATCTCTTTATTCTCACCTAATGTCGTATAAACATCATTAGCACTTACCATCATGCCAGGACTTGAATCTGCTGAACAAGCCTCAATAAAACCATCTAGTGTATCATAAGATGCATTAGACTCTTCTGTTGTATTTTCCACAGGCTGTGCACTATCACTTAAAACATAATCTATCTTGTAAATTCCACATGTCCAACTACCATTATAATCTATAAGTTGAAACCACTCACCATCTGGATTAACAGGTATCTGAATCTGTCCAGAAAAGAATCCTGGTTCTCCATCTTTATATTTATAATCTATATCAAAATCAAAACATGCTGATCCCTCATCATTAAAGTACCATTGACTACTACCGGATTTTCTACCTAATACATTTTCGTCGACTATGTCACCATTTGGTTCATACTGCAATGCAGTCCACTCCACAGTTTCATCATCCATAGATTCTATCACTATAACTAAATTTAAATTATTAACAGCCCTAGGACCAAGAACAGAATCATAATTCACTACATACTCTTTCCCTAGCCCAGCTACTATCATATCCCAAGTATATTCCATGACATCTTTTGTCTCTATATTATCTTGATATATAACACTTCCATATCTTCTTTCGGTTATTATCTCATCTATATATCCAACTGAGTCTACATTATATCCAATTTTTACTCTATAATCAAAGTTATTATCAGAATATGTTGAATTATCCTGTATCTCGTATCTTGTATGTGAGTATGGAATCAAATACTCGGTATAGTCCACTCCATTTACTAATATAATATCCTGTCTCTTATACTCTGTGAAATCATCAACCAACCATCCATAATTATCGTAATCCCTACACAACAATTCACAATATATTTTTCGATTTAAAAATGCACCATCCAGTGTAAGTTCACATTTAATAGTTAATATATTATCTATCTTTTCCTGGGAGATTACATTTATATCCGAAATCGTTGAAACATCTAAATTGCAGTTATCAATACTATAATTAAGTATTCCGTCTGGAACAATGCTAATTATCTCTTCATCAGATAGTTCATTAAAATCTTCTAACCGGATAGTTTCATGATCTAATTTGTGATAATCTATTGTATCATCTTTTTTATCACATCCAACAAGACACAATAGCATTATGAATATTATTATATATTTTTTCATATCATTATCTAGTAACAGAATATTATTACTAATTTCTCCCTATTCATTTAATAATCTTGTTTTTTTTCAAAATCTCTATAATTCCACGATACAGAAAATGTATCATAATCGTCCACTGTTACATACTTCCAGTCGGAGCCAAGATAGTCAATTCCATCAACACGGTAATCCATCCCATTAAAAAAAACATTGAATACATATGGTTCTTTATCATTCCCCTTCGGTACTTCAAAGCTAAAATTAAAGTCAACTCCATCAAAATTATAATAGCTTATACCCTCTGCATACATATCGTCGTTCTCAGTTGAATGTAGCGTCCAAATTATCTCCTTAGTATCCTCATTCACTTCCCATATATCTAAATAACAATCCTCAACATATGTATTTGAAGAATTAGAGGCCAACCATCTACCTTCAAGATATGACAAATCATATTTCATATTTTCAGGATTTGAACCTATAACCCATTCGTATTCATATGTATCAGAACTGCTCTTGATTAAGTATCCTTGAATAGAAACTGTACCGTTACACGAAAAATATGTATACAAATGTTCTAAATCAGCCTCATAAGTAAAACTATTGTCTGTATAAGTACTAAGATCTTTAATCTGTGAAATAGGTTCTAAC
>JAZPXZ010000080.1:0-35457 GCA_045543915.1 Wujia sp.
CAGCACCAGCGGCGCAGGCAGCACCAACCATGCCAAAGCCACCAGTAATGCCAACAGCACCAGCGGCGCAGGCAGCACCGGCTATGCCAAAGCCACCGGTAATGCCAACAGCACCAGCACCAGCGGCGCAGGCAGCACCAGCTATGCCAAAGCCACCAGTAATGCCAACAGCACCAGCGGCGCAGGCAGCACCAACCATGCCAAAGCCACCAGTAATGCCAACAGCACCAGCGGCGCAGGCAGCACCAGCTATGCCAAAGCCACCGGTAATGCCAACAGCACCAGCACCAGCGGCGCAGGCATCACCAGCTATGCCAAAGCCACCGGTAATGCCAACAGCGCCAACAGGAATGCCAAGTCCAGCACCTGCTGAGGCACCGAAGCCGGGAGAGTTTACTATGGGTTCCTTGACAGGACAGCTGGGAGTTAAGCCAGTGCCACATATTGTTAGAAAGAATACAGGCGAAGCTATAAATATAACAAAGCCTGAGTTTACTATAGGAAAGTCGAAGACTAAGGCGGATTATGCAATAGAGAACAATTCTGCAATTAGTAGAGTGCATTGTATAATCGTACAAAGAGATGGTGTTAATTATATTAAGGACAATAATTCAACCAACCATACCTATGTAAATGGTGTGGAGCTTGAGCCAGGCAAGGAGGTTCTGCTTAAGAATAAAACAGTAATTCAGCTTGGCGATGAGGAATTTACATTCCTCTTAAGAAAGGGAGAGTAAGATGGAATATATTGCGGCGTACCACACTGATGTGGGGATAAGTAAAAAGACTAATCAGGACTCATTAGCTATTAAGGTAGTAGAAACCCAAAAGGGGAAGGTGGCATTTGCCATTGTCTGCGATGGAATGGGTGGTTTGTCAAAGGGTGAGCTTGCCAGCAAGGAGGTTATTATGGCCTTTAGCGATTGGTTTGATAATACCCTTGTAGATGACATTAATAAGGATGGGCTTAATGAGGAAAGATTAGTAAGTCAGTGGAACAATATTATCCAAACCCAGAATAAAAGACTTGGAGAATATGGTGAGAAGAATAATATAATGCTCGGTACCACAGTATCTGCAATTTTGTTATATGAGAATGACTATTACATTGTTCATGTAGGTGATAGCCGTGTGTACTGTCTTACAGACAAGGTTCTTCAGCTTACAAAGGATCAGACCTTCATTGCAAGGGAGATAGCTGCTGGAAGAATGACTGTGGAGCAGTCTAAGACAGATCCTAGAAGAAGCGTATTATTGCAGTGCGTAGGTGCATCACAGGTAGTTGAGCCTGAATTTGTAAAGGGACACGCTCTAGAAAATGCGGTATATATGCTGTGCTCCGATGGTTTTAGACATCAGATAAGCGAGCAGGAGATGATGGAAAAAATAGGTCCATCGATTGTGAAGACTGAGCAGGATATAGAATTTGGTTGCAGATATTTGACTGAGACTGTTAAGAATAGAAAAGAGACCGATAATATAACAGTGGCAGTTGTGAAGACTGTCTAAGAGGCTGCGGTAACTACAGCTACTTGGGGAAAATAAGTTACATGATTGGAAGGAATGACGAGGATGACTAAGGAAGGTACAGTATTAGACGGAAAATACGAGATATGGAAAGAGGTTGGACGAGGAGGAATGTCCATCGTTTATCTTGCCAGAGATAATCGTCTTAACAAGCAGTGGGCTGTTAAGGAGATAAAGAACGATGGCTCTAAGTCTACCAAGACTCTATTAAAGGGACTAGAACGAGAGGCTAATATTCTAAAGAATGTTGACCACCCGGTTCTGCCAAGAATAGTTGATATTATTAATCAGGAAGGGACAATCTATGTAGTAATGGACTTCATAGAGGGTACCACTATTCAGGATAGACTTAAGAAAGAGGGAGCCCAGCCACAGGATTTGGTTATAGAGTGGGGTCTCCAGCTTGCCAGTGCCCTTGATTACCTTCACAACATGAATCCACCTGTAATATACAGAGACATGAAGCCTTCCAATGTTATGATAAAGCCAGAAGGTGGAGTTAAGCTTATAGACTTTGGTACTGCCAAGGAGTATATTGTTGAGAATAACGCTGATACTACAGCTCTTGGAACCAGAGGTTATGCAGCTCCCGAGCAGTTCGGTGATGCTCAGGGTAGAGGAATCTATAAGACAGATGCCAGAACTGATATATACAATTTAGGTGCCACACTTTACCATATAGTAACCGGTAAGAATCCATGTGAGCCACCTTACGAGATAAAGCCTATACGAGAGTGGAATCCGGCCCTTTCGTCAGGCTTGGAGAAGATACTTTTAAAGTGTACACAGCCTAATCCTAATGATAGATATCAGAATTGTTCAGAGCTTATGTACGCATTAGAGCACTATACAGAGCTTGATGATGCATATAAAAAGAAGAACAAGAAGAAGATGGCTGCATTTGTAGCTACATCAGTACTTACAGTTGCAGCGGGAATTACTTCCCTGGTTGGATACGCTGGAATGCAGAAGATAAAGCTTGATAACTACAATTCTTACATTGAAACCGGCAATGAATTTAGAGCCGAGGGCGATTATATAAGTGCCGCTGGCGAGTACAAGAAGGCTTTTGAGTTGGATGGAAGTGATGCTGAAGCCTACGAGAAGTACATTCAGGTGTACATAGATGCTTCTAACGAGATTAGAGAGGATGGCACTACGGATCTTCAGCTTGAAACAGGACTTAATGTTGTAGCCAACAGAGTAAAGGCAGGACATGATTCAGTAAATAAGAACGATCAGGTTCTGTACAAGCTGGCTATAACCTACTTTGATGAGCTAGGTGATTACAAGATTGCTAACAAATACTTCAATATGATAGATCCTAAGGATCCTGACTATGGAGAATTGGCTCAGTATTATGGCTCCGTTTCGCTTTTGTTATCAAGTGCAAATGTAAATGCAGGGGAGCTTATGGAAGAAATTAATAGCTTCGCTGCCTACAACCAAAAGGTTTACACTAATCAGAATGACAACAAGTTTATTAATTACAAAACTATTGGCCGTATATACGCAACCTACATAACAGAGGATGGTATAGCGCAGAATGCTGACGAGGTTATGAATCAGGCTATAGACGATTTGGAGGAGTACACAGGTACCACTCTTGATACTAATGATTATTTCTATGCCTACTATGATAATCTTATAGTAATTAATGAATATTTGGCAAATAATGCAGAAAACGATAGTATGAGGGAACAGTACAGCACAGCAGTAATTAATTACAGCGACGAGTACTTGACCATTCTTAATATAAAGCTTGAGGAGAATGAGGGCCTTACCATAGGCGGTGAAAGCGACAACATTTTCAATACCTCATATTATAATGTAATGTCCGGCAAGGCAGATGCCTACGCAAATATGGGAGATTATGATAATGTATTAGCAACCTACCAGGAGCTGGAAGCAACCTTGGGTAAGGATAATGTCTTAAGTAATAAGGTATATGCTGATCATCTTGATTACATTTACTCATATTGTGTTGATATTAATCAGGACCCTGCAAACTGGAAGAAGCTTTGCTCAGATGAGCTAGAGGATCTTCTGGCGGTTTATGAAGATGGACAGGATGTAGAGGATATTACAACTAACAGAACCTGGAATAAGCGTAAGGATACAGTGGATAAGCTGGATAAGGGTCTGTATGATGTAAAAGAGGAGACAACAGAGGCTTCGGAGGATGGTAATGAGGAATCCGAAGATGGCGAGAAGGAGAGTGATGGCAATGAGTAACGTTTATGAGATTTGTTTCTACGGCGGACTGATACTTGCGATTATCTTCCTTATCGTATCCATAATATTATTTATAGTTTTAAAGATACCAAAGGTAATTGGAGAATTAACAGGTAGAGCCGCTAAAAAGGGCATAAAAGAAAAACAGCAGGGCAAGACCCCTGAGACAAATGTTTCTAAGAAGGAACAGGCGAAATATTACAACCAAAATTCAGGTAAGATTACAGTTAGAGACACAGTTTCTCAGGAAACAAGAGCTAGCAATAGAGATGACACAACAGATAATCTAGTGAAAGAAAAGGCCCAAGAGAAAAAACCTGCGTTTACACCTCAATTTGATCCTGAGGAGACGGCAGTTCTTGGTGCTACACCTGAGATGGACAATCAGATAGCAGAGGCTAGCGGAGATGCTAGCGAGCAGCCGACAGATGTATTAAAAGCAGATGATGGTGATGAGGCAACAGATGTTCTTAGAGCAGATGACGGCGACGAAGCAACGGATGTGCTAAGGGCGGATGACAGCGACGAAGCAACGGATGTGTTAAGAGCAGATGACAGCGACGAAGCAACGGATGTGTTAAGAGCAGACAATAGCGACGAAGCAACGGATGTGCTAAGGTCAGACGATAGCGACGAGGCGACGGATGTACTTAGAACGGAAGATAAGGAAGCTACTTTAGCTGATAAGCGTAAGGCAGAAATTGCAGATGAAGACGCTCCAACGGATGTGCTTAAGTCAGAGGCTACCGAAGAGGATGCTCCGACAGATGTGCTTAAGTCAGAGGCTGCCGAAGAGGATGCTCCGACAGATGTGCTTAAATCAGAGGATGTAGATGATGAGCCTGCAACAGATATTCTAAGAGGCGAACAGATAGAGGATGGAGATTCTACTACAGTACTTGCATCCAAGAAGACAAGACAATTAGCACACAAAGCAAAAGTAATCTACAATATGGTAGTTGTACATACAAGCGAAAAGATTTAAGGGGGACTATGATGAAACGATTATTTAGAAAGGGCAATCCAATAGGTCGATTAATTGCATTATGGATTGTGTTTATAATGGTTACAATACCATTGTTTGAGAATGCCGGACCGCTTAAGGTTGTAAAGGCGATAGCTGGAGATGTAAAGTTTACACTTGAAGTTGATATTACAAAATTTGCGAAAGCGGATGCTGATGGTAATCGTGTTATTCGAAACGCGGATAATACAGGATATGCAATTGATGGTGATGATGATACAGTACATAATATGTACTATTGGAAGAGTGGAAACGAAACAACAGTTAGTGTAAAAGGAAATGTTACAGGGAACTTAACCAAAGATGATGAGGATATTGAGTATCAATTAGGTATTAAAGTTTATGAAAAAGATACAATACCAACCCCTAGTATTTCTAATTCAGAGGCTCTTGCTGCTATTGATACTTATACTGCGATGTCGGATGAGAAGATTTATGCAATATATGTAAAAATCACAGATGTTGACTTAACAGGTACTAATGACTGGTATTTGTTGACAGCATATTCTCTGCAGAAGCATCTCATTGGAAATCATACTTGGTTACTGGAAGGTAATTCGAGTGTTCCTAGTCATGGCGTAAAGTCGGCATATTTGCCAGACTATAGTAAGGCAAAATCTCATGGCTTTGAAAGCGGTACTTATAAAATAGGAGATGCGATTACATTTCCAGATGTACACCTTGGAACATTTGAGTATTATTATGCGGTGCATAATGGGAACAATGCAATAGGTGACTACAATGTGGCAGACTTAACTGCAATTAATCCGGGGGTAGCTTTTAGTGGTAAGGATGGAGCTGATGGTAAGTATATTTCTTTTATGAAATATTCTGATGATCTTGGCAATGTTCAAGATAGTTCGGGTGTAGCAACGGTTACCTTTGACAATACAGATCCTATTTTAGATGAATCAAGCATTCAAATAATGAAAGGCGTAACTACATATACAGCTGATAGTGATGGAGTAATATATGTGGATGTTACAAATAATAATTATGGAAATTGTTATTTGTTGTTTAATATTACGGAAGCTAATTATTTAGAGTTTATGACCGTTAAATTTTATAACGGGGAAACAGAGTTTGCCACTAAAACAATACGTAAAAATGGTACTCCGATTAATTCAGTAGTAAAATACCGAAATGATGATTTCCTTTCTATGGATGATTCAACGAAAAAACTTGCCTTAAACACCGTATACGATGTAAGACTTGAATTAACTGACGAGGCGGGAAATGATGTTTATAATGATGGAAAAGAGCCACTTTTAGCTAAGATTTGTCTTGTTGATAAAAACTTGACTGCAAGTTGTATTATAGACAATACTCCAGATGTTACAACATTGGTTTCACCTACAAATACTAGCCAAACCATTAACCTTAGTGTTACATCTGGATATTCTCTTACAGAGCTTGCACTTATCGGTTATGATAACCAAGGCACTGAGATAAAATTTGTAACTCAAGATAATTACCAAAGCTATATTAGTAGTGTACAGGCCCAAGGTTTATTATTTAGGTATACATTTGATATACCTTTCCCTGGCACAGTAGACGGTGGATATGTGGAATATAATTCATTGAGAATTTCTGTAAAGGATGCCAATAATCAAACAAAGGAATTTAAGTTGTATAAGGATGAGAATCCGAAATATATATATGATAAAAATATTCCGGAATTAATAGGCTTCAATTTGTACGATGGCAGTACATTGATTACAGGAGTTAATGGAGTATATTACTTGGATAAGGAAAAGACATACTCTGATTTAAAGGGAGAGTTGCTTCTTGATGAAAAATGCTTGCCTGAGAAAATAGCTATTGAGATCACTGGATTAACAGGACCATTTGAGGCTTCTCGAGTAACTGGAACAAACAAGTACACCTTTGATATAGGCAGTATTGATACATCCAGCTCAACAACTGAATATGTTATTTCTGCTAAGCTTGTTGATGCGGTTGGCAACGGAGCAGATAGCCCAAAGGCCTTAGGTACCATTAATGTTATTGATAAGACATTACAGTTTGTTAGTGGCTCGCTGACAGCTAAGGACGATCCGAATGCTTATTCAGATTCTATTATTACAGATGGAGAACTTACTTTCGAATCAGAAAAATCTAAGTATGTACATAACTTAGAAATTACCTTTGAGTCTGGTTATAAGCTAAAGTATGCAGTAATCAAAGATGGTAACAATAACGAATATGGCAAAATAAGCTATACAACCGGAGCACAAGAGCCTAATGCGGCTGGCTTGTATGAAGGTACACTTACTTACACATTTGATGATGAGGGTGAGAATGTTAGTGGATGGTATATTGAGGTAAAGGATGATAATGATAAGAAAATAACCTTACCACTCGGTGACTTTGTATACGACAAGACAGCTCCAACCTTTGTTGACCTTGGCATTTACAAGGCAAATGGAGGTGGTATATATACTAAGATAACTGACGACGATTTAGCTAACAAGGATGCTAAGGAGTACACAGTTGACACAACTAAGGAGGAGACATTTGTAATTCTCTATGGTGCGAAGGACGCAACATCAGATATTGTTAAGCGCAAGTATTACTTCAACAATAGCAAGGACTCATGTTTGGGAGATTTAAGTGTTGCTGATTCAAGCAGTGATCTTTATGCATTATATCCTGATGAGTATAAGGCTAATGCATATTACATCCAATATACAACAAGTGGACTTGCTAGTTTGATAGACGATTATAATACAAATAATGGAACTAATGTTAACAAGGTAACCTTCTATGGTAACGCTACAGATGAAGCTGATAATTCATCAGACCTTGAAGCAGCAACCTACACATTAGTGCTTCCTGACAATGGATTAAAGGTTACTAAGGCTACTTTAACTGAGCAGAATGGCAACATAGTTAATCTTAAAGAGATTAATAACGGAAGCTATATCGCTAAGGAAAAGCTTGCTCTTCATATTACAGCTACATCAGGCTATGAGATTACTACCATGACTCTTATGGTTAATGGAGAAAAGTATAGCGATGTTACTGTTAACAAGAACAAATATGATGAGCAGAATAAGAAGTACACAGTAGAGGATCAGATTATTTATATTCCTACAGATGTACTCTCTAACCAGAAGCTTGAGTCTATTCAGCTTGTTATAAAGGATAACAAAACACCTGAACCACAGACTTATACACAGAGCGTAGGTGACCTTCTCTTCGATATGTCAGCTCCAACTATTACCTATGCTGATGGTTCAAGCTTAGCACAGGATGATACCTGGTATCAGAGCTATAGTATGGCTGTAAGCGTAAAGGCTGGTGTACAGTCTATAGAGTCTGAGATAGACAGTGTAAAGTATAACATTAGTAACTCTGTAAATGACAAGACTGATGCTTCAGATGGAGTAAAGTATTCAGGTACTACAGCTAGTCTTACATTAGATGTTCCTGAATCATATACATCAGAAGGTACAAAGGTTGTAATTAATGCAGCAGATAAGGCCACTAACCCTAAGCGCGCTACAGCTGTTATTAAGGTAGATAAGACTAATCCTACAATTGATGTACTTACTGTAAATAATAATGAAACTAACAGCATTCCACTTCCTTCAGCAGTTACTATTAAGACTACAGCAAGTGATAATCTTTCTCTTGCAAAGGTAAGTATTGTTGTAGAAAGCGAGGATGGAACTAAGAGATATCCTAAGGAATTTGAGTACGACAAGCTTAATATGTTAAGTGGTGATGGCTCAAGAGTAGTAGCTGATGAGGAATATGCTCTAACTCTTACAGATGGAACATATAAGGCTACAGTAACTGCTTATGATAAGTCAGGAAGAGTATCCTCTGTAAAGACCTCATACTTTGAGGTTGATAGCACTAAGCCAGTTGTTACAGCTAAGATTGCTGATGGAACTAAGGGTGGTAAGAAGCCATCAACTAACTTTGATGGAACAGCTTGCGATTACTACTACAGCTCAAATGTAACCTTAGAGTTTACATATACTGAGAAGAATATTGACGAGATAGTAGTTACAGATAATAATAACAAGCTTTCTCTTGACTGGACCTATGATTCAGCTACCGGAAAGTATGTAGCAAGCCACAAGGTAACTTCAGATGGGCTTCATACAATCATCATATCTGCAACAGATTTAACTGGTAATGAGGCTGAGTCTAAGACTATTTACTTCACAAAGGATACAGTTGTTCCAGTTGTTTCTGCTATAGTAAATGGTGCGATAAGCTACACTGACACTACAGGAAAGCTTATGTTCTCCAATGATGTAACAGTTGCTTACTCAGTAAGTGATGCTAATGAGGATAAGAGCGACTTTAATTACCAGTTAATTAAGATTGTTCCTGATGAGCCAACATCTACAAGCTCATACATTAAGACCGCTGTTAGAAGCTTCTCATACACAGAGGAAGCTGAGTACACATTAAATGTTTATGCTATTGATATGGCAAGCAACAAGAGTGCTACAAAGACAGTAAACTTTAGAGTAGACAAGACTGCACCTAATATAAGTATAGCTGGAATAAGCCCAGGTGGTACTTCTTCAAGTCCTATTACAGTATCACTGAACATGCAGGAGCTCTTCTGGGAGGATGCATCTGGTACAGTTGAGATATACATGAAGTCCGGCGAAGGCTTCGGTGAGGAGCTTGTTGAGGAAATTACATACACTCCAACTGGAAGAAGTACTTCTATAGCAAGAAACTTCTCTGAGTCTGGAATCTATCGTATAGAGTTTAATGCAACAGATGCTGTAGGTCATACAGCTACTGCATCAAGCACATTTACAATTGATACAGATGTGCCTGTTGTAACTCTTGAGGGTGTATCAAACTTTGATGTGACTGATCAGGATGTTGTTATTACTTCCACAATCACTGACAAGTTCTACGCTTCAAAGACAGTAACAGTAACAGGTACTGTAACTGACGAAACAGGAAAGGTTACACCACTTACTATAGATGATTACAGTCCAACTGCTAATCCAACTGTTATTAATAAGACCTTCAGTGCAGATGGTATATATGATTTAACTATCTCATGTGTGGATGTAGCTGGAAATACTGATTCTCAGTCAGTGCATTTCATTATCGATAAGACAGATCCTGTAATTGGTGACTTATCAGATATCGATGGCAAGATTCTCACTTCCTTTGATTGGGATAAGGATTTGGATGAACTGGTATCTGACCTTACAGTATGTGATGTTCATATGTACTTAAATGGACAGGAATACAATGGTGAGGATGCAGTTGAGGACGGTTCATACATTCTTCTTATCACTGCAGAGGATGAGCTTGGACATAAGGTTGAGAAGGAGGTTAAGTTCACTCTTGATACCAAGGCTCCTGTATTTATAGTAACAGGTGTTGAGGATAAGGAGAGTAGAATAGAGCCTTATAGCATTACAGTTTCTCTTCAGCTTGAGGAGGATACACTTACTTCTGTAACCTTAAATGGTAAGGTTGTTACAATTAATAATAACCAGGCAACTATTGAGGTAACAGAAATCGGCGAGTACAAGCTTTATATGGAGGCTGTTGATGAGGCAGGCAATACTGTTTCTGCTGAATATGAGTTTGAGCTTGAGGCTGAGAAGGAGTTTAACTTCTGGATTCTTATCGGCATTCTTGCATTACTTGCAATTATAATTATTATAATTATTCTCAAGAAGAGAAAGAAAGACCAATAATTTAAACTAATTAAGAGACCGTAATTTATTATTACGGTCTCTTTTCTTTGCTTGTAGTTTTAGCGTAAATGTAGTACAATTATTCTAGATATTGGTATTTTTTGGACACATAAAAATGGAGGTATATAATGATAGATTTTTATATGCTCACATCTCCTGGTGGAAGGGAGAATAATGAGGATTTTATAACTAAGGCAGAATACGGAGAGGATAAGTGCTTTATCCTGTGCGATGGGCTTGGTGGACATGACTGCGGAGAGGTAGCATCATCCTATGTGGCAGGGGTAGTAGCAGAGGAGTTTTCTTTGTATGGAGACAGCGCTGACTTTCTTGAGAGAGCATTTAACAAGGCCCAGCAGGGACTTCTTGCCCTTCAGGAAGAGCGCGGAATGACTAACGCCATGAAGACTACGCTTGTGGTTTTAGTAGTTACTGAGAACCAGATAAAGTGGGCTCATATTGGAGATAGTAGATTATATCGTTTCTATGATGGAGCAGATAGATATGAGAGAACCAGAGATCATAGCATGGTTCAAATTCTTAAGGACATGGGCGATATTACTGAAGCAGATATGAGACACCATGAGGATAGAAATAAGCTGCTTAGAGTTATGGGAGCAGAGTGGAGTACCAAGAGCTTTGATTTAAGTGCAGTATTAGAAAGAGGAGAGACTCAGGCCTTTGCTCTTATGACAGACGGCTTTTGGGAGTATGTTTTAGAGGAAGAGATGATGAATCTTCTTAAAACTACAGATACTGCCGAGGACTGGCTGCTTACCATGGAGAAGCTTGTTAGAGAAAGAGCTGATATGACTAGTACAGATAACTATTCAGCGATTTGCGTAAAGATTGATTAATTATTTTGCCAGGCAGATGCTATATTTGCCTGGCAAGTTAGATTTATAATAGTATTATTTGTGAGGAAATGATTATGTTTAAAGCAGTAATATTTGACATGGATGGTGTAATTACAGATACCGAGAAGCTATATAGACGCTTTCAGCTAGAGGAGGGTCGAAGCAGAGGTATTAGCGATGAAGAGATGGAAAGAGTGTGTCTGGCAATAGCCGGCGGAACAAAGTACTCCAACAAGCCAAGATTCGAGGCCATTGTAGGCAGGGGAATCGACTATTTTGAGTACAGAGAGAAGATGATGGCACGAATGGATGCTCATATTAAGGAGCATGGTGTTGAATTAAAAACAGGTGTTAAGGACATACTACAGTATCTAAGAACCAAGGGTGTAAAGATTGGACTAGCCACATCTACCATGAGGGAGAGAGCTACAGGATATCTGGTAGACCACGGAATATATGAATATTTTGATAAGCTTATATTCGGAGATATGGTGGAGAATGGTAAGCCGGCACCTGATATATTTCTTAAGGCTTGTCAGGAGCTTAATGTTGCTCCGGAAGAGGCCATAGCAGTGGAGGATTCTATCAACGGAATTAAATCTGCTTACAGTGCAGGAACATTTCCTGTTATGGTGGTGGATTTGATAGAACCAAATGACGAGATTAAGCCATTGGCTAAGAAGATATATAGAGTAATTACTGATATTAAGGAGCTTGTTTAATTCATAGAAAAAAGGAGAAGAGATAGCATGAATTTACTTGTATTGATACTAAAGAAGGCGGATTTTGTTAGTGAGATATGTAAGGAACTAGCAGAAAAGGGGGTTCACGGTGGTACTATCCTAGATGGAGTTGGTATGGCAAGTGTTATCGAGAAGATGGATGACCTTCCAATATTTTCCATGCTAAAGACTTTGCTTGCGGATGATGACGAGCAGGACACAGTTAAGGTTATGCTTTTTGTAATGAATGATGATGAGCTTGGTATAGCAAGAAAAACAATTAAGAATGTAATTGGTCTTGATGAGCCTAACACAGGAATAATGTTTGCTCTTCCTGTATCATTTGTTGAGGGCTTTGGAAGTCATTAGTTTAAATATTCAGAATAAAATATAACCTCCACACATATATTAGTTTTATCTAATGTATGGGTGGAGGTTTTATGTTTAATCAAAGAATAGGTCACATTATAAAGGCTTTAATATTGTCCTTTTTTGTAACGACGCTGCTTATAGTCATATTCGCATTTTTTATGTTTAAGTTTAATATTAGTGAGAATATAATTGCACTGGCGGTAACCTTTATTTATATTATCTCTTGTGGCTTAGGAGGCTTTTATATAGGCAAGGTCATAGGGGAGAAAAAGTTTATGTGGGGACTTTTGGTTGGCGCTATCTACCTGGTGGTTTTGTTCCTTGTTTCCGCAATAATTGGAGGAGATAAAAGCCTGCTTTCAGACAATGTGCTTAGCTTGGTTTTGCTTTGCTTAGGCGGAGGAACACTAGGTGGTATGCTTGCGTAAAATTTTTCTTTTAATTATCCTTACTTTGTGTTATAATCTTATCCGTATATGAGTATAAGGGGAATTGTAATTTGAATTTCCATGTACTATATGGTAAGGAATATATTTTAGGAGGCTAATGCTATGAAGAGAATTAAGACTTTAACTAACAATACTTTAAAGAACACAGTTGTTAAGGGTGGTTGTGGCGAGTGCCAGACTTCATGCCAGTCAGCATGTAAGACTTCTTGTACAGTTGGTAACCAGAGCTGTGAGAATAAGTAATATTTCAAAGTAATACATAGCAATATTAGATAAAGGGGACAATCCTTGGATAGTCCTCTTTATCTAGTGTTAGATGTATTAAAGGAGCTAATAATGATACACCAATATAAGAATAATGGCTATAACATAGTCCTTGATGTGTGTAGTGGTTCAGTTCATGTAGTAGATGATTTGGTTTACGATATGATTGAATTTTACCAGGATAATACAAAGGAAGACATAGCTACAGCAATTAAAAATAAATATAAGGATATATACTCTGATGAAGACATCTTTGATGCATACTCAGATATTGAGGAATTAAAGGAAGCCGGACAGCTTTTCACTGAGGATGTGTATAAGGATGTAGTGATTGATTTTAAGAAGAGAAAGACAGTGGTTAAGGCTCTTTGCCTTCACATAGCTCATGACTGTAACCTGGCCTGCCAGTATTGCTTTGCTGACGAGGGCTCATACAACGGTCACCCAAGAGAGCTTATGAGCTATGAGGTAGGTAAGCAGGCCCTTGACTTTTTGATAGAAAACTCCGGCAACAGAGTAAATCTGGAGGTTGATTTCTTCGGTGGCGAGCCACTTATGAACTTCGATGTGGTGAAAAAACTTGTAGAATATGGAAGAAGCAGAGAGAAGGAAGCGAATAAGAATTTCCGATTCACTTTAACTACCAACGGAGTATTATTGAATGACGAGATTATAGATTTCTGCAATAAGGAAATATCTAATGTTGTTTTAAGTTTAGATGGACGAAAAGAAATCCACGACCTTATGCGACCTACTAGGAATGGTAAGGGAAGCTATGATGTTATTATAGACAAGTTCAAGAACTTTGTGGAGAAGCGTGGAGATAAGAGCTACTATGTTAGAGGTACATTTACTAGGAACAACTTAGACTTTACAGAGGACTTCAAACATATGGTTGACCTTGGCTTTAAGGAAATATCCATAGAGCCGGTTGTATCACCTGATGATTGTCCTTACTCCATTAGAGAAGAGGACATAGATGCTATCTGCCAGGAGTACGATAAGCTTGCATTAGATATTATCGAGAGACATAAGGCAGGGAAGCCTATTACATTTTTCCACTATATGCTGGATTTAAATGGTGGTCCATGCGTGTATAAGAGACTTTCAGGCTGTGGTTCCGGAACCGAGTATTTGGCTGTAACTCCTCAGGGAGAACTTTATCCATGTCACCAGTTTGTAGGTATAGATGGATTTAAGCTGGGGGATGTATATAAGGGAATTGAGAAGACTGAGCTTGTGGAGGAGTTCAAGCTTTGCAATGTATACGCCAAGGAAAAGTGTAAGGAATGTTTTGCCAGATTTTACTGCAGTGGTGGATGTGCGGCTAATGCCTATCAGTTCCATGGAAGTATATTAGACGCATATGATATAGGCTGTAAGCTACAGCAGAAAAGAGTAGAGTGCGCGATTATGATAAAGGCAGCGTTAGCTGAGTTAGAAGAAGGAGAATAAGCGATGAGAAAAGCAAAAGTAAAAGCTGTATTTACCCTGCTTATATTCTTAGCCTTAGTGGCTGGTGGTATATATATGGCTATGTACGGCGTAGGAAAAGACGGATTAGGAAAAGCAAGTGATATTCCACTTGGTCTTGACCTTCAGGGAGGTCTTAGTGTTACCTATGAGATAACAAATGAGAATCCTGCTCAGGACGAAATTAATGCAACTATAGACAAGCTTCAGAGAAGAGTTGATGAATATAGCTCTGAGGGAGAGGTATATCAGGAGGGTGATAACAGAATTACTGTTGAAATCCCTGTAGATACAGAAAAGTATGATGCTCATGTAATCCTTGATGAGCTTGGTCAGCCAGGCCAGCTTCTGTTCTTAGACGAGACAAACTATGCTCTCTGGGTAGAGGGTAAGGAATATGTAGCATCAGTGGATGGTTCAGATATTAAGAATGCTGATGTTATGGTAGATAACTCAGGTATGGAGCAGCAGTATGTGGTAGGTGTTACATTTAATGATACAGGAAAGACTAAGTTTGCAGAGGCAACTGCAGCTAACATTGGTAAGCCTATATATATTATTTACGACGGTGCAGTAGTAAGTGCTCCAACAGTTTCATCTGTTATTGACCAGGGCGAGTGTACAATCTCTGGTGGTAATTGGGCATTGGAAGAGGCTCAGCAGCTTGCCAACACTATAAAAATCGGTGCACTTCCTCTTGAGCTTCAGCAGCTTCAGTATAATATCGTAGGTGCTAAGCTTGGTAAGGAGGCAGTTTCTACAAGCTTAAAGGCTGGTGCAGTTGGAATTATTATTATCTTTATTATTATGATAGTAATTTATCTTGTACCAGGATTTTTGGCATCCCTTGCACTTGCGGCATATGTTGTTCTTATGCTTCTTATCCTAAGTATAAGAGGAATTACTCTTACACTTCCGGGTATAGCAGGTATCCTTCTGTCAGTAGGTATGGCAGTTGATGCAAATGTTATTATTTTCACAAGAATTAAGGAAGAGCTTGCAGCGGGAGAGAATGTAAGAAATTCTGTAAAGGCTGGTTTCTCAAAGGCTTTAACTGCAATTCTTGATGGTAATATTACAACTCTTATAGCTACCTTTGTCCTTATGGCTCTTGGAACAGGAAGCATTAAGGGCTTTGCTGTAACACTTATGATTGGTATTATCCTTTCTATGTTTACTGCTCTTGTAATTACAAGAATGTTGCTTAATGTAGCAGTTAATTTGGGGCTTAAGAACAAGAAGTTCATCGGAGTGGCTAAGAAACCAAAGGTTAGAAATTATGTAAAGAATTCAAAATATTGTATGATTGCATCTGCAATCGTAATTATTATAGGACTTGTATTCCTTCCTATTAACAAGTCTAACAATGGAACAATCCTTAACTTTGCACTTGAGTTTACTGGTGGTACATCAACCACAGTTACCTTTGATGAGGCTTATGATTTGCATAGAGCAGAAACTGAGGTTGTTCCTGTTATAGCTGAAGCAACTGGTATACAGGCTGGTACTATTCAAATTCAGGTTGTAGAGGGAACTACACAGGTTATATTTAAGACTACAGAGCTTAGTGATGAGCAGAGCGTAAATATGGAAGAAAGCCTTAGAGTTAAGTTTGGCGTGTCCGAGATAAGCTCCCAGGGTATAAGTGCAACCTTAGGTAAAGAGATGCAGAAGGATGCTATAGTGGCAGTTATTATATCTTCGATTCTTATGCTTATATACATTGCTATTAGATTCTCTGATGCAAGATTTGGTTTCAGTGCGGTTATGGCACTTATCCATGATGTAATGGTTGTATTTATGTTCTATTCTGTGGCACAGCTTTCAGTTGGTAATACATTTATTGCTTGTATGCTTACTATAGTTGGTTATTCTATTAATGCAACTATCATTATCTTTGATAGAATTAGAGAGAATATGAAGCTAATGGATATTGCTAAGGATGGTTACGAGCACATTGTAAATACAAGTATTGCTCAGACCTTCTCTAGATCAATTTATACATCACTTACAACCTTTGTAACAGTACTTGTGCTTTATATTATGGGTGTGGCTTCTCTTAAGGAGTTCACATTTACCCTTATGGCAGGTATCGTTTGTGGTGCATACTCATCTATTTGTATTACAGGACCACTTTGGCTTCTGCTTAAGAACAAGTTTAAGAAGAAAGAAGCACAGTAGTAGATATTTATATTGTTAAATTGTAGCGGCAGCTCTTTGGTTAGGGCTACCGCTATAGTGCTTTTATTAGTTCACATAGAAATGAGGAAATTTATGGATGCAATTTGGAGAGTGCAGGCTAAACGAGCTGATTTTAATGCCTTAGGACAGGAATTTAATATAGATCCTGTGGTGGCAAGAGTTATCAGGAATCGAGATATAGAGACTTCCGATGAATTTAGAAAATACCTTAATGGCGGTATAGAGCTGGCTCACAACCCAGGTCTTATGAAGGATATGGATAAAGCCTGCAGGATTATGATAGATAAGATAAATCAGGGGAAAGCCATTAGAATAATATCAGATTATGATGTGGATGGAGTTATGTCCAATTACATTTTGTTGGTTGGACTTAAGAACCTGGGGGCTGATGTGTCCTACGAAATTCCTGATAGAATGCTGGATGGTTATGGTATTAATGAGAGAATAATAAGGGATGCCAAGGAAGATGGGGTGGATACTCTTATTACCTGCGACAATGGTATTGGCGCCTTTGATGCGGTGGACTTGGCCAAAGAGCTTGGTATGACGGTTATAGTTACAGACCATCATGAGCCACCATTAATGGAAGATGGGGCAGGTAATATGATTAAGTCCTTTGTCCGTGCTGATGCGGTGATAGACCCTAAGAGACCGGATTGTGAGTATCCTTTTAAGGAGATATGCGGTGCTTGTGTTGCCTATAAATTTATTAGGCATATGCATGCTATTTTGGGCAGAGAGTGGGACGATGATTACTTTATGGAAATGCTGGGAATAGCTACAGTTTGTGATGTTATGCCCCTTAGAGACGAGAACAGAGTCTTTGTAAAAAGAGCCATGGAGCTGGTGCCCCGAACCGGCAATAAAGGTCTGGCTGCGTTGCTTAAGGTTCATGACCTAGTGGGAAAGAGAATAAACTCATATACCTTTGGCTTTATTATTGGGCCATGTATTAACGCCTCTGGAAGACTTGACAGCGCCAAGAGAGGTTTGGAGCTACTATTAGCGGAGGATGAGGCTCAGGCACTTAGGTGGGCAGAGGAGCTAAAGGAAATAAATGCCACAAGAAAGACTATGACAGAGCAGGGAAAGAAGGATGCTGTTAGCCTAGTTGAAGACAGGTATATGGATGACAATGTTTTAGTGGTATTAATGCCTGAGCTTCATGAAAGTCTAGCAGGTATTGTAGCAGGAAGACTTAAGGAGCATTTTAATAAGCCAACTCTAGTGTTTACCCGTGGAGAGAATGGAAACCTAAAGGGATCGGGACGCTCTATTGAAGCATACAATATGTTTGAAAAGCTAAGTGAGCACAGGGAACTATTTCTTAAGATGGGCGGACATCCTATGGCGGCAGGCTTTAGTATAGCGGAGGCTAATTTGGATATACTTAGAGAAAGGCTGAATGCCACCTCGGGACTAAAACCGGAGGACTTGATACCTGTTGTTATGATTGATGTTGCAATGCCATTTAGCTATATTACCACTAAGCTGATTAGGGAGCTGGATTTGCTAGAGCCATTTGGTAACGGAAATCCTAAACCGGTATTTGCTCAGGCCAATTTAAAGGTAAAAAAAGTTAAATTTATGGGCGCAGAGAATCAATTTATAAAGATATGGTTTATGGATAAGGATGGAAGAACAATTGAAGCCATAGATTTTGATGCAAATTCATTTATAAACAATATAAAAATGTGGTTTAATGATGAAGAATGTGATAAAATGATACAAGGTTTGCCGAATATGGTTGAGCTTGATATAACTTATTATCCAGATATCAATGAATATAATGGATATACTAATATTCAGCTAAAGCCAACCAGATACAATAAGGCGTAGGATAGATAAAAGGAGAGCACGAATATGAAGAAGGTAGAAGATTTTATGACAAGTATTCCCGATTTTCCAAAGGAGGGAATTATATTTAGAGATGTGACCAGTGTTCTTGAAAGTGCCGAGGGCTTACATCTTGCTATTGACGAGTTAAATAAGCTGTTAGATGGCGTTGAATATGACCTTATAGCAGGGGCTGAGTCAAGAGGCTTTATATTTGGTGCACCACTTGCATATATGAATAATAAGGGCTTTATTCCTGTTCGTAAGAAGGGAAAGCTTCCTAGAGAGACAGTAGAGATGAGCTATGATTTAGAATATGGCTCAGCCACCATTGAGATTCATAAGGATTCAATTAAGCCAGGTGATAAGGTGGTTTTGGTAGATGATTTAATTGCAACCGGTGGGACTATTCAAGCGGCAGCTAAGCTTGTGGAGCAGCTTGGTGGTGAGGTTGTTAAGATGATATTCCTTATAGAGCTTGTGGACCTTAAGGGTAGAGAGGTTCTTAAGGACTATAAGGTTGAATCTGTTATACAGTACGAGGGAGAGTAATGTAAGGTGACTTAATGATGCACATAGTGTATGTGATGAATCAACTACATTGTGTATTAGTAGGCAAATTTGTGTGTGGGATGCAATTTTTTGCCTCATATAGGGGATTATATTGGTAAGAAAATATAAGGGAAGTGATTATTATGTCAGAAGAAAAGTACATAGCACCAGATCCAATCAAAAAGCAGCTTTCTAAGCCTGAGGATTTTACTCCTCCGGAGGTTTTGTTTCAGCAGCTTATAGATACTATTAGAAAGTATCACCCTTCATCCGATATTTCCCAGATTGTTAAGGCATATAGAATTGCGGATGATGCACATAAGGATCAGAAGAGAAAGTCGGGAGAGCCTTATATTATTCATCCACTTTGTGTTGCTCTTATACTTGCTGAGTTGGAACTTGATAAGGAAACTATCATAGCAGGTATTCTTCATGATGTGGTAGAAGATACAGTGATGACTAAGGAAGAAATTGCCAAGGAGTTCTCAGATGAGATAGCTCTTTTGGTGGATGGTGTAACAAAGCTTACAAGACTTGATCTGTCTCAGGACAAGATAGAAATTCAGGCAGAGAATCTTCGTAAGATGTTTCTTGCCATGGCTAAGGATATTAGAGTTATCCTTATTAAATTGGCAGACAGATTGCATAATCTTAGAACTATGCAGTATCAGACACCTATTAAGCAGATAGAAAAGTCAAGAGAGACTATGGATATCTATGCACCACTAGCACATAGACTTGGTATATCCAAGATTAAGATAGAGTTAGATGATTTGTCCATGCGCTATCTATATCCTGATGTATATACAAACCTTACTGCAGAGATAAAGAGCAGACTTATGGCTAGTGAGGATTTCATTGCCCAGATGGTTTCAGAGGTTAAGGATTGTATGAAGGAAGCCGGAATTAAGGCTGAGATAGACGGAAGAGTTAAGCATCTCTTTAGTATTTACAAGAAGATGAAAACTCAGGACAAGACCCTAGACCAGATATATGATATACATGCTATCAGAATTAAGGTAGATAATGTGAGAGACTGCTATGCCGCTTTAGGCTCTATACATGAGAAGTATAAGCCTATTCCTGGTAGATTTAAGGACTATATAGCTATGCCAAAGGCTAATATGTATCAGTCCCTTCACACTACTCTTATAGGCCCAGGTGGTAGACCATTTGAGATACAGATAAGAACCTTTGAGATGCACAAGACTGCAGAATACGGTATTGCAGCTCATTGGAAATATAAAGAGGGCGGAGACAATAAGACTAACAGCGAGGAGCAGAAGCTTAGCTGGCTTCGTCAGATATTAGAGTGGCAGACAGATACAGAGGATAATAAGGAGTTTATGAACTTTGTTAAAACAGACCTTGATTTGTTTGCTGATCAGGTGTATTGCTTCACACCGGCGGGAGATGTTAAGACTCTTCCGGCAGGCTCAACACCTATAGATTTTGCCTATGCAATTCATACCGCAGTAGGTAATAAGCTTATCGGTGCAAGAGTTAATGGTAAGCAGGTTCCTATAGAGACAGTTCTTAAGAATGGTGATAGAATTGAGATTATAACCTCTCAGAATGCTAAGGGACCAAGTCGCGACTGGCTTTCAATAGTTAAGAGTACTCAGGCTAAGACTAAGATAAATCAGTGGTTTAGACAGGAGAATAAGGACGATAACATTCAGAAGGGTAAGGAGGCTATCGCTGCCTACTGTAAGAGTAAATCTATTATTCTTTCCGACCTACTTAAGCCGGAGTTTATAGATAAGGTGCTTAAAAAGTACAACTTTGCTAACTGGGATGCTTTGGTTTCCGCCATAGGCTATGGTGGACTTAAGGAGGGACAGGTGGTTAATCGTCTCTTAGAGGAGTATAAACAGGATCAGGCTAGCAAGGTAACCGAGGAGCAGATAGTTGATAAGATTAATACCCCTGGTAGAGATAGCAGCAGTAGCAAGGACGGAATTGTTGTTAAGGGAATACACGACATTTCTGTTAGATTTTCCAAGTGCTGTGCTCCTGTTCCGGGAGATGAGATAGTGGGTTATGTAACCAGAGGTCGAGGTGTATCCATTCATAGAACGGATTGCATAAATGTTATCAATATGAGCGACTTTGACAGAGCAAGACTTATTGATGCGGATTGGGCACCGGGGTTAATTCAGGCAACAAGTCTATATACTGCAGAGATAAATGTATATGCTTACGATAGTCAGGGACTTATATTCAAGCTTACCAAGCTGTTTAATGAGGAAAATATTAATCTTACAGGGCTTAATGTTAGACTTAACAAGCAGGGTAAGGCAACACTTAGCGTTAAGTTCCAGATTCGTTCTAAGGACCAGCTTAATAAGGTTATAGATAAGATTAGAAATATCGAGGGAATTATAGATATTGAGAGAACCTCGGGCTAAATAGTGTTGGGTTTGAAAGGAGTTATATGGCGAATTTAATTACCATAACAAACATACTTGGTTCACTTGGAACCAATTGCTATACAATTGTAAATCAGGATACAAGAGAGGCTGCAGTGGTTGATCCTGCGGCAAGAGCTGACTACCTTGTAAAGATGTATGAGGAGCAGAATATTAAGCTTAAGTATATTTTACTTACCCATGGCCATGTAGACCATATCGGTGGAGTAGAGGGCTTAAAGAAGGCATTGTCTGAGGTTAAGGTTTATGCTTCAAGTGAGGAAGCAGATGTACTTAAAAGACCTGAGCTAAATCTTTCTATGATGTTTGGCAGTGCTATGTCTCTAGAGGCAGATGAGCTAATAGATGGAGAACCTGAGCTTGAGATTCTTGGAACTAAAGTTAAATGTATTCATGTTCCGGGACACACTAAGGGTGGCATGTGCTACTACTTCCCAGAGGAAAAGCTTCTCTTCTCAGGAGATACACTTTTTAACTACAGCATAGGAAGAAGTGATTTCCCTACAGGTGATGAGAGAGCTCTTATGACTAATATAAGTGAGAAGCTTCTTACACTTCCGGAGGATGTTGTGGTTTATCCGGGACACAATGACAGAACAACTATTAAGAAGGAAAAGATGGGAAATCCTTATTTTAGATATTAGATTATGATATTACTAGAACAAAATTCACAAGAATATAATAATGACCTTCGAGCTATGATTATGGCATTTTTCCCAGGCGTTAAGATAGTGGAAAAGCTTGAGGGAGAGGATATGCCTAAGTTTATCTTCGTAGCAAGATATGATGAGATGGAGACATCCCTAGCCATATTAGACGATTATTCTGATATGGAAACCATAGAGGGCAGCTACTTGGATAAGGCAGAGTTTAGGAATAAGCTAAAGCTGGCATCCTACCATTTGCTATGTAGGTACGCTGATAGAACCCTCCCATGGGGTGACCTTACAGGAGTTAGACCAACTAAGATTGCTATGGCAAAGCTTAAATCAGGAGCATCATATGATGAGGCAGTAGAAAACTATGTTAAGGTTTATGAGGTTTCAGATAAGAAAGCACAGCTTGCTACTAAGGTGGCTGAGAAAGAACTATCACTTATCTCAGATATTGATGTGGACAATGATTACTGCTTGTATGTGGGAATTCCATTTTGTCCTACCAGATGCCTGTATTGCTCATTTACATCATATCCTATAGCACAGTATGAGAAGAAGGCAGCAGAGTATATCAAGACTCTTAAGAAGGAGCTTGATTATATTGCTGAGGTTTATAAAGATAAGAGACTTGTGTCCGTTTATATAGGTGGTGGTACACCTACATCTATAAGCCATGAGCTACTTGATGAGCTGCTGACACATATTGACAGTGCATTTGATTTGTCCCAGTGTAAGGAGTTTACTGTAGAGGCGGGAAGACCTGACAGTATAACTAAGGATAAGCTTATGGTGATGAAGAACCATAACATTAGCAGAATAAGCATTAACCCACAGACTATGAATGACGAGACCTTAAAGGTTATAGGCAGAGCTCACACTGTGGAGCAAACTGTAGAAGCCTTTAAGCTTGCCAGAGAATGTGGTTTTGATAATATAAATATGGACCTTATTGCAGGACTTCCTGGTGAGGACATAAAGAGTATGGAGAATACTTTAGCTCAGATTAAGGAGCTTGCTCCGGAGAGCCTGACAGTGCACTCTCTTGCTATAAAGCGTGCAGCTAATCTTAAGCAACAGTTAGGGGAGTACGCTGAGGAAATCCATCAGGATGTTAATGAGATGCTTGATATGGTATCTGATGTTGCTGCAGAGCTTGGTATGGAGCCATATTACCTGTATCGTCAGAAAAATATCGGTGGTAATCTAGAGAATGTGGGGTATTCTAAGGATGGCTTAGAATGTCTCTACAACATCTTGATTATGGAAGAGATAACAGATATAATAGCAGCTGGTGCAGGAGCATCCACCAAGGTTACATACCACGCCGAAAATCGTGTGGAGAGAGTGGAAAACTGTAAGTCAGTGGATGATTATATATCTAGATTTGATGAGATGTTAGAGCGAAAGAAGAAGGAATTTAAGTAGGGGAATAGCGTATGATATTAGTATGGGGGCTATGTTTGTTTACTATTGTAGCTGGTTTGATAATGGTGATATTTCCGGAAAAGGCTACAAGCAAAAATAAGAGAAACGACCCTAATCAGGTGATGACAACCAGGATTATAGGGATAGTACTTATTGTTATTAATATAAAGTTTATTATAGAGAACATGTAATTATAATGAAATACTTATAGATAAGAGGAGGAAAAAATATGTTAAGTCCAGAGTTATACGATATGATGCCATACATCTTTGCAGCTTTTTTTGCAATTTATGGTATACTTATGATTGCTTGTCCAAAGGTAATGATTAAGAAGGAGTTCAGAGACGACCAAGAGAAATTGGCTAAGACAAGAAAGAGTGGTATAGGAGTTATTGCTTGCGCATTAGTGCTTTTGGTTGTTGCATGTATGTAATACATAATATGCCCCCATACTTATATTTTTAGATTATTATTGTATTTAGATTTTTATTGAAAGGAAGCTTTATTATGGCTATGAAGAAAAAGCCTGTTAAGGGCATGAAGGACATACTTCCTAAGGAGATGGAGATTAGGGATTATGTTATAGGAATGATTAAGGAAACATATAAGACATTTGGATTCACCTCAGTGGAGACTCCATGTGTTGAGCATATAGAGAACCTTAGCAGTAAGCAGGGTGGAGAGAATGAGAAGCTTATCTTCAAGATTATGAAGAGAGGAGACAAGCTTAATATTGATGCTGCAAAGGAAGAAAATGATCTTGTAGATGGCGGTCTTCGTTACGACCTTACAGTGCCACTTTCAAGATATTATTCTAATAACTCTGCGGAGCTTCCAAGTCCATTTAAGGCTCTTCAAATGGGCAATGTATGGAGAGCGGATCAGCCACAGAGAGGTAGATATCGTCAGTTTATGCAGTGCGATATTGATATACTTGGAGAGCCAACTATCTTAGCTGAGATAGAGCTTATCCTTGCTACTACAACACTTCTTGGAAAGCTTGATTTTAAGAACTTTACAATTAGAATTAATGACAGAAAGATTCTTAAGGCCATGGCTGCATACAGTGGATTTGCTGAGTCAGATTATGACAATGTATTTATCACTCTTGATAAGATGGACAAGATCGGCTTAGATGGAGTAAAGGAGATATTGCTTCAGGATGGTTACCCTGAGGAGTCAGTGGTTAAGTACCTTGATTTATTTGAAAAGGTTACAAATGATATACAAGGGGTAAGATTCCTTAAGGATACATTAGCAGAGGTTTTAGATCCAAAGGTTGCAGAGGATTTAGAGACTATTATTGCATCGGTTGATAATACTAAGTCAGCAGACTTTAAGATGAGCTTTGATCCAACTCTTGTAAGAGGTATGTCTTACTACACAGGACCTATATTCGAGATTTCCATGGATGAATTCGGTGGCTCTGTAGGTGGCGGTGGTAGATATGATGAGATGATTGGTAGATTTACCGGTCAGCAAACCCCAGCCTGTGGATTTTCTATCGGTTTTGAGCGTATAGTAATGCTTCTTCTTGAGAGAGAATATAAGGTGCCAAGTCAGGGTGCTAAGACAGCTTACTTAATAGAGAAGAATATGCCAACTGATAGACTTCTTGAAATCTTAGATAAGGCTAAGAAGGAGAGAGAAGCAGGTAAGCAGATTAACATCGCTATTATGAAGAAGAATAAGAAGTTCCAGAAGGAGCTACTTATGGCTGAGGGCTACGAAGTGTTTGAGGAGTTCTATGCCACTGAATTTAAGAACTAATTTAGAAAAAAAGCTCAGATATAATATAGCGACGAAATAATTGTCATGGTGGTAGTTATTATAATGGATGACTACGAAATTTGAATAAATAAGCAGTAATTTAGGAGGACTTAATTTATGGCAGAGTCAATGAAGGGACTTAAGAGAAGTCATAGATGTACAGAGGTTAGTAACCAGCTTGTGGGCAGTGAAGTGACTGTAATGGGTTGGGTACAGAAAAGTAGAAATAAGGGTGGAATCATTTTCACTGACTTAAGAGATAGAAGTGGTATTCTTCAGATTATATTTGAAGAGGCAAATGTTGGCGCTGATGCCTACGCTAAGGCTGAGAAGCTTAGAAGTGAGTTTGTTATCGCTGTAACCGGTAAGGTGGCAAAGCGTGGCGGTGCAGTAAATGAGAACTTAAAGACTGGTGATATCGAGATTATTGCATCGGATATTAGAGTACTTTCAGAGTCAGAGGTACCACCTTTCCCAATTGAGGAGAACTCTAAGACTAAGGAGGAGCTTAGACTTAAGTACAGATACCTTGACTTAAGAAGACCAGACCTTCAGAAGAATCTTATGATGAGAAGCCAGGTGGCTACTCTTACAAGAACATTCCTTGCAGAGGAAGGCTTTGTGGAGATTGAGACTCCTACACTTTGTAAGTCAACACCTGAGGGTGCCAGAGATTACCTTGTACCAAGCCGTGTACACCCAGGTAACTTCTATGCACTTCCACAGTCACCACAGATTTATAAGCAGCTTCTTATGTGCTCAGGCTATGATAGATATTTCCAGATAGCTAGATGCTATCGTGATGAGGACCTTCGTGCTGACAGACAGCCAGAGTTTACTCAGATAGATATGGAGCTTTCATTCGTAGATGTGGATGATGTTATCGATGTTAATGAGAGACTTTTAGCTAAGCTTTTCAAGGATACAATCGGTGTTGATGTGGAGCTTCCTATTCAGCGTATGACCTATAAGGAGGCTATGGACAGATTTGGTTCAGATAAGCCAGACCTTAGATTCGGTATGGAGCTTTGCGATGTAACAGATGTAGTTAAGGATTGCGAGTTTGTAGTCTTTAAGGGTGCTACCCAGGCTGGCGGAAGCGTTCGTGGTATTAATGCCAAGGGACAGGGTGCTATGCCTCGTAAGAAGATAGATGCTCTTGTAGATTTTGCTAAGGGTTACGGTGCTAAGGGACTTGCTTATATCGCTATAGGCGAGGATGGTACTATTAAGTCTTCATTTGCAAAGTTTATGAAGGATGAGGAGATGACTGCACTTATCAAAGCTATGGAGGGTGAGAATGGCGACTTACTCCTCTTCGCAGCTGACAAGACTAAGCTTGTATATGATGTGCTTGGAGCACTTAGAGTAGAGCTTGCAAATCAGCTTGGCTTACTTGATAAGAATGTTTACAAGTTTGTATGGATTACTGAGTTCCCACTTCTTGAGTGGAACGAGGATATGAACAGATTCCAGGCTATGCACCATCCATTTACTATGCCTATGGAGGAGGATCTTGAGTACATTGATACTGATCCAGGCAGGGTACGTGCAAAGGCTTATGATATCGTATTAAATGGTACTGAAATCGGTGGCGGTTCTGTTAGAATTCACCAGAATGATATTCAGGAGAAGATGTTTAAGGCCCTTGGCTTTAGCATGGAGGCTGCTTATGAGCAGTTCGGCTTCTTATTAAATGCATTCAAGTATGGTGTGCCACCTCACGCAGGTCTTGCATATGGTCTTGATAGACTTATTATGCTTATGGCTAAGGAGGATTCAATCAGAGATGTTATCGCATTCCCTAAGGTTAAGGATGCATCATGTCTTATGAGTGACGCCCCTAATGTGGTAGATCCTAAGCAGCTTGAGGAGCTTTTCCTTGATATAAAAAAGGCACAGGCCCAGCAGGTTGAAGAATAAAATAAATATAGATTAATATAATGGGAAATGCTTTATTGATATGGTAAGGCATTTCCCTTTTTTATGTCCAAATTTTCATTTTTTGTGTGAAGAGCCACAATAAAAAATAAGTATTATATACATGTAAGGAAAAATAAATGGAACAGGGAAAGGATTAAACAGGTGAAAATATGGATAATAAGAATAGAGTATATAGTATAGAAATAAAGGCAGATGTATGCAGAGAGGAGATGTGTATATTGGCTGGGGAAATGTGTAACTTCTTTTGTAAGTATAACATTTCCCTAGACGATCAAGAAAATCCAGAGGTTAGGATGTATAAGGCCTTACATAAGGAAATCAATAAATCGAGAGCTTATAGCACAGAGGAGGAGATAGAAAAATGTGATGAATTTATAAAGCAGACCAGATACAACTTTAGGTGCAAGGTGCTTTGGTTAGAGGAATATTATTCAGGCGCCTGGTTAGATTATGCAGACGAGACCCAGGAGGTCTACTTAGAAAGGTGGAAGCAGGTTAGGAGAGAAGATTTTGAGAATGAGACGGAATATCAGAAGGAATTGTTTAGAATTGCTACTAATACTTCCATAGAACTTAGAGATGCAAGATTAAAGAAGAGATTTGGAAATTAAAGGAGGAGATTATTATGTTGAAATGGATTATAATTATACTTTTTATACTCAGTGCTGCAAATTATAAGGGAGATTATGAAAGCTATAGCTACGGTGGTAGTGGTAATGGTGGTAATAAGGATAATGATGATTATTTTGATAATTACTATTATCAGCAAGAAGAAGCCCGTATAAGACAGCAGGAAAAAGATGATAGATATTGGAAAAAACAGATGGAGGATGAGAGGGATTTTAGAGAATTTTATGAAACTGTTTATAACCATCCTTGGTAAAATCAGTATATAGGATATGAAAGGAGGAATCGGTATTTGAATAATATAAAAAACCGGTCACTTCATCGGTGACCGGCTAGTGTATCTATATATTGATTTTTACTATATGTATATACCTTTACATAGCGTTGTTTTTGACAGCTTCGAAATCCTCTTCGATTTCCTTAGAAGGTGGTGCTGTTATAAGAGAAACAACAACAATTACTATTGATGAAACTATGAAAGCTGGCAATAACTCATAGATTGCGAATACGCCGCCAAGAGTGCTGATACCAAGCTTCCAAATGAATACCATAGCTGCGCCACTTACCATACCGGCAATAGCACCGGCTCTGTTTGTTCTCTTCCAGAACAGTGAGAACAGCATGATTGGACCAAATGTAGCTCCAAATCCAGCCCAAGCAAAGGATACAACCTGGAATATTACACTGTCTTCATCAAGAGCGATAATAGCTGCTATAACTGCAATAGCAAGCAATGTAATTCTTGACACCTTCATAACCTGCTTATCAGTTGCGTCCTTCTTGAACACACCCTGATAGATGTTCTTTGCAACTGATGATGCAGCTATAAGAAGATATGAATCTGATGAACTGATTGTAGCTGCAAGGATACCTGCCATTACAAATCCAGCTATAATTGGTGGAAGTGAGCTGGTTGCCAAAGTTATAAATATACTCTCTGCATCAGATGCGGTAAGGTGTGTTGTAGGCTCTAAGTATCTTCCTATGATACCTATAAATACTGCAACAGAAAGTGATATAAGCACCCATACCATAGCAATTCTTCTTGAAACCTTAAGCTCCTCTTCCTTACGGATTGCCATGAAACGAAGTAATACCTGTGGCATACCAAAGTAACCAAGCCCCCATGCAAGCATAGAACAAATCTTGAGTAAGCCATAATCGGAAGGCTCTCCGAATACAGGCTTGCCTGCTTCAACAAGCTGAGTACCCTCCTCACCTAATGTAGGTGAAGCCATTCCAAAGAAGTCTAAGAAGCCAGGTATATTCTTTGCATTTTCAATAACTGCATCAATTCCGCCTGCGTTAACAATGCTTATAATAACGATTACTGCAAGGGCTATAATCATTACAATACCCTGCATAAAGTCAGAAGCACTTTCTGCAAGGAATCCACCTAGGATGGTATAAATCAATACGAAAACAGCTCCAACTAGCATCATAGCCATATATGGTGCATCAAATAATGTAGAAAAGAGCTTACCACATGTAACAAAACAGCTTGCCGCATAAACTGTAAAGAAGATAAGAATAAATAAGGCAGCTAATGTCATAATTACCTTTTTCTCCTCGCGGAATCTGTTAGAGAAAAACTCAGGTACAGTTATAGAGTTGTTAGCTCTTATACTATAACGGCGAAGTCTCTTAGAAACAAACAGCCAGTTTAGATATGTACCTACAGCAAGACCGATTGCTGTCCAGGCTGCATCTGCCAGACCGCACCAGTAAGCTACTCCAGGAAGTCCCATCAAAAGCCATCCACTCATGTCTGAAGCTTCGGCACTCATAGCTGTTACCCATGGTCCTAAGGAACGTCCTCCTAAAAAGTAGTTCTCTGAATTCTCGTTTGCCTTTTTTGCATAGATAAGACCGATTGCGATAACAATTGTCATATAAACAATCATTGCAACCAGAATCTGTATTGCATCTGAATTCATATATAAATCCTCCGTTGTATATTATTGGGAACCATTGCACTTTATTTGATTAAAGCAATAAATTCGCCACCTTGGATTTTATCATAGAGAGCTGATAATCACAAGTATACACTTTACAATATATGAAAAAAACTTTCAAAAATTATGTATCGTGTAAAATTTATTACAATTATCCTTCTTCCTCTGTAATATCACTGTCAGACTTGGCCAGTGAGAATGTAAAGTCGCTTCCCACATCCTCGGTACTGACTACATTAATATTCTCGTTATGTGCCTTGATAATCTCTCGTGTAATGGAAAGCCCAAGTCCTGTTCCCTGTTTATCCCTACCACGGGAGGTGTCAGCCTTGTAGAAACGAGTCCATATTTTCTTTAAGGAATCAGCAGGAATTCCACAGCCCTCATCCTTTACAGAAACTAATATTTTCTCATTAAGCTCTGTTAGGGTTATGTAAATGCTCTTGCCTGATGGAGTGAATTTTATTGCATTATCTACAAGGTTGTATATAACCTGTTGAATCTTTGTTTGATCACCCTTTACCATAGTGTTAAGGCAGTGGTTGTTAAGGATAAGGTTAATACCCTTTTCAATGCACTTACCCTCGTAGGAGCGCATGGCAGCCTTTACCGGCTTGATGATATCAAAGTCCTTAATAACCAGCCATATACCGTAGGAATCGAATTTATTAAGCTCAAGCAGACTGCTGGTAAGCTTGGTAAGTCTCTTGGTTTCATCCACAATTATATTAAGGTACTTTTCCTGCTTATCAGCAGGTATGGTTCCGTCCTGAATAGCCTCTGCGTAGCCCTTAATGGAGGTAAGAGGGGACCTGAAATCGTGGGATATATTTGATATAAAATCCTTACGATATTCGTCCAGCTTAGAAAGCTCCGAAGCCATATACTCAAGGGTGGAAGCCAGCTGTCCTATTTCATCTCTGGATTTGATACCCATCTCTACATCGAAATTACCTGTTGAGTAGCTTTCAGCTACAGAGTTAATCTTTCTAATAGGTCTCATAATCTTCTGAGAGATAAGAGCCAGTAGCGAGAAGGATATAACCAGCATAACCAGGAATGGAATGTAAATAACTCGGATTATGTTGCTTTGAACATTTGCCAGCTGGGCAAGGGTGGAATGAACGATAATCATTCCGTTAGGAACATTGTTAGTGAGAATAGGGATGGCCACACTAATAACATCATCCTCAAATGTTCCATAGAAAGTTCCAACATAGCTGTGGGCCTCAAGTATATCAAATTCCTGGTCTAAGAAAAATATGTTTTTCGGTGGCTCGGGGTGACCTTGGGCCAAGGAGTAGGAACTTACAATTCCCTTACTGTCTATGCTCCATATACTAACATCCAGGGTGGAGCTATAGTAATTAAGGTTGTTCTGTAATTGTTCCTCGCTAATAAATCCCTGAATATATCCGGTTATGGACTGTTCTGCAATAAGACGGGTCTCGTTAGTAATAACGGCGGTCTTCTCTTCAATAAGAGCGTCCTTAGATGCGTCGGTGGAGTATATAACCACCAATATAAATACAGCTATAGACAGGAACAAAAATCCCAGGAATATTTTATCGAATAGGGAATGCTTCATACTACTGTCTCACCTCGAATTTGTAGCCCTTTCCCCAAACAGTGGAAATGGACCAATTGTAATTCTCATTAAGCTTCTCACGAAGTCTCTTAATGTGAACATCTACAGTTCTTGAATCGCCTATGTAATCGTACCCCCACAGCTTGTCTAGAAGCTGATCGCGTGTAAACATCTGATTGGGCTTTTTGGCAAGGAAATAGAGAAGCTCTAATTCCTTAGGTGGCATTTCGAGAGCTTTACCCTCGTGAGTTACTGTATAGTTAGTAATATTTACAAGAAGGTTGTCGTATTCTACATACTCGCCCTGTCTATCTGTGTCTATTACTGATATAGCATGGTTGACTGGCTCCGAGATAGTAGCTGATGGTGTCACTGCTCTTCTGAGCACCGCTTTAACTCTGGCAACCAGCTCATTTGAGTCAAATGGCTTAATCATATAGTCATCGGCACCTAGCTTAAGTCCTAGAACCTTGTCGAATATTTCACCCTTTGCAGAAAGCATTATAATAGGTGTCTGCTTTGTCTTTCTAACCTCTGTACAAACCTCATATCCATCAATATCAGGAAGCATAATGTCCAGCAGTATCAAATGTGGGTCGAAGGTTGATACCAGCTTGAGTGCATCCTTGCCATTGTGAGCTATCTCTGTAGAGAAGCATTCCTTAATCAGATATAGGGATATAAGCTCTGCAATATTTTCGTCGTCATCTACTATGAGAATTCTTTGCTTATCCATAATGACCTCCTATAATTCTACTATTGTAACGCCGTATTCTCCCTCGCCAAATTCACCGGCTCTAAAGGATTTTACATGCTTTTGTTTCTTTAAATAATCGTGTATTCCCTTTCTTAAGGCTCCAGTACCCTTGCCGTGGATAATGGTAACCTTGTTGAGATGTGCCAGACAGGCATCATCCAAATATTTATCAATGGCACCTATTGCCTCCATAACTGTCATTCCCATAACATTAATCTCGTGGGAAATGTACATGGCCTTATTGGTAGAGGTTCTTGCCTTAGGCTTGTAGGCTGCAGCATTGGTGGTAAAGTCAGGTTCATTAACAATTATAAGATCTGATATAGGAAGCCTTGAACTAAGGATTCCCATTTGAACATTTACCGTATTGTTCTTATCTGGAAGAGAACCAACAGTACCGGTGCAGTTCATGCTGATAACCTCTACAGTATCTCCAATATGGAAATCCTTTGCCTTGTGGTTACCGGTTTTAGTTGGTTGCTTGGAGCTGTCTTTGTCGTACTGTCCTAGCTTATCACGCAGTTTTCCTCGCTTTTCCTCCATGGTACGCATATCTGCCTTGTTAGGGTTATTGCGCCATTTGTTGTAGTCACGGATGGTCTGGTCTGCAACCTCCTTGGCTTCCTCTATAAGCTCTCGAGCTTCTTCTCTAGCCTTGCGAAGAATCTCCGCCTTCTTGGCATCTAGGTTTTCTTCTTTATCTGACAGGGATTTCTTCAAATCCTCGATTTCCCTCTTGTAGGTTTCTATAGCCTTTTGATCCGCTTCGATAGCAAGCTTGCTCTTCTCCAAATCAGAGATAAGTGTTTCCATATCGATTGCATCGCTATCTATCTGTTCCTTGGCAGACTGTATAATATAGTCAGGAAGTCCCAGCTTCTTGGATATTGCAAATGCATTTGATTTGCCCGGCACACCTATCATAAGCTTGTAGGTTGGTCTAAGGGATGCTAAGTCAAACTCGCAGGATGCATTTTCCACACCCTCAGTTGAAAGGGCGTAGGTTTTAAGCTCGCTGTAATGAGTTGTGGCCATAACTCTTGCCCCCATATTCTTAAGGAAGTTAAGAATAGATATGGCAAGTGCAGCACCTTCTACAGGATCTGTACCGCCACCCGGCTCATCAAAGAGACAAAGGGTGTTAGGACCAGCGTGGTTAACTATATAGATAATATTGCTCATATGTGATGAGAAGGTGGAGAGGTTTTGCTCAATGCTCTGCTCATCACCAATATCTGCAAATACATCCTCAAACACGGAAAGCTTTGAACCCTCGGCAGCAGGAATGTGTAGTCCTGCCTGTCCCATAAGGGTAAATAGTCCAAGTGTTTTAAGGGATACGGTCTTACCACCAGTGTTTGGTCCTGTGATGATAAGAAGTGTGTAATCCTTACCTAGACGAATATCAACAGGGACTACGCTGTGCTTTTCTAGTAATGGATGTCTGCCCGCCTTTATATCAACAATTCCGTCAGTGTTAAATATAGGCTGTGAACCCTTAAGTGCTCTGGCAAACTTTCCTCTGGCAAATATAAAATCAAGCTCTGTAAGAAGCTCTACATCGTAAGCGATATCTTCAACTGCCTGAGCAGCTAATTCGCTAAGTTTTTCTAATATATTTTCGATTTCAAGGAATTCCTCGTTCTGTAACTCCTTAATCTGGTTATTCAAATTAACTACAGCCATAGGCTCAATGAAAAGTGTGGAGCCGGACTGTGACTGGTCGTGAATCATACCAGGAAATTGTGAGCGATACTCCTGTTTAACCGGTATACAGTAACGACCGTTTCTCATAGTAATAAGTGAATCCTGTAGCTTAGAAGCGGTCTCTTCGCTTTTAATCATTTTATTTAACTGTTGATGAAGCTTATCGTTGGTAAGCTGGATATTGCGTCGAATGCTTTTTAATGCTGATGATGCGTCGTCAGCAATTTCGTTTTCTGCCAAAATACATCGTCTTATCTCAGAAGAAATATGCTCTAGTGGGATAAGCTGGTTGAAGCGCTCTGTAAGTGAATCGAAGCGGGTGGTCTGACTGTCATCGTCAAAGTAAGCTGTCTGGCTAGCACCAGAATGTGTGCCATTGGAAGCTTCCTGATTGCTGTTTGACATCTGCCCCAGGTTGCCTCGTCCTCGATTTCTGGCAGTAACAGTATCTGCAAGGTCAGAGCCATCACCGTAGGACTTAACCTCCTTGGCAGTGTTTAATACTGCTGCCACATCAAGAAGCTCTCTGGATGTAAGGGCTCCCTTAACCTCTAGACGCTTTATGGACGCACCGATATCTGTAAGTCCGGTAAAGGACACATTACCCTGTCTCATAAGACGAAGAAGGGCATCTCTGGTTTCCTCCTGAAGCTGGTTAATAGTATTTATGTCGCGCTGAGGCTTTAATCTGTCACAACGCTTCTTAGCCATAGAAGAGGTTGCGTATTCAGTCAGCATGGAAAGTATTTTATTGTATTCAAGTATTCGTAAGCTGCGTTTGTTCATTGTTGTTTCCTTTATGATGATTTCATGTATTGTTCTTATGTTGCTTTATATATTGAGTATATATAGCTTATGTAGTGAGTGTATGCTGCTTTTATATTGATTTATATGGTCACATTAATGTTATTGCATTGAATTCAATATATGATATGGCGTATTGATTCTATACATGCACGCATACATTATAATTATATCTAAATTCTATGATTATTACAATAATTCTGTTGGTATAAAATGAGGGAACACATGAAATTCTTATGTTATTTCTTGGTGCGGGTATAGAGTGGTGGTGAAGGGAGCCGTATACCCGCTGGAAGCTTAAAATAAAGTCCGCGCGGGTATGGTGTGATGGTGGCGAAGCTGTATACCCGCGGGAAGTAAAAATAAAAGTCTGCGCGGGTATGAAGTGGTGTTGAAGGGAGCTGTATACCCGTGGGAAGCCAAAAAGCAAGTTTGCGCGGGTATGGTGTGATGGTGGCGAAGCTGTATACCCGCGGGAAGTAAAAATAAAAGTCTGCGTGGGTATGAAGTGGTGGTGAAGGGAGCCGTATACCCGCTGGAAGCTTAAAATAAAGTCCGCGCGGGTATGGTGTGATGGTGGCGA
>JAZPXZ010000081.1:0-4851 GCA_045543915.1 Wujia sp.
ACCGCTTGGCCTCCGACTTCCTTCCATATACACACCACCTTTCAATATTTGACAAGTTCCCCTAGCTTTGATATATTTAAGAAAACATATTCAAAGGGGGAAATTAAATGGTATCAGAATTACAATTAGCAACTATAAGAGACGAAATTACCAAACAAACAAATTTAATTGAAGCTTATTCAAAACAATTAAACGAAATGATATACAATCAAAATCAAATGATTTATGAACTCATGAACTTAATAAAAGAAAACAATGCAAAGGAAGACTAAAAATCTTCCTTTTTTCTATCTTCTTAAAGCAGTTCTGAGGATTCCAATAACAACGGACGAACTAATACCAAAGGCAATTATCGCACCTAATCCAGGGTCGATATTATTAAAAAATCCCGCAGCCATTTGTAAATAGCCATCTGCTTTTAACTCCGTCTCACTATCATCAAATAAACCAAATCCGTCTGCCAAATCTTCACGGAGTGCAGTATCTGTATAATCATCATCTTCTATTGTGATATTTACATTATCCCCAGAACCTCCAACAGTTGCGTTGCTAGAACTGGATGAAGAACCACCACCAGAGGACGAAACGCCTTCTATCGTTAATGGTGTAGCAAAATACAATGTAAGCTTATCAGACCCCGTATTTATGGATGGTGTAACTGTATTATTGGTCGTATCATAGTAGTAATAATTGTAATATGTATTACCTGCCGAATCTAACTCCGTCTCAACATTATAGTAATTATTACCTTCTACAACACTATCTTCGTCCAATATTTCCCCCGTTCCATCTTCTATTACTTTATTACACCATGCAGAGTTACGACCATTAACCAGTTCTACATGACCACCAGCAGAATTTGACAATATATTTTCACTCTCATTAAATAACTGTACTTCTGCTACTATTTCTATATAATCGAAAAAATAATTGCTACTAGTATCTAAAACCATTCCTAAGTCACCAGTAAAATTATTCAACACACTACCTACAAAACTAGAATTATAATTATATTCAATAGAATTAGAGGACATACACATCAAAAATATACTAAGCTTACCATCAGTAATTATCCCGTTTTCATATGCATTATCCAAGGAATACATATAATTCCCGTTCTGTTTTACAAAACTGTTAATATCTACATTAAATGTTTCATAATAGTTGCCTGTTGTAAAACTGGTACTGTCAGCAAGTAATCCATTTTCTTCAACTTCACAAATTGAATAATTTACCGTGAAGCTCATACGCACTGCCCAGTTTTGATTGATTTTTTCCAATGTCTCAGGAGTAAGCGACCAATTAAGCAACGCACCTGAACCACCAAGGCAATCAGGATGATTTATTTTCTCAATGGTAAAACTATCAAAACCAATAGTATTATCATACGAAGCTGCACCGCCTACATAACCACTACCGTTATATCTCTTATTTGACAAATTCAAATTAGTACAGGATGAAGCAACCTCAAAAGCCTTATTAATAGTCTTGTTACCATGCCACCCGTTTTTATTCATCTCATAGCCATGGTAAACAGGTAAATTAGTGTCAATTATAGCTCCACCCAAAGTTAAATAACTCTTACTATCTCCAGAGTATGAAAAAGTGTCATCCTGATACGATATACTCCATGATGAAGAAGCTCCAGTCCTTGTTAGATATGTTCCAGTACCTTCAGTCAAATATATGTACTGAGATTGTCCATATAAATCATCATAATCGCTCGCAGTTGATACTTTAGATACTACAGATTCATAAGATGATACAAGCAAATTATAATCCTTTTCACTATAATCTGAGTCCTCACTTACACCGTCTTCATATTCTGCCGGATAAGTTACACATATAGCCGAAGGGCTATTGAAACAAAAAACCCTAAGAATAGGACTATTGGGTGCTAATGTGACTAAGTAATAATCATAGCTTTTATAATCTACAGGGCAATCCTGCATCAAGTTAGTTACATAATCATACATACTATTTGGTATTTGAAAAGCTGTGCAAGTCATCATCTTTTCAACTGTGCCAGCTCCATAATTACCTTCCACACACTCATATGTTATAATTTCCTCCTGATCACTGGCATAAGCTACTCGGGGAAGGCTCAGAACCAACACCAGAACCACAGCCATCAGAGGATATATTTTCTTTTTGTACTTCAATTCAAACACTCCTTTATAAAAACGAAAAGGTGGAATAGTCCCCATCTACTCCACCTAAAACTACTAGACTTTAGAAGTCTTTTTGACTTTACTAACTACATAGCAAGCGACACCGATTAATGAGCCGGAAAACATTATCATCATCAATGGATTACCACTTATAAAAGTGATTACCTGTGAACACATATTCAACAAGTTACCAACTATAATTTTAATTGCTTCAAAGCCTATTACTTCACTTGCTCCCGTATCAGTTAACATCATATCAGATACCCCCTAACTATGCCTTAGCTGTACGCTTTACCTTACGCACTACATAGCAGGCAACACCAACAAGTGAGCCACTGAAAAGCACCATAAGAAGGTCGTTAGCTGTGATAAAGTCAAGCACCTGTGTGCCAAGTCCTAGCAAGTTTGTTACAGAAGTTGTAATACTCTCCATAGTTATTTCTCCTTTCGCGTTTAATATTTATTGAAATACCCCCAAGGTATTACAATCTACTTTTTCCATGGGCTACATACTATCATCGTAATAACACTATAATCTTTCGTACCTTCACGGAATACTCGAATAGCACAACCAAGCTCTAGCTTACCTTGAACATCTATCTTTTCGATATTATAAACGCTGTGCTTCTCAACTTTTGCACCCTGTAGCTTTTCGTTTGGTGTATAATCTGCTATATGCAAAACCAAATATTCAGTTCCTTCATAATTTTTGTTTTCAATTCCTATTAACTGCTTCATGTATTATTCTCCTTTTCTTAACAATTATCTGGTTTTAAATATTCATCTTCTATGCTTTCAAATATGCCATCTAAAATCATATTAAGACCTGCCAATGTGTCATCATCATCCATAAAATAACCACATATATCATAATCACTTAAAAATGACTTTTTTAGACTTTTCCTGCAACTTAGCAAATACCCTAATACAAAAACATCTTCCGTAGTTACTCCACAATGTATCATTTTAGTGGTTTGAGATTCTATAAATCCATCAAATGCTTTTTCAATCATTAAAAATAGTAATGAAACAGCCCTTAACTTTTTTGATAATTCAATATCTCTCACTTCATCATACATATTTGAATATTTACCATCCATTCCACTTTTTCCTCCTTCCTTCAATTATTATTATGGTACCATTCCGAACACCCTTGCGTTACGCCCCTGCCCGAGCTCCCTTAGGGGCTACGCAGTCATTTGTTTTTCTAAGGTCCTGAAACATTCTCCGAATCTTCCAGAACCTAAGAAAAAGCTAAATGAAAAAGCTGGAATGGATTTTTTATACCTCAACTCTTTTCAAATTGACAAATAAAAAAAAGTCTAGGTATAATAAACCTAGACATACTAAACATTTTTGTATTGCAACTTTGCGCCAAACTGGCATGTTTTTCAAATAGTTGTAAACAACTAACGCATTTTAAAATTTTTCCCGATTTGATTGTCAAGGATAAAAATTGTAAAATGCTTTCGAAAAACGCCACTGGGTTTAGCGCAAAGTTGCAGTTATACAAACCACTCTCACTCTAATTAAATCTAAATATATTTAAGGAGGTTTATCAATGAAATATTTAGTTATTATTTTAATTGGGTTGATTATTTATTCATTTAAAAAGGAAACCAATATAGATCAAGCCATCGAACATGGAGAAAAAAGTTTTTGGCAAAACTTATTAGATGATCCTGATGATGATTAAAAAAGGGAACTATAAAATGTTCCCTTTTACTAGTTTCTATTTTCTAAGCCTATCCAATATCTTACCAAAATACTCCGGTAGCTCAGCCTTAAATTCCATATACTCACCGGTTATAGGATGCTCAAATCCAAGAACTCCCGCGTGAAGAACCTGACCTTCTGTTTTAAATGGTTTATTTTTAGGCCCATAAACCTCATCACCAAGCAATGGATGGTTAATACTTGCCATATGTACCCTAATCTGATGAGTTCGACCTGTTTCAAGTCTACATTCGATTAGTGAAAAGTTATTAGATAACTCCTCTATAACCTTATAATGGGTAACTGCCGTTCTTCCATTTGGATCTATAGACATTTTCTTCCTATCTACCTTATGGCGAGCGATTGGCTTATCAACAGTTCCTTCTGGTTCTGTAAAATGGTTATAGCATATTGCTGTATAAACCCTTGTTATATCATGAACCTTGAATTTATCTGACATTACTCTGTGTGCCATATCATTTTTACAAACCATAAGTAGTCCTGTGGTATCCATATCGATTCTATGTACGATTCCCGGTCTTAAAACACCGTTAATGGTGGATAATGAGTCCTTACAATGATACATAATGGCATTTACCAAGGTCCCTGAGTTATGTCCTGGTGCTGGATGAACCACCATACCCTTAGGCTTATTGACTATAAGTATGTCATTATCCTCATACACTATGTCAAGCGGTATATTCTCTGGCAAGATTTCTAACTCTTCAGGATCCGGAATAGTTATTTCAATACTGTCTCCTGCTTTTAGTTTGTAATTTGACTTTACTGTCTTATTACCTACAGCTATATTGCCCTCATCCATAAGCTTTTGAATATAGGCTCTAGAATAGTTTGTAAGCAGCTCGGATATGCATTTATCAATTCTAATCCCTACATAATCAGCATATTCATCTTTAATACAGATATTTATTATTTCCTGTCCTAGGGAATCATCTACAAACTG
>JAZPXZ010000082.1:0-20438 GCA_045543915.1 Wujia sp.
ATAGATAATCTAAATTTGAAAAATGTTAAAATGTTCCTTACGGAACAAGGTGCTATGTATACATATTATGTGGATAATGGAGTGCCGATTGCGAAGTATGAAAATATACAAGATATGGATTTTGAGCAATTTATAGAACCTGCAAAAATTGAAGATGTGGAACGGTTCGAAGAATATGTAAAAGAAGTGCAAACACGTGAGAAAGCAATAGCGTGTTGGCGATACATTTACGACGATTTAAAAAACAATGTTTAGATCTTTAAATCAAGTTTATGAGTTATAGGTGTGAAAATGGAAGATAGAATAAATAGTACATTAGAAAAGAGCTTAGTTTGGAAATTATTAGAACGCTTTGGAACACAAGGAGTACAGTTCATAGTACAAATTGTACTCGCTCGTATTTTAGACACCGAGTTATATGGTGTGTTATCGTTAATGATAATTTTTACAAATATTGCAAATGTATTTGTTCAAAGTGGCCTAAATACAGCTTTGATTCAAAATAATGATGTTAAGGAAGAAGATTATTCTTCAGTGTTGTGGGTTTCACTGGGGATAGCTGTAATTTTGTATTGTGCATTATTTGGGTGTGCACCTTTTATCGCTAAGTTTTATAAAATGCCTGAAATTGTCGCTCCGTTTCGTGTTTTATCCTTATTATTGATTCCTGGTGCATTCAATTCTGTTCAGTTGGCTATAATCTCGCGAAATATGGATTTCAAGCAGGTATTTAAAAGCAATATAATTTCAATTTTAATTTCTGGGTTTATAGGTATTTATTTAGCTTGCAATGGCGCGGGCTTATGGGCATTAGTAGCACAAAATTTGGTAAATGTAATTTCGGTATGTATTGTTATGTGGTTCACTGTAAAATGGCGTCCAAAATTAATTTGTAACATAGCTAGGGTTAAGATTCTATTTTCGTTCGGATGGAAACTCTTGGTTTCTTCGTTATTAGAAACTTTGTATCAGGATTTGAGAAGTCTTGTGATTGGAAAAAAATATGATAGTGGTACATTGGCATATTATAATCGTGGAAAACAATTTCCACAATTTTTGATAAATGCTATTAATGGTGCAGTGAAAAGTGTTATGCTACCTGCAATGTCAAAAAAACAAGATGATAAATATCAAGTAAAAGAATTAATGCGTAATTCAATTATGATGAGTTCGTATATTGTTTTTCCGATGATGGCAGGATTGGCAGCAATTTCGTACCCTCTAGTAAAACTACTTTTAACAGACAAGTGGCTTCCGTGCGTACCATATATGCAAATATATTGCTTTATGTTGGCTTTTTATCCCGTGCATAGCTGTAATTTGCAAGCAATTAATGCAATGGGACGCAGTGATTTGTTTTTGAAACTTGAAATAATAAAAAAGATATACGGAATAATTGTTTTGATAATATCTGTTGTTTGCTTTAATTCACCATTAGCTATTGCTATCGGTGGATTGTTTGCCACATTGATTAGTTGTTTTGTAAATGCACATCCTAATAAGGAGCTAATTGAATACTCATATAAAGAACAGATTGTTGACATGTTACCAGCACTTGTTTTTTCAATAATAATGTATTTTTTTGTGTCGATTATAGGCAAATTGGATATTCACATAGTGATACTGCTGATTTTACAAATATCCATTGGTGTGTTGGTGTATTTGTTGTTTTCGATAATATTCAAACCAAAATCATATATAATGCTGGTAAGTAAAATTAAAACTGTAAGAAAATAATGGTGTATATAGATTAGAGATATCATTACATTATGAAAGGACAACAATATGAAAAAAATATTATTGTTAGGCGGTTCAGCACAGCAAGTAGTTGCTATAGAAACTGCAAAGAGAATGGGTTATTTCACAATTGTATGTGATTATTTAAAGGATAATCCGGGTCAATATGTTGCTGATAAGTTTTTTCTAGAAAGCACAACAGATAAAGAAATAATATTAGAAATTGCTAGAAAAGAAAATGTGGATGGAATATTAGCTTATGCGTCAGATCCAGCTGCACCAACGGCGGCCTATGTGGCAGAAAAATTAGGATTACCTACAAATCCATATAAGTCAGTAGATATATTATGTAATAAAGATAAATTCAGACATTTTCTGAAAAAGACAGGATTCGCAACGCCCAAATCTGGTGCTTATGGTGCCGTGAAAGATGCATTAGAAGATATTGGGAGTTATAATTTTCCCATTATTGTAAAACCAGTTGATTCGTCTGGTAGCAAGGGTGTTAGTGTAGTAAAATTCATAGATAATATTAAAGAGGTGCTAGAAGTTGCCTTTTCCTTTTCGCGGAGTAAGCGGATTCTCATAGAAGAATTTATTGAAAAAAAGCACAAATATTTAATCGGTGGAGATATTTTTGTGCTTGATGGGAATGTAGTATTATGGGGATTGATGAATTGCCATAGAGATAGGGAAGTTAATGAATTGGTGCCCGTTGGTAAGAGTTATCCGTTAGATTTGGAAAGTTGTGAAATAGAAAAAGTAAAAAATGTATTGGGGCAATTAGTTAAAGAGCTGAATTTTCAAAATGGTGCAATGAATGTGGAATTGGTAATTGATACCAATAATGAGGTGAGATTAATAGATATTGGGCCAAGAAATGGTGGTAATATGATTCCTGATTTGTTGGGGTATATATTTAACATTGATATTGTTGAAATGACCATTAAAACTGCAATGGGTGAGTTGATACGATGCGGAGAATTGGTTGGAAAAGGTTTTTATGCAACCCACAATTTACATTCAAGTCAAATGGGATATTTTGAAGGTATAACATTATCCGAAGAGATACGACGTTATATTATTAAATCATATTTATATAAAAATGAGGGGGATATCGTAGAGTATTTTGATAATGCGGCAAAAGCTATAGGTATTATTTTCATGAGATTTGAAGAACATGAAACAATGATGAATATATTAGAGAATGTGAACTGTCACATAAATGTAGATGTGAAAAGTATAGGATGATTTGTATATTGAAAGGAGAATAAAATTGAAAGATCAAATTTTAGTAACTCAATCGTCTATGCCTAAACTGGCTGAATATATGGATGAAATAAAAGAATTGTGGGAATCTCGTTGGCTTACTAATATGGGAGAGAAGCATAGAGAATTACAAACAAAACTGCAAGAATATATGTGCGTTGATAATATTGATTTATTGACTAATGGTCATATGGCAATAGAACTCACACTGCAGGCATTAAATTTGTCGGGAGAAGTGATTACGACACCATTCACCTTCGCTTCTACTACTCATGCGATTGTAAGAAACGGGTTGACACCGGTTTTTTGTGATATCAATCCTATAGATTATACAATGGATGTTAGAAAATTAGAGAATTTAATTACAGATAAAACAACTGCAATTCTTCCAGTTCATGTATATGGTAATATATGTAATATTGAGGAAATTGATAGAATTGCAAGAAAATATGATTTGAAGGTTATTTATGATGCTGCACATACATTTGGAGAGAAGTATAAGGGAAAAGGTATAGGCATGTTTGGAGATGCTTCCTGTTTTAGTTTTCATGCCACAAAGGTATTTAATACAATCGAAGGTGGAGCTGTTTGCTATCGTGATAAGGAATTAGGCGAACGCTTATATAACTTGAAGAACTTTGGTATTCGTGGCCCAGAAGTGGTAGAAAGTGTTGGTGCTAACGCAAAGATGAATGAGTTCTGTGCGGCAATGGGAATTTGTAACTTAAGATATATAGATGAAGAGATTTCGAAGAGAAAAGCTGTTGTGACACGATATAGAGAACATTTAGAGGGAATTGATGGGCTACAACTCAATCCAATTCAAAAAGATGTAGTTTCTAACTATGCATACTTTCCGGTTGTATTTGACGAAAGAATATTTGGAGTTAGTCGTAACGAAGTGGCCGAAAAATTGGCTGACCAAGGAGTACTTACAAGAAAGTATTTTTATCCTCTAACTAATACATTCGATTGTTTCCGAGGACAATTCGATGTTAACGAGACACCGATAGCCTTACATATCTCTAAGAGGGTTTTGACACTTCCATTATATGCAGATTTGAGTATGGAAGATGTCGATAGAATTTGTGAGATAATATTAAAATGTAAAAGACTTTAAGTGCTATGACAATCGTGATTTAGAGAATAACAGTTTTTGTTTTTTGACTAATATTGCGAAAGTTAAATTTGAGAACATTATTTTAATTTAATGGATAATTTTACAATGTATTTTTTCAAGATATGTTAACATCAATGAATAAGTATAGTGATTATATGATAGCTTAAGAATTTGATTTTCTAAAATGACACATTTACTAGGTGAGTGGTAAATGGGTCATTTTTTTAGAGTAAACATGATCACTAGTATTTGACAATAAATATAGATAAATGTTATATTGAAAAATAAGCGATAAAGAAGTAAAAGTAAATCAATGATAATTGGAGGATGAAATGGGAAAAATTATAGTATTTGGTGCATGTGGAAATGTTGGTCAGTATTTGGTTGATTATTTGTTGTCAAAAAGGGAGAAGGAAGATGTATTAGCTGTAGATATATATTTAAGTGATGAAGTTAAGAATTTAGGTGTAGAGTTTGTAGAACTTAATATAAATAATGATGAAGATTACAGTAAATTGCCTCAAGAAAATGTGGATGTGGTAATAGACTTGGTTGGTCCGATGCCCGCTAGGATGGTAGGCTATAATCCAGAGGAATATGTGCAAACAAATATTTTAGGAACCTTTAAGATTGCGCAATATTGCGTAAGAGCCAAAGTTGGTAAATTAATATATGCAAGAAGTTTTTGTGATATACGTGCAAGAGCAGAAAATGAATTGGTGTTAAAGGTTGATATGGATCCATATTTTGATTATGGAAATCAGCATGCTGTATATTCGGTAAGTCAGATTAGTGCGTATCATTTATTGAAGTGCGTACAAGCATATGATGGATTAGATGTTATCGCGTTTCGTTTACCGACTATATATTTGTGGTCAAAAAATGATGTGTATGGCGTTAATGGAGTTATGCAAAAGAAAATGTATCGGGAGATTATAGATAATGCAATAGAAGGAAAGAAACTTGAAATCTGGGGAGATCCGACTAGGCAAAAGGATATGCTATATGTTAAAGATATGTGTAGACTATTATATTTGGCGGCGACATCGGATGTTAAAACTGGACTGTATAACGCCGGAACAGGAATAGGAACATCCTTAGAAGAACAAGTGTTAGGAATTAAAGCTGTTTTTGATGAAGATAATAAATCGTCGGTTGTATTTAGACCTGACAAACCTAATGCACCTCAATATATTATGGATATAACAGAAACAACTCGTGATTTTGGATATAATCCAAAGTATTCTTATATTGAAATGCTAGAAGATATGAAAAAAGAAAGAATGTTAGATAGATTTTAAAATCTTGTTATAAGATGAATGGAGGTTAAAATGAGCAATATTGAGCAATTGAAAGCTATGCTACCAGGTTTAGATTTAATGGGTGATAATTTAAGAGACAAATTGAAATTTTGTGGTGAAAATGTAAGGCTGTATCCTATGTGTAAAATGATACATCCTGGAAATGCAGAATTAGATAATAATTGTCAGATTTTTGATAATGTATTTATAGATGCAGGAAAATCTTTGAAGATTGGAAAATTCTCAACTCTTACGTGGTTTGTTCTTGTTGAAGGTGGTGCTAACACAAAGATTGGAGATAGAGTATTTATAGGACCAGGTTCCAAGATATTGACAAGCACATACAAATTAAATGGAGTATATTCTATTGAACATCTTCCGGGTGGATGCAGAGAAACCGAATATGGGGATATCACAATAAATGACGACGCTTATATAGGTGCTAACTGTACAGTGATGCCAGGAGTAACTATTGGAGAAGGTGCAGTAGTTGGTGCAAATGCTTTAGTAACCAAAGATTTAGAACCATGGGGTATTTATGTCGGAACACCATGCAAAAAGATAGGAGAAAGAGAAAAACCCACAGCAGAGGCCGAAAAAATCATGAAAGAATTTACTAGTTGGGATAATCATTTATAATAACATATTTGACCGTTAAAAGAACAATGTTCCCATTTTATATTTAAAGCTGACCCACTTACCACTTATATGGGAAGTGGGTCAGCTTTAAACACTGAAATGAGCTTTGCTTTTAATACAATTTTTAGTTCATACTAAAGAAAGTTTACTTATTGATTATTTTATAATGTAATGTAGATATTGTTTATATAAATCTATTTGAAAGGAAATTATCAAGGACGGAGGTAGTACATGAGAGGTAATATAGAACGCAGTATAGATATAAAAAGATATATAGAAAGTCTTTTTCGTTATTGGTGGATGGCTGTGCTATTAGCGGGAATATTTGGCATCCTTATTGGTGCATTTATGTATGCAAGAGACGAGAAAGAATATACTCAAGAAAGAGATAAAATTAGTGCAAGTATTCAAATTCAAGAAAAAGTTGAGGTTGAAGAACGTATAGAAGATGCAAAGTCTAGTTTAGATATGGTTGAAATACAAAATGTAGATTTAGCAGTACAGTATTATAGATCCATTCAGCAGTATACAAAGTACAAGGATTCGTCTATTTATTTATCTCAAAATCCATACAAAGTAAATAGAACTGCTTTGTATTACAAAATTTCGATAGAAAATATTTCAAATTTATCTGTTGATGAGCAAAAAGTAATATTGGGGAATATTGTACTTGCATATGTTCAATATATAAATTCAGGCGAAATGGCTACAAAGGTGGCTGAAGAGTTAGGCATGGATAGTAGATATATAGATGAGCTGATTACAACAAACTACCAAATGGGCGAAGCAGGTATAACGAATTGTTTTAATATTTATGTAATAAACGATGAACAATGTAAAGGTTTAAGCGAAAAAGTAAAGAATTGTATTGATGCATATTGTGATGAGTTTTCAGGAGTTATTGCAAAACACTCTGTTGAAGTGGTCGATGAATATAATGCCATTGTAATGGATAGTTCTATCAGTAGTGCAATTGACGGTGTACAAACTGATATTTACAACGCAAGTAATCGTTTAACTAATCTTAAGAAAACATTTAGTGACGAGCAATTGGCTTATTATAATGAATCTATAGGTGTAGTTGATAGCAAAAATGAAGACGAAGAAATTGTGGAGTCTTCGGTTGCTAGTTTAGAAGAAGAATTAGCTAAACTCGAACCCGCTCAAGTTCAGATAAAAAATGTTGTGTTAGGAGTTATTCTGGGTATAGTTATACATTGTTGTATAATACTAATGTATTTCGTATTTACATCCAAGGTATTGGCTGAGTCCGGATATGAAAGTATGTTTGGATTACGATATTTAGGAAAGGTTACTGAATCTGAGGATGACGATAGGTTTGGAATGCTAGTTGTTAAAATAGTTCTGGCATGCAAGAAAAACAATATTCAGAAGATGGCTTTAATAGGAACAGATTTTGGCATTGTGGCTGATAATATGGTTGATGAACTTGTTTCTAAACTTGGAGAACAAGATATAGAGACTCAACGGTTGGAACATGTGCGCTCCGACTGTAATGAATTATCAACTTTGTTTGGAATTGGTAAGTGTTTATTAGTTGAACATACAGGAAAGACAAAAATAAAAGATTTAGAGGAGCTTGTAAATATATGTAATGATAATGATATAGATATTTATGGTGTTATCGACATATAATTATTGGCAAAAGAAAAGTGAACTATATGAAAAAGAAAGTAGTATTTATAAGATTTATTTTATATTCCCTCATGTCCATTCAAATCGCAATGTCACTCATTTGGATGTTTAGAAACATCACAAGTGTTCCAACCTTTGGAGATACGGATGAGTACATTGAAATCGGTAAGACTTTAGTTTTAGACGAATATAGAAACATATTCTATCCACTTTTGCTTAAAGTAGCCATATGGTTTGAGGGATTAACAGGATTGGCATATAACATTCCTGTGTTTTTGGGACAAACTATACTTTGCTTTGGCTGTATATATTATGTCATTCATACCATAGGAAGTATTATGGATTTGCAAAAGCTAGGTGTGCCAAAGAAGATATTCTTTAGCTTATACATTATTAGTATACCTATGATTACATTTATGAATTTCACTGTACTACCAGACTCCATAGCACTTTCTATGCTGTTTGTGATTATTGTTCAGTGCATTAAAATTTGGAATATTCAAGATATTTCTAAGAAGGAAATTATAATATTATTTGTTGCTTACCTTCTCGAGGCTATGGTTAGAGCAGATAGAGTTTATAGCTGTGGTTTATTTATTGTAGTATTCGGAATTGCAAAAGTGTTTAAGACCAAGCAGTTTAAGAAATTTGCATTAACTATACTGGTGATGGTTATTGCAATTGTGATTAATACAGGAATTAATGCAGTTACCCAAACTCCTGGTATAAAGGGAAGAGTATCTACCGATGCGTCCTTTATCCTACTTGATAGAGTTGTATGGACACATATGGCTAAGAATTATGATTACTTCCCTGATGACATTAAGGCAAACATCTCTATAGACGAGGCTAAGAAGTTTGATAAGCACAACAATAATGTTATGTATTATCTTGCCCCTATGCTTGAGGAGAGAGTTGGCGCCGAAAGAGCCAGTGAAATGTATGTGGAGATGGCTAAGATTGTATGGAAAAACCAATCAGCTCAGGTTGTAGCGGATATATTAGATGATTTTATTGGCTTTGAGTTTCCTCATGTAACAGCATATAAGTCTTATTATGGATACACGAAAACCAATAACGCATGGAATATAAAATGCATGTCCAACATCGCACCGAAGCTTACCGATACATATGTAAGATACTACAATTTTTCTATAGGTGTGGTTCTATTCGTGTTAGCTATATTTGCATTTGTCTATCAGGCATTATATAGAGAAAACAAGCTACTTAAGAATTTTGGTAAGCTAATGCTACCATTCCTAGGTATGTGCACAATTATCAGCATATGGTTCTCTGTAGGTGATGGAGCACCTCCAAATGATAGATATGTTTTAATAGGGCATGCAGTGTGGACTATGATTATCATAGGAATTTTTGAGTGTTCCTTGTTTGCCAAGAAGAATGATGAAGTTGATGTAGTAGAAAGTACTGAGGAAGAGATTTTAGATGAACAGTAATAGGCCTGTTATAGTTATTCCTACCCTTAATCCATCTGAGAAGCTTGTTACCTATGTGTCAGAGCTGATTGATAGTGGATTTGATAAGATTCTGGTGGTTAATGATGGTAGCCATGACAAGTATAATTATATATTTGACCAGCTTTCGGACATGCCTCAATGCCAGCTTCTTGTACACAAAGAGAACTTAGGGAAGGGAAGAGCATTAAAGGATGCGCTGGCATATTATTCAGATAATCAGCTAAAGAACCAATATATTGGAGTGATTACTGTGGATTCAGATGGTCAGCATTCTGTGGTTGATGTTACAAGGCTGTGGAAGAAGCTGCAGGAATCTTCGGGCAAACTTATTCTTGGACAGAGATTATTCGACAAGGATGTGCCATTTAGATCGAAGTTTGGTAATTCCATAACCAGTGTTCTGTTTAAGCTATTGTATGGAATTAAACTTAAGGATACACAGACAGGACTTCGTGGTATTCCTAATGAGTTAATAGATGAGTTCGCAGATATAAAGGGCGAGCGTTATGAGTATGAGATGAACATGCTTATTATGTGTAGTCACAAGAAAATTGGGATAGACAGTATTTTTATAGAAACCATCTATGAGAATAATAATGAGGGCTCTCACTTTAATCCTATTAGGGATTCTGCTAAAATATATGCTTTGCTGTTAGGAAGCTTTGTTAAGTTTACATTATCATCTCTTAGCTCCTCCTTGATTGATATAGGATTATTTCAGCTGTTGGTATGGGCTTTAAGTGGGGTTAAGCATTATATTTTGTATTCCACCATAGGAGCAAGGGTAGTATCTTCGTTGTTTAATTTCTTTGTAAACAGAAATGTTGTGTTTGGAGCAAAGGAGAATGTGAAGAGTACCATGTTTAGGTACTATGCGTTATGTGTGGTACAGGCATTGGCGTCGGCAGGTCTGGTAACCCTGTTCTTCTCTGTATTACCGCTTCCAGAGCTAATCGTTAAGATGGTTGTTGATACCTTATTGTTTTTCATAAGCTTTCTTATTCAGAAACGATGGGTGTTTAGATAGAAAAAGAGCAAAGCCTGTGCTTTGCTCTTTTTGATGTTGCATCGTATGAATGTTATATTATATATCATCCTTCATATGTTCTTTGGCTTCATCAGGAGATAGGTTGTATTTTTTGACTAGCTGGTCTATAATTTGCTCCTGTGTATGATTGAGCTCTTTTAAAGTTGTGACAAGTATGGAAATACTAACTGCGCGTTCTTCAGTGCGCCCTAACTCACGCCCCTGCTTTTCTCCATAGCTTGTGGCAGAAGCCAAGTCTCTTCTGTATCTCTCTCTAGCTTCACATTCCAGCTGAATCTTCTCGTCTTCTGATAGTTCTTTCAAGGTAACTATTCCCTCACGAATTGCATTATTCTTTTCAGCCAACATAATTATCTCCTCCCAAGTGGTGGCACGAAATAGCTGTGCCCAATAGTACAACTCAGGCATATTTGCCTCGTCATCAGCATTTCCTAACTGATTCAATTGTAACATGAAGATTGAGAGTTTGTCACTATAAATGTGATTGCTTTCTGGGTTTGTAAAATAATATCTTAAGAATAATTTTTCGGGGAACCCTTCTGGTGCAACATGAAAATTGCATTTTATCTATGCCTGTAGTATAATATAACTAATTATGTGTAAATAATGGAAAAGTATATAATTTTTTAGGAGGATAGTATACATGGCAGTAGAAAAATTCGGTAAGATAACAGTAGAAACCTGTAACATAGAGGGACTTAAGGTGATTACTCCATCCGTATTCGGGGATGAGAGAGGTTACTTTATGGAATCATATAATTACAATGATTTTGCGGCAGCAGGAATTGATTGTCAGTTTGTACAGGATAATCAGTCCAGCTCTAAGAAGGGAGTGTTAAGAGGTCTTCATTTTCAGATCAATTACCCACAGGACAAGCTTGTAAGAGTTGTAAGTGGAGAGGTTTTTGATGTGGCAGTTGACCTTAGAGAGGGTTCACCAACCTATGGACAGTGGTATGGAGTTCACCTTTCAGCAGAGAACAAAAAGCAGTTCTTCATACCTAAGAATTTTGCTCACGGCTTTATCGTGCTTTCTGAGAGCGCAGAGTTCTGTTATAAGTGTACAGACTTTTATCATGCCAATGATGAGGGTGGACTTTTCTGGGATGACCCTGAGATAGGTGTAGAGTGGCCACTTCCAGAAGGTATGACTAAGGCGGATTTAACTATTTCTGACAAGGATCAGAAGTGGGGTGGAATTAAGGATTTAAAGTAAGATATTAAGAGGGTAACTATGTCAGATATAATTAATGTTAGTGTAATATTTGCCACATATAATAGATCAGATGTAATACGAGATGTTTTAAATACATGGAGACTGGTTCACAAGAACACTAAGTATACCTATGAGATTATATGCTCTGATGATGCATCAAGTGATAATACTGTTGAAATCATAGAAGAGTTCACAGATTTACCTATAACCATACTTAGGAATGAGCATGGAGGAGCAAGCAGGGCTAGAAATGCTGCCCTTAAGATAGCTAAGGGTGAGATAGTGATTTTTACAGGAGATGATATATTTCCGGACATGGACTTCGTTAATCATCATTATGAGAATCACCTCAAATATGGGGATAAGATATGTACTCTAGGTAGAATCGAGTGGCACAAGGACATTAAGATGAATCATCTTATGTACCATATAACAAATATAGGCTGCGAGCAGTTTGGGTTTGCCGGTTTGCCACCATATTCTTTGACAGACTTTAGGCATTTTTACACATCTAATATAAGTGTTTCTAAGGCTGAGCTAGATAAGCTAGATAAGCACTTTGATCTTACCTTTGATAGATATGGTTTCGAGGATATAGAGCTTGGTTACCGACTTTTTGAGAATGGGGTTAGAATCTTCTATGATCCTGACCTTGTGGCATATCATCACCATATATATGCAGATGTAGATAAGTTTTGCAATAGACAGAATTCTGCCGGTGATCAGATGGTGGTATTCGCAAGTCTGCATGACAAGGTAAAGCATAACAAGGCTATGGGAATAGATTTGTTCGAGAAAGCACTATTTGATTATGTTGAGCATTATCCAGAGGATACATCCAAGCGTGGTTTAGATATTATGTCTCACATGGAGGATATGAAGGCCAGAACTAGAGAGCTAGAGCAGCTTATAGAAGCTAAGAATGATAGACATGACAAAGCAGAGTGTTCGGCCTTGTATAGGATGATATTCCAGTTTGCTATGTATATGGGTTGGGCTAAGCGACTTGTAAGGGATAAAAACATAGATGACTCTATTGTAGCAGAAGCGGTGTATAACTATATGTATCCATGCTCTTCTCAGATGTTTGTTCCTACAAGTAATGGCCAGTATTCTGAAGCAGAATCTAAAAGATTCGAGAATAGACAAATTACGCATGCAGTGGAGATGGAAATTAGAGGATTATCGGTATTAAGATATGACCCATCTAATGAACCATGTACGGTTAAGAATGTAGTGGCAGTAGCAGAGGATGATAAGGGTGCTATTAAAAAACTGAAAATCAAGTCAACTAATGGAAATGGTAAGAAAAAGCTAGATTTCTTACATACAGAGGACTCCCAGATATATTTTACTGGAATGGACCCGAGAAGCTACTATAAAGTAAGTCTTACTATGGAGATTATTAGTGAGATGGACATTCAAAAGAATACCAAAAGGCTTATACAGGAAGAGTATGCTACAGATAGAGATTACAAAAAAAATATATATCAGCCACCAAATCTTAACATCTGTGTTCTATATGATGAGGCAGAAAGAAGAATAGCTGATGATTTGAAAATATTACTCTCTGTTATATATCAAGGTAGAGTATTTGTGTCCGATGAAGTATGCGAGAAAGAGTTTTGTACTAACTATGTGTATGACATGAAGGATGTTTCAATGTCATATGAGAGGATTCTTATGGCAGTAAGAAGTATATACGAGAATAATATAGATGGACTTCGCCTGGAGAATGGTGATTGCATATATATGAATATTCTACATGAGCAAGATATAGAGAAGCTAAAGACATATAAAGTTATGGAGTGAGAAGAATATGTTGAATTTTTTTAAGAAGGATTTGAAGGATATGCCTTTGTTGTCAGTGGTTATCCCAAGCTATAATCATGAGAAGTTTATTAAGCAGGCCATAGATAGTGTGTTAAAGCAGACATATAAGAATCTGGAGCTAATTGTAATAGATGATGGGTCTAAGGATTCTTCAATTGATATTATTAAGTCCTACAAGGATGAGAGACTTACCTTGGTATGTCAGGAAAATGCAGGAGCTCATAATGCCATTAATAAGGGCCTTAGTATGGCAAAGGGAGAATATCTGGCTATACTTAATTCTGATGATATATTCACCAAGGATAGATTTGAGATAATGATTAAAGAACTTCAGAAAAGACCAGAGGTTGAATTTGCTTGCTCCTATATTCAGATTATTGATACAGAAGGTAATAAGCTGGGCCTTAAGGAGGGCTGGAAGAATATGGAGCCATGGACTGTTCCTCATCCAGAGCTATCATTTAAGGCAACTGACGATTTTAAGCTGAACCTTATTATGACTAATTTCACATCAACTACAAGCAATTTCCTTTTCACAAGAGGCTTGTATGAGAAAATTGGTGGTATGAGAAACCTTCGTTTCGCTCATGATTGGGATTTTGCCTTAAGGGCAGCAGAGGTTGCTGAGTGTATGCTGATAGAAAAGCCACTTATGGAATACAGAGTGCATAGTAGCAATACTATTTCAAGTAACAGAAAGTGGATGCTATTTGAGATAGCGTGGATGTGGGCTACAAATCTAGAAAGATTCTTTAATAGTAAGATATTTAAAGAGGACGACATAGATAGTATTGTTAAAATTGCAGAGTCACTTAATCTTCAAGGCAACGACAAGATATTCTGGATGATTAAAGTTTTTATTGATGCAAAAAAAGCCCAGGGAATTGATAAGCCAGAAGAGATATTATTAGACGACGCGGAAATACGTAACAGGATGTTGGAATATGTAGTTGAATAAAAGAGGAATAGAATGTTTGGTTTTTTAAATAGATTTAAAAGAAAAGAGAATACAAATCACAGATTTATTGAAAATGTGCAGATTAAGCTAGAAGGTTCTGCCCTTGAAATGTTTGATGCATATGAGAGAAAGTGTAATGTGCTTAAAGAGAGAATCAAGGTGGTACGAGAATTCACTGATGAGGAGTCTAGAAAGTATATTTATAGTCCAAAGGCAAAGTGCATAGACGACAATCAGATGTTAGAGGTTGCATATACCCTATTGTGCAGAGAACTGGATTATGTGATAGTTTCAAGTACCCTAGACGATTATCCTATTGTAGGAGCTTTAAGCTTAGAGGATTGCATTATCTATTCTTGTGATAACTGTAAATCCTTAGATAATATTACAGAAGGAAAACATCCGTATTGTGGTAGGCTTTTGAGACTGCCGGGTTATAATGTTGTAGGAGAAACATTTACCCTAAATCAAGTGATAAAGAATGTAGAGCTTGCAAATGAATTTTATATCGTACAGGGTAATAAGACTATACCCGCTTATAATTCTGTTAATATGTCGTATGAATATAATAGTGAAAAGAAAATGGTATTTGTGCTACCAATATTTATGGCTGTTGGCGGAGTTGAAAGAAATACGATAGAGATAATGAGAGCGCTTCAGGACAAGTACGACTTTTGTGTGATTACTATGGAACGTCATGCTAAAGGACAGGGGTCTTTAAACTATCAGCTTAATGGCTTGTGTGAAGCAAATTACGACCTTAGAGAGTTGGTAGAGTTTGACGATTATTTTGATGCGTTGAAGAGATTTAAAGAGATGTATAATCCAGAAGTGATTTGGTTATGTAATAATTCTCCATGGCTGGAGACAAACTTGTTGGAATTTAGAGAAATCTTTAAGGACCAGATTATAGTTGCACAGGATGTATATGATACAAAGTACGGATGGATAGAATATTATAATTCAGAGGGTATACATGCCCTGGATAAATATATAGCAGTCAATGAGAAGATTAAGACAGTATTTATGGAGAAGTACGGTCTTAGTGAAGAAAAAATAAGAGTAATATATTCGGCTATCGACGACAGTAGAATAAGAAATACCATAGATAAATCATGGGATAGGAATGATTTGTGCAAAAAATATGGTATTGACCCAGATAAGAAGCATGTGGCTCTTATTGGAAGAATGACTGACCAGAAGAATCCGCTTAGATATTTGGATATGATTAATTCTGTGCAGGAATATCATGATGAAATTGAATTTCTTATAGTAGGTGACGGTGCCCTTAGTGAACAGGTTGATGAGAGAATCGCCAGCTATAAACTTGAAAAATGTGTAAAAAGAATCAAGTTTGTTGACAGTACTCCAGAGCTATTCCAGGTTCTTGATGGTCTGGTTCTTACATCTGTATACGAAGGCTTGGCGATTGTGAGTATTGAGGCTATGAGCATCGGGGTACCAGTTTTGTCAACTGATACAGGTGACCTGAAGCTGTTTATAGATAAGACAAATGGTGGGCTTATTATGGACGAGAACATGGATGATAGGGATAGCTTTATTGAGTGGTATAAAAATTTAGATGTATATACCGAAAATGCTAAGAACCACTCTATGGAGATATTAGACTTTTTCTCAGCAGTAAATATTGCTCAACAGTATTGCGAATTGTTTGACAGGTAAATTATAACTGAAAGGAAAGCTTATGCGAGTAGTGCTATTAGGTGGTTCTGGGTTTATAGGAACCAATGTTGCTTTAGGATTTAAAAATAATGGATATGATGTGGTTGTATTAGATAGAGCACCATCTGCAGCCCTTGAGGCTGCAGGTGTTGATTTTGTTGCTTGCGACTTCGTATCAGGAGCAGGTATGGAAGCAAACATCATGGAGGGTGACTGTGTAATACATTTTGTCAGCACAAGTTTGCCGAATATATCTAACCAAAATATTTTGGGGGATGCACAGACTAATCTTATCCCTTCCATAAAATTGCTAGATATTTGTGTAAGGAACAAAGCTTCGAAGCTTATCTATGCATCATCTGGTGGACAGGTTTATGGAGTACCTGTTCGAACTCCTATTGACGAGAACCATCCGACTAATCCTCAAAGTGCATACGGAATACATAAGCTGGCTGTAGAAAAGTATCTTATGTTGTATTCTAAGCTGTATGGAATTGAAACTAGAATTTTGCGTATAGCAAATCCTTATGGACCGGGACAACAGCCTTTCAGAGGTCAGGGTGTGATATCCACATTTATCGCAAGTGCATATATGGACAAGGTTGTTGAAATTTGGGGAGATGGAAAAGCCGTCAGAGACTACATTTATATAGATGATTTAGTTGAAGCCTTCATAAAAGCTGTGGAATATGAGGGGGACGAGCAGATTTTCAACATAGGTAGCGGCCAGGGTTACTCAGTGCTTGATATATTGTCTTGTGTAGAGGCAGTTACCGGAAGGCCTATTACTAAGGATTTTATGGATGCTAAGTCAGCAGATGTAAATGTTAATGTGCTGGATTGTAGCAAGGCAAAAAAGGAGCTTGGCTGGGAAGCCAAAATGAGCCTTCCTGTGGGTGTTGATAAGATGGCAGGATTTTGGGATGAGGACACACAGAAATTTCAAGTATAGAGAAATTTAGAGGTAGGATATGAGTAAAAAGTACACAATAATAGCTATTATAATTAGTTTGCTAGCTGCTATTTTTCTAGGGTTAGTAATGCCAAAGGAGCTAATATATAGGCAGGGTGACATAGACATAGAGATTAATATGCGAGTTGACAACTCAACCACAGTTAAGCTTTATTATTTGGAAAATGAAGGTGAGGAATTTACAGAAGCAAAATGCGTACCTAAAAAGATAGATGCAAGCTCTGAGATGAAGGCCTATAAATTTAGTGTTCCAGTAAAAGAGATTAAGCTGTTAAGAATAGACTGTGATATTGAGGTTGAGTTCTGGGATATAGAAAGTATAGTAGTGGATGTTGATGGTGAAGAAACTATCTATACCCCTGAACAAATAGATTTATATAACAAGAATGATATTCCTGCAGCAACCGTGTCAGCTGAATATATTACATTTAGAACTGGAGATGTAGATCCTTTTATAACTACTAAGTGTGATTTTGTAGTTGCCGTAGACAAAAGCGTGGATTATAGATTGGTTGTTATGCCTATTGTATTTGTAATATTGTTGATAGTGTTACTTTGCAACAAGCAAGTATTACTTGATATGTTAGTTGGTATTTGGGCGGCTAGAAAGCAGATAAAGTCACTTGCTGTAAGTGATTTTAAGAGCAGATTCTCAGGCTCTTATCTGGGCGTTTTCTGGGGTGTAATTCAACCGATTATGACTATACTTTTGTTCTGGTTCGTATTCCAGGTTGGATTTAGATCTCAGCCTATGTCTAACGCGCCATTTATATTATGGCTTGTAGCAGGTATGATTCCTTGGAACTTCTTCTCTGATGCATGGCTTAATGGCAATGGAGCATTTACAGGATATAGCTATATAGTTAAAAAGCTGGTGTTTAACATAGATATTTTACCACTGGTAAAGATTATGGCATCTTCTATTATGAACATTATATTTAATGCCATTATTATTATCGTGTATGGCTTGTACGGAAGATTACCAATCCTACACCTGATAGATATGTTGTATTTTTCGTTGTGCTTAACAGCACTTGCATTAGGCTTATCAATGATTACTTCTACACTTAATGTATTCATGAAGGATGTAGGACAGTTCTTGAATATCGCTATGCAGTTTATAATGTGGCTTACTCCTATAATGTGGGATTATAATATGCTTCCAGGTAGCTGGAGCTGGTTCTACAAATTAAATCCGTTGTTCTATGTAATTAACGGATATAGAGAAGCCTTAATTGATGGAAGGTGGTTCTTTAGCAACTTCTATATGATGCTATGGTTCTGGGCTATAACAATTACAGTGAATATAGTTGGAATTAGATTAATGAAGAAGCTTAAGCCACATTTTGCAGATGTCCTATAACAGAGGAGTATATTAATGAGTAAAGATGTAATTAAAGTTGAAAATCTTACAAAGATGTACAAGCTTTATGATAAGCCTGTAGATCGTATAAAGGAAGCCTTTAGTAGTAAAGGAAAGGTTAGATATAAGGAGCATTACGCTTTGCGTGATATTAACTTCACAGTTAAGCAGGGTGAAACTGTTGGAATAATTGGAACAAATGGCTCTGGAAAATCTACAATTCTTAAGATTATAACCGGTGTTCTGTCCCCGACTGAGGGTAAGGTTACCGTTGATGGTAGAATATCCGCCTTACTGGAGTTAGGAGCAGGCTTTAACCCTGAATATAACGGTATAGAGAATATATACCTTAATGGAACTATGCTTGGCTTTAGTCGAGAAGAGATGACTGAGAAGCTAGATGAGATAATTGAGTTCGCTGATATTGGAGAGTTTATTAATCAGCCAGTAAAAACATACTCTAGTGGTATGTTTGTAAGACTAGCTTTTGCAGTTGCCATAAATATAGAACCAGAGGTTTTAATTGTGGATGAGGCTTTATCTGTAGGTGATGTATTCTTCCAGGCAAAGTGCTTCCGCAAGTTTGAAGAGTTTAAAGCTAATAATAAGACGATTCTCTTTGTAAGTCACGACCTTAGTAGTATTAATAAGTATTGTGATAGAGCAATTCTTCTTAATAAGGGTCATGTGGTGGAGGAAGGAACTCCAAAGGATATCATTGACATATATAAGAAGATTCTTGTAAATCAATATGATGAGGGTGAAAACGAGGAAAGCACTTTGGAAGAAGTTAGCAGCGATGCGACTGATAATTCAGAGACTACCCAGTTGCCTGATTCACCTGAGGAGGCTGAAGAAAATGTTGTCGAAGTGGAGCCAGCTAAAGCTATAGATGAAACCTTGTGGAAAGCCAAGTTTAATGTTAATCCAAGTGTGGTTGAGTATGGAGATAAACGAGGGGAAATCATTGATTTTTGTATGATGGATTCTAATGGAATAATTACTAATTCCATAGAAAAGGATAAAGAGTTTTACATTAAAATGAAGATAAGATTTAATGGAGATGTTGAAGAACCGATTTTCGCATATACCATTAAGGATAGAATGGGAACAGACCTTACAGGAACGAATACCTTGTACGAGAATGTAAAGGTAGGACCTAAGAAGGCTGGAGATGAGATTGAGGTCACCTTTAAACAGGTTATGAGACTTCACGGAGGAGATTATTTAGTATCTCTTGGCTGCACAAGCTATGAGCGAATGGATTTTGTAGTGTATCACAGGCTGTACGATGCATTCAATATTATGGTTGTGTCAGAGAAAAATTCAGTAGGCTATTTTGATTTGAGTAGTGAGATAACTTTGAAGCAGTAACGGAGGCATATATGGGCGAGTTAGTAGGAAAGGTAAAACTAAATTATGATTATTACCCAGGCAAGGACTTATATTCAGATGGTGATGTAGAGGATGAACTGTTAGATATAGTAACTAACCATAATGAGGATGATTTTAACGATGTAATCGCCCAGAAGAAGAGCTGGCCAATTCTGTATCATCTGTCTCCTATAAGACAAAATATTATTGAATGGTATCCTTTTCATAAGGATGCCAAGGTTTTGGAGGTAGGTTCTGGCTGTGGAGCCATAACAGGTGCATTAGCTAGGAATGCCAAAAGTGTTACATGTATAGAGCTATCTAAGAAGAGAAGCTTGATTAATGCTAATCGTAATAAAAACTATGACAATGTGGATATTATGGTTGGTAATTTTCAGGATATTGAGCCTACTCTTCCATGTGATTATGATTATATTACCCTTATAGGAGTACTTGAATATGGAGCTTCTTATATCCATAGCGAGGATGCCTACAATGAGTTTATTGCTATTATTAAGAAGCATCTTAAACCTGGTGGGAAGCTAATTGTAGCTATAGAAAACAAATATGGCTTAAAGTACTGGGCAGGCTGTAAGGAAGACCATGTAAGTAAATACTACGAGGGTATAGAGGGATATACTCAGACTAGAGGAGTAAAAACATTTTCTAAAAAGGGACTTTGTAAGCTCTTTGAGAATAATCATATGAAGGTTGAGAAAATGTATTATCCATACCCTGATTATAAGCTGCCAACACAGATATATTCAGAGGATTATTTGCCTAAGGTAGG